>NZ_JAVCWL010000001.1:0-492564 GCF_030846505.1 Massilia pseudoviolaceinigra | reverse complement strand
GGTGTGCGTGAAGCGATTGTCACCGCACGTGAAGATAGACCAGGTGAGAAGCGCTTGGTCGCTTATGTGATTGCAAAAGAAGACACGGTGATGTCAACGGCCGACTTGCGTGATCAGCTGCTCTCAATCCTGCCTGAGTATATGGTGCCGTCCGCCTTTGTAACGCTGCTTGCCTTCCCATTAACGCCCAATGGCAAGCTCGACCGCAATGCTTTACCTGCACCCGATCAGTCAGCTGTGGTGTCGCGTGCCTATCAAGCCCCAGAAGGGGACGTCGAGATCGCCATAGCGCATATCTGGCAAGACCTCCTGGGCTTAGAACATATTGGTCGTCATGACCATTTCTTTGAGCTGGGGGGGCATTCTTTGCTTGTTATGCAAATGGTCTCGCGAGTACGTAAAACACTTAATGTAGAGCTTGCGATTAAAGATGTATTTGTTAATGCGCAGTTAAGTAAAGTCGCTCAGCACATAGAAAGAGCCCATGCATCATTAGTGCCTGCGATCACCTTAGCGGATCGAACGCTAGATCTACCCGTATCCTATTCCCAGCAACGCTTGTGGTTTTTAGATCAATTGGATCATGCGGCAAGCATTGCGTATCACATGTCAGCATCCTTAAGGTTATCTGGTGCATTAAATAGAGAAGCCTTTATTGCCACACTAAATTGCATCGTAGAGCGTCATGAAAGTTTGCGCACGACATTCGTTACAGTTGATGGTGAACCAATTCAAGTTATTGGACCTATTGATCAGCCCTTTAGCTTGGTAGAACATGACCTGCAATTATTATCGGAAGATGATCAAAAGGGTGAAATTAAACTTATTCTAGAAGCCGAAGCAAAAGCGCCCTTTGATTTAGAGCACGGACCATTAATTCGGGGACAATTGTTGATTTTATCGCCTACCGAGCATATTATTTTAGTCACGCAACATCACATTATTTCAGACGGCTGGTCGATGGGCATTCTAACTAAAGAAGTCAGTAGCATCTATGCGGCCTATAGCCAAGGGCAGCCACACCCACTTCCCCCGCTACCTATACAATATGCCGATTATGCAGTATGGCAACGGCAGTGGTTACAAGGTGAAGTATTACAACAGCAAATTGATTACTGGAAATCGAATTTAGCAGGGGCACCGCAACTTTTAACCTTGCCAACAGATCGCCCTCGTTCTAACGAAATAAGGGTGAAGGGAGATGCTGTATATTTTAAGATACCTTCAGATGTTTTAAATGAAATACGTCAGTTGTGTCAGCAAACGCAAACCACACTATTTATGGTATTAACCGCGGCGTTTAATATTTTATTGTCACGATACTCGGGACAAAATGATATTTGTATCGGAACGCCCATTGCAAATCGCAATCAAAGTGAGGTGGAGAATCTAGTCGGTATTTTCCTTAATACTTTGGTGATACGCACACAGATTAATGAAGCAGAAACCTTTGTCGAATACTTAGACAGAGTCAAATCCGTAATCTTAAGTGCATATGAGCATCGGGAATTGCCCGTTGAAAAAATCATTGAGCAATTAAAGTTAGAGAGAAGTGCGTCGCACGGCCCTTTATTCCAAGTACTTTTTACTTTGCAAAACACGCCAGCTGCATCATTGGAGCTTAATGGTTTATCTTTCGAGACAGAAGGGCAAACGGCTGGCACGTCCAAACTTGATCTGTCGCTCACTATTACAGAATCGAACCATGAGTTACACGCGACATTGACTTATAGCACCGACTTATTTAATCGAGATTCTATTGAAAAAATGAGCGAGCATTTTTTACAGTTAATTCGATCTTTATATCAGAATCAAGCCATTGCTCTAAGAATAGCGCCTTTTTTTAATCAAGAAAAAAGACTGGCGATTCAGGCGCTATCAAGGTCAAAAAAACAATTATTGAACACTACAATTTGCGAAAAAATTATCAATCAGATTGACAGGCATCCACATAAGAATGCGGTGATTAGCGCCAACAATTCTCTCACTTATAAGGAGTTAGGTGAAAAAATTGATTCCTTATCTGCGTATTTGTCTAACATTCTAGGAGACAAAAACGTTGTTGTAGCACTGCTGTTAGAGCAAGATGTCCATATCATACCTGCAATCTTTGGCACGCTGAGGGCTGGAAATGCTTTTGTGCCACTTGATCCATCATACCCACTGGAACGGTTGCGTTACATGCTATCCGATTCTCAGGCACAAATAGTGGTCACTAATAGTCTTAATAAAGGATTGGCTGAGTCCATATTTCCAGACCCTCGGAATATTTTAGATATTGACGATATATTTACTTCGTCAAATTCTCTACGATCCCGCCTCATAAGTAGCCCAGATAGTCTCGCATATATACTTTACACGTCAGGTTCTACTGGAACTCCAAAAGGGGTATTGCAAAACCATAGGAATATATTATATTTTTATGAGGCTTACACTCGAAGCCTTAACATAACAGCATTAGATACGCTGACTTTGTTATCATCATATAGCTTTGATGCCGCGATGATGGATATTTTTGGGGCAATGTTAAATGGGGCAACATTGCATATCATTGATCCCAAATTTAGCTTAAAAGAAGAAATCTTAAAAACTATAGATGATGCTGATCTAACCATATATCACTCTACTCCTACGCTTTTTAAACATTTATTTGATGAGGAAAGTAATTTAAGCCTACCCTCTCTGAGAGCAATAGTTCTGGGTGGGGAACCTGTAAGTAATAGAGATATTGATATTCTGAAGAGAAATTTTAATGAAAATATACTTTTTATAAATGGTTACGGCCCGACGGAATCCACCCTCGCATTACAAGGGGTTTTTAATAAGAGCCATAACTTTGACATTAGTGGATATGCTCACGTAGGTACGCCTATAGACGGAACCGAAATTGTCTTACATCACCCAGAATCCCAACCTTGGGATTTTAGGCAAGGTGAAATTTTCATTAAAAGCGAGCACCTCGCGCTTGGATACTGGGGTAATCAAGAACAGACAGAAAAGGCTTTCGGGTATGATAGCTATGGAAAACGGTATTATCGAACTGGAGATATCGGAAGGTTATTGCCTAACGACATCTTAGTAATTACAGGCAGAATTGATCATCAGATTAAAATTCGAGGGATCCGGATTGAACTGGGGGAAATCGAGGCCAAGTTAGTTACTTGCATTGGTGTGCATGAAGCCATTGTCATCGCACGTGAAGATGTGCCAGGCGAGAAGCGCCTAATCGCTTATGTGATTGCGCAAGAGGATGCGGTGTTGTCCACGGCCGCTCTGCGTGATCAGCTGCTCTCTGTTCTGCCTGAGTACATGGTACCGTCTGCATTTGTGACACTGCTTGCCTTCCCATTAACCCCCAATGGCAAGCTTGACCGCAAATTCTTGCCTGCACCTGATCAGTCAGCGGTGGTGTCGCGTGCTTATGAAGCTCCGCAAGGTGAGACCGAGATCGCCATTGCCAATATCTGGCAAGATCTCCTGGGCCTAGAACGTGTCGGGCGCCATGATCAATTCTTTGAACTGGGTGGGCATTCTTTGCTAGTTATGCAAATGGTGTCGCGTGTACGTAAAACACTTAATGTAGAGCTTGCAGTTAAGCAGGTATTTTTGGACGCTCAATTAGATAAAGTCGCTCAGCACATAGAAAAAGCCTATGCGTCATTGGTGCCTGCGATCACATTGGTCGATCGGAAACTAGATCTCCCTGTATCCTATTCCCAGCAGCGTTTATGGTTTTTAGATCAACTAGACCATGCTGCAAGTACTGCGTATCACATGCCAGCATCCTTAAGGCTATCTGGCGTTCTGAATAGAGAAGCCCTCATTGCCACATTGAATTGTATCGTGGCGCGTCATGAAAGTTTACGTACGACATTCACTACAGTGGATGGTCAACCAACCCAAGTCATTGGGCCGATAGATCAAGTCTTTAGTCTTGTTGAGCATGACCTGCAATCATTATCGGAAGTTGATCAAAAGGAGCAGATTGAGCGTACTCGTGACGCCGAAACAAAATCGCCCTTTGATTTAGAGCAAGGGCCATTAATTCGGGGGCAACTGCTGATTTTATCGCAGACCGAGCATATTCTCCTGGTCACCCAACATCACATTATTTCAGATGGTTGGTCGATTGGCATTTTGATTAAAGAAGTCAGCAATATCTATACAGCCTATAGCCAAGGGCAGCGTCACTCCCTACCAGCCTTAGCAATTCAATATGCTGATTACGCCGTATGGCAACGAGAGTGGCTACAAGGGGAAGTATTGCAACAGCAAATAGACTATTGGAAATCGAACTTAACAGGAGCTCCGCAACTTTTAACATTGCCAACAGATCGTCCTCGGCCTAGCGAAATAAGTGTGAAGGGAGATGCTGTATATTTTAAGATACGTTCAAATGTTTTAAATGAATTGCGTCAGTTGTGTCAGCAAACACAAACCACACTGTTCATGGTGTTGACGGCGGCGTTCAATATTTTATTGTCGAGATACTCAGGACAAAATGATATTTGTATCGGAACCCCCATTGCCAATCGCAATCAAAGCGAGGTGGAAAATTTGATCGGTTTTTTTGTTAATACTTTGGTGATACGCACACGGATTAATGAAACCGAAACATTTGTCGAGTACTTAGACAGAGTCAAGTCTGTGATTTTAGATGCATATGAGCATCGAGAGCTACCAGTTGAAAAGATTATTGGGCAATTAAAGTTAGAGAGAAGTGCGTCACATGGACCTTTATTCCAAGTACTGTTTACGTTGCAAAACACGCCAAATGCATCATTGGAACTTAAGGATCTATCATTCGGGGTAGAGGAGCAATCGGTTAGCACGTCCAAACTTGATCTGTCGCTAACTATTACGGAATCAAAACATGAGTTAAACGCAACATTGACTTATAGCACAGACTTATTTAATCGGGATTCTATTGAAAGAATGAGTAAGTGTTTGACGCATCTGTTGGAACAGCTGGTAATAAAGAAAAGCGAAAGGTTGGTTTCACTAGATCTGTTAAATGTTGAGGACAAAATCATTTTAGCTAAATTTAATGAGACTGCTTATGAATTACAAGATGAGAGTATTGTTGAGAAATTTTATGAAAAAGCTCGAATTTTCCCAGAAAAAATTGCGATAATTGAAAACGATATAGAAATTACTTACGCTGAATTAAATGTCTTTAGTAATAAAATCGCGCATTATTTAAATAGTTTGGGAGCAGACTCCACCAAACGTATAATGATATGCATGGACAGATCTGCATTATCCATTCAAACAATACTGGCTATTATAAAGTCGGGCGCGGCCTACGTTCCGATTGACCCTTATATCCCCGCTGCAAGAATTAAATGGTTTCTTCAGGATATTAAGCCGCATCTCGTCATTACTGACAGCGCGTTAAATAAGGAATTATTCAGCTCCGATTGTCAAGTTGTATGTTTGGAATCAGACATTGCTACGATTAATGCTTGCTCTTCTTTGAATGTAAACCATGTTAGTGAGCCAAATGATCTGGCTTATATTATGTATACATCTGGCACATCTGGCGAACCTAAAGGAGTGATGATCAATCATATCGGGCTATTAAACAGATTTAGCTGGCAATGGCGTGTACATGGCTATATAGAGGATGATGTTTTTATACATAAGAGTCCATACACATTTGACACATCTGTATGGGAGATGTTGTTACCAATAATTAATGGGGCAAAAATTGTAGTAGCGGAACATGATGGGCATCGAGATCCAGTCTATTTATGGAAATTGGTGAAAGAGAAAAATGTAACAGTGATTGATTTTGTTCCGTCGATATTGTATGAATTTATTAAATATCATAAGGAATGTAACCGGAGCCTTCCTCTGAAACACATTATTTTAGGCGGAGAGCAATTATCATTATCGTTAGTTCATGATTGTCTTTCGTCATTTACTGCTAGGATTTACAACCAATATGGGCCGACTGAAACATCAATAGGAGTTACTGCTTGGATTTGTCCGCAAAACCCGACTCAGGTATCCATAGGACGCCCTATCGATAATGTGCATATCCATCTGTTGGACCATAACAGGAACCCTGTCCCAATCGGAGTTGTTGGGGAGATTTATATTGGCGGCATTGCCGTTGGGGCTGGCTATTTTAATCAGGCGGAATTAACTCAACAAAAATTTATTTCCAACCCTTGCTCAAATAATCCTGGCGATGTTTTGTATAGGTCCGGTGACTTAGGCAAATATTTACCCGATGGTAATATTGAATTCATAGGACGAGTTGATGAACAAGTGAAAATTCGAGGAATCCGGGTTGAACTTGGAGAAATCGAGGCAAAACTCGCTAGCTGTCATGGGGTGCGCGAAGTCGCAGTAATAGCACGTGAAGATATTTCAGGCGAGAAGCGCTTGGTTGCTTATGTGATTGCGCAAGAGAATGTGACTTTGTCTGTTGCCGATCTGCGTGATCAGCTGCTCTCTATTTTACCTGAGTACATGGTGCCATCTGCCTTTGTGAAACTGCTTGCTTTCCCATTAACCCCAAATGGCAAGCTCGATCGCAAAGCCTTGCCGGCGCCCGATCAATCATCAGTAGTGTCATGTGCCTATGAAGCTCCTCAAGGAGAGATAGAAATATCGCTTGCGACCATTTGGCAAGAGCTATTAGGTTTAGATCGTGTCGGTCGACGCGATAATTTCTTTGAACTAGGTGGGCATTCTTTGCTAGTGACACAAATGGTGTCACGTGTGCGTAAAACACTCAATGTAGAACTTGCGATTAAAGATGTATTTGTGGATGCGCAGTTAAGTAAAGTCGCTCAGCAAGTAGAGAAGGCCCATGCATCAATAGTGCCTGCGATAACCTTAGCGGACCGAGCTCTAAATTTGCCCCTATCCTTTGCCCAGCAGCGTTTATGGTTTTTAGATCAACTAGACCACGCAGCAGGTTTTGCGTACCACATGCCAGCATCATTAAGGTTATCTGGGAACTTAAATAGAGAAGCCCTCGTTGCCACCCTGAATTGCATCGTAGAGCGTCATGAAAGTTTGCGCACGACGTTCACTACAGTTGATGGTCAACCAATTCAAGTCATTGGGCCGATAGATCAAGCCTTTAGTCTTGTTGAGCATAACCTGCAATCATTATCGGAAGATGATCAAAAGGATCAGATTGAACTTATTCTAGAATTTGAAGCAAAATCTCCATTTGATTTGGAAAAAGGGCCGTTAATTCGGGGCCGATTAGTGGCTTTATCACCTATCGAGCATATTCTCTTGGTAACGCAACATCACATTATTTCAGATGGCTGGTCGATTGGCATTTTGATTAAAGAAGTCAGTAGCATTTATACAGCCTATAGCCAAGGGCAGCCTCACTCCTTGCCTGCTTTAGCAATTCAATATCCCGATTACGCCGTATGGCAACGAGAATGGTTGCAAGGTGGGGTATTGCAGCAACAAATCAATTACTGGAAATCGCACTTAGCAGGAGCACCGCAACTTTTATCCTTACCAACAGATCGCCCTCGGCCTTCGGTTCAGAGCTATGAGGGTAATCGTATTCCTGTATCACTCTCTACAGAATTAACACAAAATTTGCGCAACCTAAGTCAACGCCATGGCACTACTTTATTTATGGCGCTTTTGGCGGGTTGGTCAGCCCTGTTGTCTCGTATGAGTGGGCAGAACGATGTGGTGATAGGCACTCCTATTGCCAATCGTCAGCGTTCTGAAAGCGAATCGCTCATCGGCTTTTTTGTGAATACCTTAGCACTGCGTGTTCAGTTTGACGATGATCCGAGCGTGGCGCAATTACTGGCACAAGTGAGAACCAATACCTTAGAAGCGTATGCGCATCAAGATATTCCATTTGAACAAGTGGTCGATGCCATTAAACCAGTACGCAGTTTAAGTCATAGCGCTGTGTTTCAGGCCATGTTGGTATTGCAAAATACTCCCGTGGGCGGGGAATTGAGCTTACCAGACTTAAACCTATCGGGCATCGCAACCTCACACCGGACGACGCAATTTGATGTGACTTTGTCTTTGTCGGAGGCAGGAGGATTCATCACAGGTAGTTTAGAGTATGCTAGTGATTTGTTTGAGCAAGCCACGATGGAGCGGCTAATCGGTCATCTGCAAGTCCTTCTTTCTGGCATGGCCGCTGATGAAACAAAACGTATCAGTCAATTACCGCTACTTACACCCGAGCAACATAAGCAACTGATTGTTGACTTTAACGATACGGCTGTTGATTACCCCCCAAACCAGTTGATCCATCAGTTGTTTGAAGCTCAGGTGGCCAATTCTCCTGATGCCATTGCCGTGGTGTTTGAAGAGCAGTTTTTGACGTACGACGCCTTAAACAAACGGGCCAACCAGGTGGCGCATGCGTTAATCGGGCTCGGAATCCGTCCTGACGACCGGGTGGCGATCTGTGTTGAGCGTAGCTTGGAGATGGTGGTGGGCTTACTGGGGATCTTGAAAGCAGGCGGTGCTTATGTGCCACTTGACCCAAGCTATCCACAAGAGCGCCTGGGGCATATGCTCACCGATAGTGAGCCAAGAGCCCTGCTGACACACAGTCAGTTGCAAGACACTGTAGCGCATAGGGGGCAAGCCGCATTGTCTTTACCGACCCTGTTATTGGATCAACCCATTGCCTCGCCTGAACATAATCCAGATGCAAAAACACTGGGCATCACTCCCAATCACCTGGCTTATGTGATTTATACCTCAGGATCAACCGGAGTGCCTAAAGGGGTGATGATCGAGCATGGCAACTTGGTGAATTTTTTATGCGCCATGTCTTGCAGGCCTAGTATTACGCCCCAAGATTCCGTATTGGCAGTTACTACGCTTTCTTTTGATATTGCCGGCCTTGAATTATATTTACCACTGATTAATGGTGCGAAAATCGTATTAGCTAGCAGCGCGATTGCTTCAGATCCAGTGCTTTTGCAAAAAATGCTACAACAATTTTCTATTACTGTAATGCAGGCAACTCCGGTCACATGGCAATTATTGTCTAATAGTAACTGGGAGGGGAAAAAATCTTTAAAAGCACTTTGTGGTGGCGAGGCTTTATTAAAAAGCCTATCTAACCGACTAAGAAATCGAGTAAGAGAATTGTGGAACTTATATGGTCCAACTGAAACAACTATTTGGTCGACCTACCGAAACACAACTTTGGAGACGGTGTCGTTTTCACTAGAGTCAATTGGCCGTCCCATCGCCAACACCCAAATTTACATCCTCGATACACATCTGCAACCCGTACCTTTAGGCGTAGCTGGTGAAATCTATATCGGTGGTGCGGGTGTAGCGCGTGGTTACCTGAACCGTCCTGACTTAACTGCTGAACGTTTTATTGCCGATCCGTTTAGCACCAAGATTGGCGCTCGTCTATATAAAACAGGTGACTTGGCGAGTTATCTGCCTGATGGCAATATCGAGTACATCGGTCGCAATGACTTCCAGGTCAAGATCCGTGGTTTCAGGATTGAACTGGGAGAAATCGAGGCCAAGCTGGCTACTTGTGCCGGTGTGCGTGAAGCGATTGTCACCGCACGTGAGGATGTGCCAGGTGAGCAGCGCCTGGTTGCTTATGTGATTGCAAAAGAAGACACGGTGTTGTCAACTGCCGATCTGCGTGATCAGCTTTCCTCTGTCTTACCTGAGTACATGGTACCGTCCGCCTTTGTGACGCTGGTCGCTTTCCCATTAACGCCCAATGGCAAGCTCGATCGCAAAGCTTTACCTGCACCTGATCAGTCAGCCGTGGTGTCGCGTGCCTATGAAGCCCCAGAAGGCGAGATCGAAATCGCCATTGCCAATATCTGGCAAGAGCTCTTAGGAGTAGAACGGGTGGGTCGCCATGATCAATTCTTTGAGCTGGGTGGGCATTCGCTTTTGGTTGTCAGATTTCTTTCTAGATTACATCAACAATATGAAAAAGAACTATCGGTAAGGGATGTATTTATGTATCCAAGCCTCGAGAATTTCGCATCGCTGATAGCAAACAATTTTCAACCAGGCAATGACTCTATACTAATGCCTATCCGTATAGAAGGTAATCGCACGCCACTATTTCTTATTCATCCAGTGGAAGGGGAAATAGGATATGCATACAATTTGGCTCGTTGGATAGATAGCGATATCCCCATTTACGGCTTAGCAGCAAGGGGATTTAGATCTAATGAATTGCCGCTTGAAACAGTAGAGGAAATGGCGAGTTTATATTTGCAAGAAATTCGCAAAATTCAGTCGCATGGGCCATACCGTATCGCAGGCTGGTCCTTCGGCGGAATTGTTGCACATGAGATGGCCGCGCAATTAATTGGATCCGACGAAACAATCAACTTTCTGGGATTATTCGATACATCGCACACTTACACGAGGTCAATGGTACAGGACAATCTTGCTTATGCTGAAATGGCAACTGCGTCAATGCGGCTAGAAAGTGTTGCACCCACGGAAATTGTAGGTCAGCTTAAAACACTTGCGGAGAGTAACGATATTGACCAATTGTTCATTTTTGCTAAGGCTAATGGATTATTGCCAAACGATATTGATCAAACCACTTTTAAACGTCATTTATCTGTTCGCCACGGGATATATAAAGCGAATTTTCATTATGTGATTCAATCAATTTCTGCACCAATATCGCTTTTCAAAGCTATGGAGGGAAATGGAAGTGATAGTACACTTGGATGGCAAAAAATGGGCGGGCAGCTTCAAGTCATACCAATAAATGGAACACATTATACGATTATGGATGAGCCTAACATCAGACTTCTCGGGGAAGCCCTGTCTGCAGAATTGGCCGCTTCAGAAAAAACCTTAGCGACTCATCCTGAAACATTGCATTCGCCCTTAATTACGATTCAAAATGGAGAAAATAATTGTCTACCCGTATTTTGCATTCCCGGGGCAGGCGCGGGCATCACAACGTTTACGGATTTAGCAGATAGCCTTGGATCTCATATTCCCGTACATGGGTTACAACCTCGTGGGCTGGATAACATGCTGGTGCCTTACTTTGATGTTCCTACAGCCGCTCAATCCTACATTAAATCAATTCAAGAAAAATACCCACAAGGGCCTTATCAATTACTGGGACACTCCTTCGGAGGCTGGATTGCCTTCGAAATGGCAACTCAACTTAAGCGGCAAGGCTATGAAATTGCCAATTTGATAATCATTGATAGCAACTCTCCTTCCGTGAAAAATAAACGCTTTACTCGCACAGAAACCATCGAGGAGCTAGCCCGATTGTATGAATTGAGTTTAAGGCGACCTATTGGTATTTCGATGGAAAATTTAGGTAAGCTCGATGCTGAACAGCAGCTTAAATTACTTTTGCAGCGATTAATTGAAGTGCAGATATTTCCACCCCGCGCAGATTTAGAGTCATTGCGAAGAATTGTAAGAGTGTTTGAAGCAAACCTTAATACCTCCTATATTCCAGAACAAATTTATACTGAAAAGTTACATCTTATCGAGGCAAGTGATTGTGAAAACTCATTAAAATCCGAGGATGAGATTCCCCTCGACAACATGAAGATGCAATGGGGTCAGTATTGCCCTGATCTTGCTTATTGGAAAATCCCGGGCAACCACATGACTATGCTTAAATCTCCCAATGTGAATAAAATAGCTCACCGGCTACGCACAATTTTTGCAAAACAATTATAGGTACGAGGTGTGGAGTGTTTTACATATCCATTGAGGGTTCTTGCAAAAGGGGGTCGTCTCAGAAAACGAAAAACTAACCCGCATATCTTACAAACAAGGTAGGCGCAACCTGTTATAAATAGGCGTCGTTGAATTAATGGGCGCCGGTCAAAAAACGCCTGTTTTCGGTCACTTTTAGATTTTTGCCGTACCGGCATCCCGAAACTGGTCGGGTGAGTAGCCCCGGGGAATTTCACCCCGAGGCTCTCGCAGAACCGTACGTGAAGCTCTGACTTCATTCGGCTCTCGTTATCCAACCAAATCATGGTCGATGCACCAATGAAAGAACATTTCGGGCGTGCATCGTTTCATCTTGCTGAGCCATTCGACACTGCGGTCGCGGTAGGGACGCCAGTTAGCTGACGCCCCCGCACAGATCCGGGCGTGGTTCAAAAAAGACCATTTTTAGGTAGCAGGGGGCGAGCGTATTACTTCCACCTGAGCAAGGCATTGTTGCATGGATGCCGATTTGGTTGAAGGTCCCCTTTCCCAATGAATTCAGGAAGCCACTCGTGGACGGCGGACGGAGTTTGGCCGTCCGTTTGTGCAACATGCGATTGAGGACCGCCACGCCGGCGGCCGCCTCGGCGCGCTGGCCGGGTAGGCTGCGTGCGCGCAGGCCAGCACCAATGATGGTCTTGTCGCGGCCCATCGCGGTCTCGACAAGTGAGCGCTCGCCGTAGCCAGTATCCTCCTGCCAGCCGATCCGTCCCCGCGCCGCCATCACGGTAAGGTGCTGGTCCGGCTGCGACGGATGATCGTTGGCGGTGGCGCTCAGTACCGGCGTTCACAGGGGGGGAATGATGACGGTATGTTGCCCGCCTGTGCGGCGATTATGTCGTAGGTCGGCGCCCCATCATTGGCGCCATCGGCCGTGACGCTGCCAATGTCGGCTTTGACCTGAGCGAGCAATGGCGCCACCTGCGAAGTATCTCCCATATCGTTCGCGGTCAGGGTCGATGCCATGACCAGTTCGGTGCCGGCGTCCACCGCCAGATGCAATTTCTTCCAGGTCCGCCGGGCTTTCACACCGTGCTTTTCCTGCAGCCATTCACCGGCCGTCGACCTTCAGCCCGGTGCTGTCGGTCAACAAATGGACCGGTCCATCGGGCAGAGGACAGCCTTTCGAAATGGATGTCATCGTCATTGCCCGGCGACTCAGCGTACTATGGTCGGGCGTCGCAGGCGATACTCCGATCAGCTCGAAAACCGAGGCCATCAATTTTTCGGTTTGGCGCAGCGGTAGATGAAATGCCAGGCGCAACATCAAACCAGTCTCGATCGCCAGGTCCGAATAGAAGGACTGGCCACCGGGGGTGGGGTCGGGGCGCCGCCTGCCAGCTGGCGATTGCTTCATCTGTCACCCACAAGGTCAGGCTGCCGCGCCGACGCAGACCGGCGTCGTACTCCGCCCAGTTCGTCACCTTGAATTTCATCTTCGGTATGTGGTGGCGACGCTTTTCGTTGTGTTTGTTGGGCATGGACTGGCACGGATTATCTGGGGCCAGCACTTTACCTGATTGGCTTGGTATCCGTGCAACAACGCCGCTCAGCATGGTCTTTTTGGCCAAGGAAAGCTTTTTCAAGGCCAGTTTCAACACGGTCGGATACTTTTTCGATTTCGACGCGATTACGCTGACGCGTATCGACCCATTCGGCACGCGCTCTGGTTCGAGATACGCGACACGCTGCCGCGGTTACCGGCCGGCGCCATGTATCAGGTCAATTTCACCATGATCGACGCCGAGACGATCTGCACCAGCTGCAACTTGCCTGGCGAGCCGCGCTAGGCAAGTTGCACCGCCGATGGTCGGCGCTCGACGCGCACCAGGCGTCCTTCTTCCATGACCAGCACCTTGTCGGCCACGTCGAAATAGCGGTCGTCGTGACTGATCACGACCACGGCTTTATTCATGGCCTTCAGGTCGGGCAAGATGGTGTTGTAGAACACGTCCTTGAACGTGGAGTCCTGATCTGCAGCCCATTCATCGAACAGGTACAGGCTCTTATCATCAAGCAAGGCCACCAGCAGGGCCAGCCGTTTCTTTTGTCCGTCTGACAGTGCCAGCGTCGAAAAGCGGCCGTCCTTGACGGTCACCTTGTGCGCCAGACGCAAGGCCACCAAGTAGGCGTCGATGCGCTGTTGCAGACCCTGATCAGCCACGCCAAGCAATCGATCAAACAGATAGTAGTCGGTGAAGATTGCGCCAATCTGTTGGCGGCAACTGGCTAGGGTTGCCATGTCGACGGTGGTTTCGCCAAAGGCGATGACGCCGTCCGTCGGCACATAGTGCAGCGTGATCAGCTTACTCAAGGTTGACTTGCCCGAGCCATTGCCGCCGACAATAAAGGTCACCTCTCCGCGCGCGATCTCGAGGTCGATCGGCCCGACCTTGAATCCGGCCCCGTCGGCGCCTTGGTGCTGGTATTGGACGCCTGAGAAACGCAGCACGCTCCACGCGACCGGCGCGCACTGGCCATCCGCACCCGGTTCTTCGGGCAACTCGGCCAGCATGCCGTTCACCTTGCGAAGCGACACCTTGGCCAGCAGCACCGGCGGGATATTGTTAAGGATATTGGCAACCGGCCCAGTCACATACAGCAGCGCCATGATGACGCCAAGCAGCTCGGAATGGGTGACGGCACGATAATTTACAAAAACGAAGGCGATAGCGCCGATGACGAAAAAGCTGATCAAGTCGCCGTAATTCATCGAGGCGCGCACGATCGTGTAGCCGAGCTTGTCGGACTTGCGAATCTCGGCCTCGTGCGCTTCGAGCGACTCGCGAAAAAAACTGGCGCGCTTGACGTTGTTAAGCTTGAGCTCCTTGGCGCCATGAATCAGCCCGCGAACTGACTCCTGCAGCTCGTCCGTGGCAGCACGTGAACGGATGAAATAGCGTTTTCCGAAGTGCAGCGGGATCTGGTAACTGACGGCGCCGAACAGGATCGCCCCCATGACAAACCAGAATACGGCAATGTTCATATAGAGCAGAAAACCGAGCATGCCCGTCAGCGTGACTATACTAATCAGCAAGTCTGGCAGGCTGCGCGCTCCTATCACGATCCGGTTCACATCGGTGGTCAGCACGGCGATCAGTCGCGAGGCTCCCATCCGTTCGAGGAATACGATCGGCGTGCCACCAATCCTGCGGTAGATCTTCAGCCGCAGTTCGGAGGCGATATCCATCGACACCCGCAACAGCACGATCTGCGAGGTCGAGCGTGCAAACAGGATGAATAGGCAGATTGACAGGAACAGCGCCGCCATCTGGATGTTGGACACTTCAAGGCCCAGGAAGGTGTCGGGCCGGACCGGCACTCCCCGCGCAATGACGCCCGATTCCGTTGGCAAGCTATTGAGGACGATGGGAATCAGCAGCGCATAGGCGATGCCGGCCAATGCGCCGAGCACGATCGAAGCGAAGACCTTGTTGGGCGAGTTACGACTAAACGCATCATATAGTGTCATTGAAAGCTTCCTAGTGCGGCGCAGGGACCAGCACCAGTGCGCGCCGCGCCACCGTGTTATTGTCGTCGAAACGCACATAGCGCCCCTCGCCGTACAGCCGCATCATGTCATCGTAGTGAATGCTGAGCGGATGGCCCGACTGGCCGGTGGAATTGATAAACAGGTGTTGGCCGGGCTCGAACTGGATCACCTGACGGAAGGCGGCGCCGAAATTCTGAACGTAGCCGAGCGAACCCTGGAAGTTGGCATTGGCTGTATTGACCGTGGCCTGCGCACCACCGCTGGCCATTTTGCGCGCAAACACCGTTTCCAGCAGATTGACGTCGCTAAACGGGATATGCCTGAAATGGATGGTGTGCATGCCGCCCCACTGCCAATCATCCATATTGGCGCCACGCAGCTTCTCGAGCTCGTTCAAGCCGTCATCCAGCGACGCGCCCAGCGCGCCATTGCAGCTGCCACCATTGTGGGCGCGGTCGCACCAATCGATCGTGGTGAGCGTCAGGGCGTCGATTACCGCGCTCAGCGGGGCGTTTTGCGCCAACGATACCAGGTGCGGATGGTGCTGCGCCTTGTTCCAGTACCCCTGCAGGCCACGTGCGAACAAACGCACGCGAAGGTGCCCGATCCATGCAGTGTAGATCGAGGCGGCTCGGCTCTCGCGCGTCATCTGCCCGTCCCAGTGCGCCAGGTACTGCAAGGCTCGCCTCTGCCGCTCGTTGGCCGGTGGCAACGCGGTCAGCAGCGGAAGGATCTGCTGTGCTTCGAGATTGAGCAAGTCGAGTTGCATGTCCTGCATAGTGGCCATCGACAGGCGCGCCGCGCCTTTGCTGCCCTGTTCGATCATCTGCTCGATGCGGCGTGCACGCGCCGGCGGCGCCCAGTCGCTTGAAATGAAATACGGATACTCTGGACCGCTGACTCTGTTGTTCGCCGACACGATGAAGCCACGCTTGGGGTTGAAACTCTGTGGCATGGCCTCGTACGGAATATAGGACTTCCATCGATACGTGCCGGTCCAGCCGGGAACCGGCAAGGTCCCGTTGCCTTCCGCGCGCACCGGGATATGTCCGGCGCCCTGATAGCCGATATTGTTGGCGCGGTCGATAAACAACATATTGAGCACGGGCGACGACTGAAACGCCAGCGCCTGCCGGAATCCCGTCCAATCCGTCGCATAGCTGAGGCGAAACAGGGCTTCGTAGGTGGTGTCGCCGGAGTCCAACGCGGTCCAGCGCAGCGCCACCGGCTGCTCGAAACTGCCGACGGCGTCGCTGATCAGGGGGCCGTGCGCGGTCGCGCGTATTTTGATGCTGACAGGTTCGAGCGGCGCGCGCAGCGATGACGGAAACTCGGCCTTGACCTGGATCTGTTCGATCCTGCTGCTGATTTTTCCCCAGCCCTCGCCGACCCGGTAGCGGGTCGGGTCGGCGCTGTCGACCTGCTCGAGATACAGATCCTGCACGTCGGCCATCATATTGGTGCCGCCCCAGGCGATCCGTTCGTTCTTGCCAAACACGACAGCCGGCAAGCCGACTAGACTCATACCTGAGGCCCGCAGCGCGCCGCCGTCCTGGCGCACCGCGTACCACATCGACGGCAACTGCAGACTCAGGTGCGGGTCATTGGCCAGTATCGCCTTGCCGTTGGCCGACAGTCGCGCCGACACCACCCAAGCATTGCTGCCGACGAAGCGCCCGCCCAGCTGAAGCAGGTCTTCGACCTGGGCTTGCAAGAGGCCCAAGCCGGCCAGTACCTGCCCTGCCGCCTTGCTTTGCTGCAGCCCCTGCACCGTCACGGGCGCGTCATCGGGATAGCCAGTATTGAGCGATCGCAGCTGGGCCGGATCGAGGACTTGGCCGGCGACGAAGCGCTCGGTCTCCTGGCGCAGATTGCCTCCCAGGCTCAGCGCAAGCAGCTTGATTACGGCCAGCGAATCGACCGGTCGCCAGTGGGCCGGCTTCAGCTCCATCAGGACGAACTCGGGCGGCAAGGGCGTGCCGCTGTCGATCCAGGCATTGACGCCTGCGGCGTAAGCCTCAAGCGAATCGCGCGCGGGCGCTCCCAGCGCGGGCAAGGCGCTGGCCGCCGCGCCCTGCAGGTCGAGCGTGCGAAACCAGATATCCTGCTTGATGGTCTTTTGGCCGAACAGTTCGCTCAGCCGGCCCTGCGCCATGCGGCGCTGCATTTCCAGCTGCCACAGCCGGTCTTGCGCGTGCGCGTAGCCCATCGCAAAATAGACGTCGCGTTCATTGTCGGCCTTAATGTACAAGACGTCGTGGTCGTCGCGCGCCAGCGTCACCGGCGCGCGCACGCCGCGTACCAGTACCTGGCCGACGGCCTGCGCCTGGCTGGGACGGAAATACAAGAAGACCGCGACAAGCAGCGCGGCGACTGGCAGGACAATGAACACCAGGAAACGAGCGGACAGCGGATACGAACGAAACACAAAGAACCTTTTTGCTTTTAAGAAGGAAATGACATCTGTCGCGCGCATGCGCGGCGGCGCAAATGGCGTCCGAATAAGCGGCCATGGCCGAACCGTCGCAGACTGGCCTGGCGCAGGCTGCACGGAGTCGCACGTCACATTGGGGAATAAAGAGGAAACCCTGCCATCCGGGCAGCAATGTATCAGATGGTTAACGAAAACTCAATTATTATTACGGCGGCGCAGGTCAATTATTGCGTTTTGGGGCGTGGTTCAAAAAAGCCCGTTTTGGGGTAGCAGGGGCGAGTGTTTTGCTTCCACCTGAGCAATGGAATTTCAGCGTTCAGGAAGTGATTCCAAGGAGGCTTGCAGCCTCCCGCAGTTCAAGCTCTTTGTGGCTGAAGTGGCCCGAAGCCGAGGAGTGTGAGCCAGTGGGGATGGTCTTTGCCAGTCATCAGCTGGGTCGGACTTTTACCAATCCGATCAGGGACCCGGCTGCGCAAGAAGCACCGATGATTCAGGAAGAACCGCAGCAGGTCCAGGTACGAGCCACCGAGCTGGCACCGCAACGTGAAGTATTTGCCTAGCCTCGAGTTCAGGTTTTCGACCAGGGCGCTGCTTCTGGGTGTCTGCGCCATGGCCTTCGCCATAGCATCGAAGACGGCAAGGAATGTAGCGCCCATCCTGGCGCGTAGCCGGTTCCATCCGTGCCAGTACGCGGGCGATGTGCGCGGCTTGCGGTGCAGCACGCATGCCGCGCGCACGACGTTTTCCGGTAATTGGTGGGCACGCGCAATCATGGACAATTTATCGTCGGGTACGCCGGCGAAGGCGAGCAGATCGTCGCGCTGGTTTTGCAGCGCAATGCGCACCGGCCGGATACGACGTGGATCGTCGGACTCGCGCCGGCCAAACTCGGCAACGATGAAGTCGAACAGATCTATCCGGGGATCTCCAGGTTCGGACCGGCCAATGCCAGCACGTCGTGCGCGAGCCATGCGGTGAGCGTTCGGATGTCGCCGGCAAGCGCATGTGCTCCGGCTTCTGCCCGCAGGGCGAGCGCGATCCGGTCGCCAAGATCCGGGGCCTGGTACGCTTTCCCGGTCTTGGTCTGCAGCTTCTTGCGCCGCGACCTAACCCCCTTGGCGATGCCGGCCAGAGTGTTGGCCAACCCCTCGCACTGATGCTGAATGTGGAATACGTCGCCGTGGCAGGGCTTGTCGCCCCAAGCCGCCTTCTGCCCGGCGCGCAGTCCCTGGCCCGCATCGGCGATCGTGTAATCGGGATTCAATCCCTGCTGTGAAGCGTCGAGCAGAATACCCCAGGTGTCGGCGTCGCGATGCTCGGCCGTGGCAAGCAGATAGCAGTAGGTCGACCTGGCGTCGACGCCGGCGAGCACGGGCTGGGAACCCTGGAAAATTTCGTCGTGCAGGCCGACACGAATCGTCGACAGATCCTGGCCACGGTTGATTGCGCCGGCCTGTCGCGCGGCTGCCTGGTGCACATTGTGAACGGTACCCTCGCTGATGGCCACGCCCAGCATGTCGCGCATCAATTCCACGACACCACGCCAGGAGCTGTAGCAGATCATGGTCAAACCCAGCGTCAGTTGGCGCAGCCATGTCCTGGTCACCGGGCGCGCGAAGAGCACCTCGTCCGGTGCCGCCGATGCGAACACGTCGTCCAACGCGACGCTGGCCTTGTCCGCCTGCTGGTAGACGAACTTGCGGCTGACGCCGTGCTGCGCGGCCAGGTCGCTGATCGTCGCCGTTCCCGCCAGCGCCCAAGCTAAGTATCCACCCTTCCGCCCACTCATAATTGAGCATGGCGGTGCTTACCTCTGCCAGTGAAGGCTGGATGGTGTCGAGAAGCTTGACCTCCGAAAGCGGAACGCCATTGCCACGCAGATATTCAACGACGCCGCGCCCGACCGACCACGCGGTGGCCGCTCCCTTTCGGGGTTCAGGCAAAGTTGCCGGAACAATTCCCTGCGCAAGAAGGCCGTCAAGCCGCTTTCCGAAGCGATCAGCCTCTTCGAAAGTATCGAAGGTTGCCTAAAACGTTTTCGGCAGCAGCTTGTTCTTAACGGAAAGCTGGAAAGTACCAGAGGGAGTTTTTTTGATGGAGGCCATACGTCCAGAATAGAACGCTTGTCGGAAATGTCAACGGCAACTTGGCCGTTTTGAGGGAGGTGCACCTCCCAAACCGGGAGGTGCAGAACCTGGACGGACCAGCTAAAGTTTCGCTAAGTCCTTGATTTTCTGGAGGCGAGGACGGGAATCGAACCCGTCTAAACGGCTTTGCAGGCCGCTGCATAACCTCTTTGCTACCTCGCCAGAGACTTGCTGCGCAACCCCCGGGAGGGTTACAAAAAAAGGAAGCGATGCTTCCCTTTCGAATTCTGGAGCGGGAGAAGAGTCTCGAACTCTCGACCTCAACCTTGGCAAGGTTGCGCTCTACCAACTGAGCTACTCCCGCATTGGAGCTTTCATCTCACTATTTACTGCAACCGGATCCACAACAACTGGAGCGGGAGAAGAGTCTCGAACTCTCGACCTCAACCTTGGCAAGGTTGCGCTCTACCAACTGAGCTACTCCCGCATTGGAGTCCTGCATTCTACTACTTACCGCCATTTAAAGCCAGATCCAGAAACTGGAGCGGGAGAAGAGTCTCGAACTCTCGACCTCAACCTTGGCAAGGTTGCGCTCTACCAACTGAGCTACTCCCGCATTTTTTCAAGACCATGATTATCGCAGAAACAAAGCAACATTTCAAGGATAACCTAACGACGTTTTCTCCAAGTATCTGGAGCGGGAGAAGAGTCTCGAACTCTCGACCTCAACCTTGGCAAGGTTGCGCTCTACCAACTGAGCTACTCCCGCTTGGTCACAACATCGTTACAACATCGTCACAACAGGGCGGCATTATAGATGATCTGGACAGCCTGTCAAGGTTCGACAAGCCATTACTTCCATCAATCCATCATGCCGCCCTTTTCCTTGATCAGGGGCCAGGCCAGGCGCATGTAGTAGAACATCGACCAGACGGTCAGCACGGCGGCCAGGTACATCAGGTATTCGCCCAGGCGCTGGGTGTCGACGACGCGCAACAGCATGTCGTGCCACAGCAGCAGCGGAATGGCGGTCATCTGCGCGGCGGTCTTGATCTTGCCGATCGAGCTGACCGCCACCGAACGCGATGCGCCGATCTGCGCCATCCATTCGCGCAGGGCCGAAATGGCGATCTCGCGGCCGATGATGATGAAGGCGATGAAGTGCTCGACCCGGTCCAGGTGCACCAGCACCAGCAGCGCGCCGGCCACCATCAGCTTGTCGGCCACCGGATCGAGAAAGGCTCCGAAGGCGGAGGTCTGGTTCCAGCGCCGCGCCAGGAAGCCGTCGAACCAGTCGGTGATGGCGGCGATGACGAACACCAGGGTAGCCGCCGTGTCCTGGTCGGAGCGCGGCAGCCAGTGGGCGGGCAGGTAGTACACGCCCACAACGAGGGGAATCAGGGCTACACGTAACCAGGTCAGGAGAATCGGGATATTAAAGGGCATAGAGGCGGGCGCACTGGTTAAGCGTTGATAGATGCTTGCGCCGCTAGTCTACCTTGCTAATGATCTTTTAACCAGTTTGGACCGTGCGCGGGGCATGCCGCACACGGTCGCATCATGCAGGTCAATGCAGCTGCTTGTAAATCTCTTCGGCCAGCTGGGTCGAAATGCCTTCCACCGACATCAGGTCCTCGACGCTGGCGTCGACCACGCCACGCAGGCCGCCAAAGCGCGCCAGCAGCTTCTGGCGGCGCTTGGCGCCGATGCCCTCGATCTCTTCCAGACGCGAGGTCTGGCGCGTCTTGGCGCGCTTGGCGCGCATGCCGGTGATCGCAAACCGGTGCGCCTCGTCGCGGATCAGGGCGACCAGCATCAGCGCCGCCGATTCCTTGCCCAGCTCCTGCGCGGCGCGCCCGTCGACGAACATCAGCGTCTCCAGGCCGACCCGGCGCCCCTCCCCTTTGGCCACGCCGACGATCAGCGAGATATCCAGGCCCAGTTCGGCGAACACCTGGCGCGCCATTTCGATCTGGCCCTTGCCGCCGTCGATCAGCACCACGTCGGGCATGACGCCGTCGCCATTGGCGACCTTTTCGTAACGGCGCATCAGCACCTGGCGCATGGCCGCGTAATCGTCGCCCGGCGTGATGCCGTTGATGTTGTAGCGCCGGTATTCGCCGTTCTGCATGGCGTGATGATGGAACACCACGCACGAGGCCTGGGTCGCCTCGCCCTGCGTGTGGCTGATATCGAAGCACTCGACGCGCAGGGCATCGAGGTCGGTCGCATCGAGCGAGAGCGCTTCGGCCAGCGCGCGCGTGCGCGATTGCTGCGAACCCTGTTCGGACAGCAGGCGCGCCAGCGAAATCTCGGCTCCCTTGTGCGCCATTTCCAGCCACTGGCGGCGCTGCCCCTGCGGCTGGAAAATCAGGTTGATACGGTGCCCGCACTGCTCGGTGAGCGCCACCATCAACGCCGGCTGGTCGAATTCGATATTCAGGATCAGCACCCCGGGGATGAATTTTTCGCTGTAGTGCTGCGCCAGAAAGGCCGCCAGCACTTCGACTTCGATCGAGCCTTCGGCAATCGCGGCAGCGTCGCTGACCTGGGTCGGAAAGTAGGCGCGGTCGCCCAGGTGGCGCCCGCCGCGCACCATCGCCAGGTTGACGCAGGCGCGCCCGCCCTGCACCACCACGGCGATGATGTCGACGTCGGCGTCGCCGCCCGTTTCCATGCTTTGCTGGTGCAGCACGCGCGCCAGCGACTGGATCTGGTTGCGCACCGCGGCGGCCTGCTCGAATTTGAGTTCGCCCGCGAACGCGTGCATCTTCGCTTCCAGGTCGGCCATCACCTCGCTCTGGCGCCCGCGCAGGAACCTGGCGGCGTTGTCGACGTCAATCTTGTAGTCGTCGCGCGTGATCAGGTCCACGCAGGGACCGCTGCAGCGGCCGATCTGGTGCAGCAGGCAGGGGCGCGTGCGGTTCGAGAACACGCTGTCCTCGCAGGTGCGCAGCATGAACACCTTCTGCAGGATCTGCATCGATTCCTTGACCGCCCACGCGCTCGGGAACGGGCCGAAATACTGGTTCTTCTTGTCGACCGCGCCGCGGTAGTAAGCCATGCGCGGCACGTCCTGCCCGGTGATCTTCAGGTAGGGATACGACTTATCGTCGCGGAACAGGATGTTAAAACGCGGCTTGAGCGTCTTGATCAGGTTATTTTCGAGGATCAGCGCTTCGGCCTCGCTGTGCGTGACGGTGGTCTCGAGGCGCGCGATGCGCTCGACCATCATGGCGATGCGCGGGCTGGCCAGGTTCTTCTGGAAGTAGCTCGACACGCGCTTCTTGAGGTCGCGCGCCTTGCCCACGTACAGGACCGCATCAACGGCGTCGAAATAGCGGTACACGCCCGGCAGGTTGGGCAGCTTCGCAACGGTGGCGAGCACCTGTTCGCGCGCGGCAGCGGCCGCGCCGGCAGCGGCCGCGGGCGTGATGGCGGGCGTCAAGCCAGGGCCCGCGTCGGGGTTGGCGTTGGAAATTACATCGGTCATTGCAGCATCAATCCGGGTCAATTAAATCAGGCTTGCCGGGTGACGATCACGAAGGCGACGCCGTACTCGGCTTCATCGCTCACCGTCACCTGGGCACTGAGCCCATTTTGCCGCATAAAGGCATCGAGCGCGCCACTGCACACCATGACGGGCTGGCCGGCCGGCGTGTTGAGCATCTGCGCGCTGCGCCAGGCCATCGGCAGGCACAGGCCCAGGCCGATCGCTTTCGAGAACGCTTCCTTGGCCGCGAAGCGCGTGGCCAGATAGCGCACGCCGCGCACCGCATTCTGCTCGCGGCGCTGGCGGAACACCGCCAGTTCGTCGTCGCCCAGAATTTTGGTGGCGAAGCGCTCGCTGCGCGCCAGCGCCGCCTCGATGCGCGCGATCCGCACGATGTCGGTGCCGATCCCGTAGATCATCGGCGCGGCGCCGGTTAAGCCGATACGCGCGCGGCCAGGCGCGCGGCGACCATGATGGCCTTCATCTCGCGCACGGCGTTTTCGAATCCGGCAAACAGCGCATGGGCGACGATCGCGTGGCCGATATTGAGTTCGCCGATATCGGCGATGGCCGCGATGGCCTGTACGTTCCGGTAGTGCAGGCCGTGGCCGGCGTTGACCTTCAGCCCGCGCGAGACGCCACAGCGGGCCCCGAGCCGGATGCGCTCCAGTTCATGCGCCAGTTCGCCATCGCCGGCTTCGGCGTAGCGCCCGGTGTGCAGTTCGATCACCGGCACGTTCAAGTCGGCGGCGGCGCCGATCTGCGCTTCGTCGGCGTCGATGAACAGGCTCACGCGAATGCCCTCCCCTTGCAGCTGTTTGACGGCCGCTTCGACTTCCTTGTAGTAGCGGATCACATCGAGGCCGCCTTCGGTGGTCACTTCCTCGCGCCGCTCGGGCACCAGGCATACGTCCTGGGGGCGCACGGAACAGGCGAAGTCGATCATCTCGCGCGTGACGGCCGCTTCCAGGTTCATGCGCGTCATCAGCTGCGGGCGCAGCGCGATCACGTCGGCGTCCTTGATGTGGCGCCGGTCTTCGCGCAGGTGCAGGGTGATCACGTCGGCGCCGGCATGCTCGGCCAGCATGGCCGCGCGCAGCGGGTCCGGATACACGGTGCCGCGCGCATTGCGCAGGGTCGCCACATGGTCGATATTCACGCCCAGGTCGATGACCGGGCCATTCGGTTGGAGGAAGCTCATGATGGTTGCTCGGTTGCGTGGATAATTTATAACTGCATCAGGTCGATCAGGATCTGGCGCGTGTTCAGGGGCGATCCGCCCAGCTGGTGGGCCAGCAGGAAGCGCATCAGCACCTTGCTCTGCGCCTGGGTCACCGGGTCGCTGTAGTCTTCGCGCTCCATGTCGAGCAGGGTTTTGCCGCTCACCGCCGGCCAGCTGTCGGCATCGCGTGCCGGGCGCGCGCCGCGCTCGGGATCGACCACGTACTGGCCATGCGGTTCGACCGCCGTGCGGGTGCTGGTGCAGCGCGTCAGGTCGGCGGCCACGCCTGTCTCTTTAAGTAAGGCCCGTTCGAATTTTCGCAAGACGATCGGCGCCGGTTCGTTGTGGGCCAGCTGGTTCAGGGTCGAGACGTAGTGGTCGAACAGGGCCGGGTGCGGGTCGTCGCGCGCGATCAGCTTGACCAGCAGTTCGTTGAGGTAGAAGCCGCACAGCAGCGCGGTCTTCTCCAGGGGGAGCATGCCGCCCACCCACTCGGCGTCGATCAGGGTGCGCAGTTCGGACTTGCCGCTCCACGCGGCCTGCAGCGGCTGGAAGGTCTGCAGCACGCCGCGCAGTTTCGACAGCGGCCGCTTGGCGCCCTTGGCGACCAGTCCCACGCGGCCGAAGTCGCGCGTGAACATGTCGACGATCAGGCTCGTTTCCTTGTACGGATAACTGTGCAGCACGAACGATGGCTGCTCGCTGACTCGCTCGCCGCGCTGGGGGACGCGCCGCTTCGCTGGCGCCGGGGCGGACGCCAGGGAGGGCGTCAAGGCGGCCTCCAAGGAGGTAGCCGACTGTGCCGGCGCCGCGGCAGGCGCGCTGGCCGCTACGGCGACGGTCAGGTCGGCGTCGTTGGTGGGCATGCGGGTGGCGGCGCTGCTCCGCGCTTACTCGTAACCGTAGGCGCGCAAGCCGGCTTCATTGTCGGCCCAGCCGGATTTGACCTTGACCCAGATCTCCAGGTACACCGGGCCGCCGAACAGCTTTTCCATGTCGAGCCGCGACTGGGTCGATACTTCCTTCAGGCGCGCGCCCTTGTTCCCGATGACCATCGACTTGTGCGTGTCGCGCTCGACCAGGATGGCGGCGAACACGCGCCGCAGGTCGCCTTCCTGCTCGAATTTTTCGATCAGGACGGTGCTGGTGTACGGCAGTTCGTCGCCGACGAGGCGGAACAGCTTTTCGCGCACGATTTCGGAAGCGAGGAATTTTTCGCTGCGGTCGGTGATGTCGTCCGGGCCGAACACGGGCGCGTTCTCGGGCAGGAGGCGCTTGATCTCGTTTTGCAGGCCGTCGAGCTGGAATTTGAGCTTGGCCGAGACAGGCACGATGGCGGCGAAATCATGCTTGGCCGCGATCTGCTGGGCGAACGGCATCAGGGCCGCCTTGTCCTTGACGCGGTCCGACTTGTTGATCACCAGGATGCACGGCACGTCCGTGGGCAGCAGGTCGATCACCTGCTGGTCGGCCGGGCCGAAGGTGCCCGCTTCGATCAGGTACAGGATCACGTCGGCCGAAATGAGCGTATTGGTGACGGTCTTGTTGAGCGTCTTGTTGAGCGCATTCGCGTGGCGCGTCTGGAAGCCCGGCGTGTCCACGTAGATGAACTGGGCGTCGTCCACGGTCTGGATGCCGGTGATGCGGTGGCGCGTGGTCTGGGCCTTGCGCGAGGTGATCGAGACCTTGGCGCCGATCAGCACGTTCATCAGGGTCGATTTGCCCACGTTGGGGCGGCCGACGATGGCGATATAGCCACAACGGAAGTTTTCTGGGGTAGTTGTGGCGTTCATGCTGATTTCGTTTCTGGATGCGGGTGTTTAGGGGTTTTGGCGTCGACCGGCAGCGTGCTGTCGTCGTCGGCGTCGGGCTCGGCGTCGCTCTGGATGGTGGCGATGCCAGCCAGCTTGAGCTGGGCGGCGCGCGGCTTGGCCTTGCGGCCGGCCGGCGGGGTCTTCAGCAAGGCTTGCTCGGCCACTTCGAGCGCCAGTTTAGCGGCGGCCTGTTCGCCGGCGCGGCGGCTGCCGCCACGGCCGTAGACCTGGATGCCGAGCTTGGGCACCAGGCATTCGATTTCGAATTCCTGGCTGTGCGCGGCGCCATGGGTGGCCACCACGTTATAGGTCGGCAGCGAGATTTTTTTACTTTGCAAAAATTCCTGGAGCAAGGTCTTGGCATCCTTGCCGAGGGTGCGCGGGTCGACCGAGTCGAGAATCGGGATGTAGAAGGCGCGGATCACGTCGCGCGCGGCATTGAAGCCGGCGTCGAGAAAAATCGCACCCAGCAGCGCTTCGAGCGTGTCGGCCAGGATCGAGGGCCGGCGAAAGCCGCCGGACTTGAGCTCGCCCTCGCCCAGGCGCAAAAATTGCGACAATTCCAGCTTCTGGGCGATCTCGTAGAGCGACTGCTGCTTGACCAGGTTGGCGCGCAGGCGCGACAGGTCGCCCTCGTCGATGGCGGTAAAACGCTCGTACAGCACCGACGCCACCACGCAGTTCAGGATCGAATCGCCGAGAAACTCCAGGCGCTCGTTATGCAAACTGCTGTGGCTGCGGTGCGTCAAGGCTTGCTGCAACAGGCCAGCATCCTGGAACGTATACCCTAAGCGCGTTTGCAATAACTGAAGATTCATGTGTCGGACTTCTTGGTTGGACTGCCTTAACGGATGGGATCAGCTGGTTTTTCAGGAATTTTGCCGGTCGGATCGGTGGTACCCGAGTAATCGATCAGCAGCGTGACATTGGTGATCAGCGGAATACGCGCGGTGTAGGCAAATGCGACCTGGGTCTCGCCGGTATCCTTGGTGATGATCAGGTCGGTGCCCTTGATCGTTGAAATACTGTTGATGTCGGCGTGCTTGTCGAAGGAGATTTGGATGTCGCGCACCGTGCCCTCGACCTTCTTGGCCGTGATGATGCCGGCCTTGACCGAGCGGTACTCCAGAAAGGTCGGAAAGACTTTCATGGCGAACATCGCAATAAAGGTAATGATTGCCAGCAAGAAAATCAGGCCTGACAAGGATACGCCCTGCTGTTTCGCCAGATTGACGGGTTTCGATCCGTACATAGTAAATCCTTTTGACTTTAATGAATGCTGCCGATGCGGCCAAGACTACCAAGGTTCATCCAGACAAAAAACGCCTTGCCCACGATATTCTTATTCGGGACGAATCCCCAATAACGGCTGTCGGAGCTGTTATCGCGATTATCGCCCATCATAAAGTAATTGCCCGGAGGTACGATACAAGTAAATTTATCGACGGTATAGGTGCAGCCTTCCCGGTGCGGGAAGTTCTTGACCTGGTCGATGTTGATCACCGCCTTGCCCTCGTCGTTGAGGATGCGGTGCGGCACGCCGGTCAGGTCTTCCATATATTGCTTATGGTACACGGGCGACTCTTCATCGAGGAAATCGGGGAGCGCCGTATACGTCACTTCCTTGCCGTTGATGGTCAGGCGCTTGTTTTCATAACTGATTTTATCACCGGGAATGCCGACCACCCGCTTGATGTAATCCTGCGACATATCGTCGGGATATTTGAACACCATCACGTCGCCGCGCTGGGGGTCGTTGACGTCGATGATTTTCTGGTTCAGCACCGGCAGGCGGATGCCGTAGGTGAACTTGTTTACCAGGATCAGGTCGCCGATGACCAGGGTCGGCACCATCGAACCCGAGGGAATCTTGAACGGCTCGTACAGGAAGGAGCGCAGGATGAACACCAGCGCGATCACCGGGAAGAAGCTGCCCGAGTACTCGATCCAGGTCGGCTGGCGCAGGATGGCCGCTTCGATCGACTGGCGGCTGGTGTTGTCGACCTTGATGCCCTCGGTGCTCAGCTTGGCATTGCGTGCATCGAAGGCGGCCAGGGCCGCATCGGCCGCGGCACGCCGCTGGCGCGCGAAGTAAAACACATCCAGACACCAGACGATGCCCGTGAGCACCATCAACACGAACAGGATCAGTGCAAAATTCCCTAAGATAAACTGCAGGTTCATTTATCGTCCACTTGTAAAATTGCCAGGAAAGCTTCTTGTGGAATTTCCACCGAGCCCACCTGCTTCATGCGCTTCTTACCGGCTTTCTGTTTCTCGAGCAATTTCTTCTTGCGGCTGATATCGCCACCGTAGCACTTGGCCAGCACGTTCTTGCGCAGCGCCTTGACGTTTTCGCGCGAAATGACGGTCGCGCCGATGGCGGCCTGGATCGCCACGTCGAACATCTGGCGTGGAATCAGTTCGCGCATCTTGGCGGCGACCTGGCGGCCGCGGAACTGGCTGTTGGCGCGGTGCACGATGATGGCCAGCGCATCGACTTTTTCGCTGTTGATCAGCATATCGACCTTGACCACGTCCGCAGCGCGGTATTCCTTGAACTCGTAATCCATCGAGGCGTAGCCGCGCGAGGTCGATTTGAGGCGGTCGAAGAAGTCGAGAACGATCTCGGCCATCGGCATTTCGTAGATCAGCTTGACCTGGCGGCCATGGTAGCTCATGTCCATCTGCACGCCGCGCTTGCCGATGCACAGGGTGATGACCGAGCCCACGTATTCCTGCGGCATGTACAGATTGACCGTGACGATCGGCTCGCGCACTTCCTCGATCTTGGACGGATCGGGCATCTTGGAGGGATTATCGACCCGGATCAGGGAGCCGTCGCGCATGATCACTTCGTACACCACGGTCGGCGCCGTGGTGATCAGGTCCATGTCGAATTCGCGCTCCAGGCGTTCCTGCACGATTTCCATGTGCAGCAGGCCGAGGAAGCCGCAGCGGAAGCCGAAGCCCAGCGCCTGCGATACTTCCGGCTCGTACATCAGGGCCGCGTCGTTGAGCTTGAGCTTTTCGAGCGAGTCGCGCAGCGCATCGTACTGGTTCGCTTCGACCGGGAACAGGCCGGCGAACACCTGCGGCTGGACTTCCTTGAAGCCTGGCAGGGGCGCGCTAGCCGGCTTGGCGGCGTGGGTGACCGTGTCGCCGACCTTGGCGGCCTTGAGTTCCTTGATGCCGGCGATGACAAAACCGACCTGGCCGGCGGAAATCTGCGGCAGGGATTGCGATTTCGGGCTGAACACGCCCACGCTCTCGACCAGCTGCACCGATTCGGACGCCATCAGCAGGATTTTTTCTTTCGGCTTCAGGGTGCCGTTGATCACGCGCACCAGCATCACCACGCCGACGTAGTTATCGAACCACGAGTCGACGATCAGCGCCTGCAGCGGCGCGTCCGGATCGCCCTTTGGCGGCGGCACCCGGGCGATCAGCGATTCGAGCACGTCTTCCACGCCCAGGCCGCTCTTGGCCGAGCACTTGACGGCGTCGGTCGCATCGATCCCGATCACGTCTTCGATCTCGGCGATCGCATTGGCCGGATCGGCGTGCGGCAAGTCGATCTTGTTGAGAACCGGCACCACTTCCACGCCCAGGTCGAGCGCGGTGTAGCAGTTCGCCACCGTCTGCGCTTCCACGCCCTGGGAAGCATCGACCACCAGCAGCGCGCCTTCGCACGCCGACAGCGAGCGCGACACTTCATAGCTGAAGTCGACGTGGCCGGGCGTGTCGATCAGGTTCAGGTTGTACACCTGGCCGTCGCGCGCCTTGTAATGCAGGGCCGCGGTCTGGGCCTTGATGGTGATGCCGCGCTCGCGCTCCAGGTCCATCGAATCGAGCACCTGGGCTTCCATGTCGCGGTCGGACAAGCCGCCGCAGATCTGGATGATACGGTCGGCGAGGGTCGATTTGCCGTGATCGATGTGGGCGATGATGGAAAAGTTACGTATGTTGTTCATTAATGCAATTCAAAACCAAGTAGGGAAGGACGACATTCGGGGTGGTCGCGCGGGCTTTGCTGCGTCAGCTTGCTATGCCGGCTTGCCGTATCGGGGCGACGCCGCCCCATACGAAAAAAGCGCTCCGTGGGGGGCATGGCTATCCCCAGGCGAGCGCCTTGTCAAGCGAGAGAAGCTGTCAAGCTCAGAACAGAAGCTAATTCCGACCCCCGCATTTTACCGGATTTCAGGGTAGAAAGCCGGTCTATTGCCGAATTCCGTGTAAACATTGTTAAATCGACACAGGCGATGCCGCCAGGTAGGCACGCACGGCCGCTTCGTCGAGGAAGTAGTGGCACAGCTCGGGGCCGGCCGGGTCGCCGAACAACACCGGCACCAGTTCGTCGAAGCGCTCGACCAGGGCCGGGTCGGCATCGACGTCGATCACCTCGACGGCGAAGCGCACGGTCTCGGTTTGCAGGGCATTGAGGGCGGCGAGCAGGTCGTCGCACAGGTGGCAGTAGCTGCGGGAATACAGGGTGAATCGGATCATGGCATCGCGTTATTAAAAAGAAAAAGCCGGCGGCCAGGGGGCGCCGGCGATGACTGGTTTGCCGCTCAGGGCTTACCTTGTTTGGGGATGGATCACCACGTATTGAGCGGTGTCGTCGCGCCGCACCAGCACCAGGGCATTTTTGCGGAGATCGAGCCGGGCGACCAGGGCGTTGAACTGTTTGGCATCCTTGATTTCGATATTGTTCAATTGCAGGATCAAGTCGCCCGGACGCAGGCCGGCACGCGCCGCCAGCGCTTCGCTGGCGTCGACCAGCACGCCGCCGTCGATCTGCAATTCCTTGCGCTGCACCTCGCTCAGGTCCGACACATGCAGGCCCAGCGCGTTGGGACGCTGCTCGGGGCCCGGCTTCCTGGGACCCGGCTTGCGCGCGGCCTTGTCGTCGTCGAGCGTGACGATGTTGACCGTAATGTCTTTCTGCTGGCCCTGGCGCCAGAGCGTGACCACGGCCTTGCTGCCCACGGCCGTGGCGCCCACCAGGCGCGGCAAGTCGCCGCTGCGCTCGATTTCCTTGCCGTTGAACTTGAGGATGATGTCACCGACCTTGATGCCATCCTTGTCGGCCGGACCGCCCGCCTCCACCCGCACCACTTCGACGCCGCGCGCCTGACCCAGGCCCAGCGCCTCGGCCACGTCCTTGGTCAGTTCGTCGATCTCGACCCCGAGGCGCCCGCGCGTGACCTTGCCGCTCTTCTTGAGCTGGTCGGCAACGCGCATCACTTCATCGATCGGCACGGCAAAGGAAATGCCGTTATAGCCGCCGGAGAGGGTCGCGATCTGGGAATTGATGCCGATGACTTCGCCGCGCATATTGATCAGGGGGCCGCCCGAGTTGCCGGGATTGACCGCCACGTCGCTCTGGATCAGCGGCAGGAAGTCGCCGGTATCGCGCGACTTGGCCGAAATGATGCCGGCCGTGACCGTATTGTTCAGGTTAAAGGGCGAGCCGATGGCGATCACCCATTCGCCCACGCGAATCTTGCCGGAGTCGCCGATGGTCAGGCTGGGCAGCTGTTGGGCGTCGAGCTTGAGCAGGGCCACGTCCGAGCGCTTGTCGGAACCGAGCACGCGGGCCTTGAATTCACGCCGGTCGGTCAGGGTGACCAGCACTTCGTCGGCGCCGTCGACCACATGCGCGTTGGTGAGCACAAAGCCATCGGCCGAAATCAGAAAGCCGGACCCGACGCCGCGCTGCAGCTCATCTTCCTGGGACGGGGCCTGGGGCGGCAGCTGCGGCTGGGGAGCGCGCCTGCCGCGCGGGTCCTGCGCGCCGTAGAAGCGGCGCAGCAGGTCCAGCACCTCTTCCTCGGTGGGCGCGCGCTCGCCCGGCTTGAGCTTTTCGGTGGTGCGGATATCGACCACCGCCGGCCCGACCTTGTCGATCAGGTCGGTGAAATCGGGCAGGCCGGTGACCAGCGGCGCGCCCACCGGTGTGGCGGCCCCGGCCTGCGGGGCCGCGCCCAGGGCGGCAGCGGCGATGAACAAAGCGGAGAAGAGCTTGCTGCCAACGGAAAGTGTCATGGTGATCGGGTAGGGGGAATCGGATAAAGATTGACGTTATGGTAAGCCAAAATGCCCTCCTTGTCGCGCCGCTCGTCGCCGGCCGGGCCGCGGCGCGACGGCGCGGTCAATTGCGGGGGGCGCCCCCGCGCCAGGGCGGGGCCTGGCGCGGATGACGAGGATGGATCAGGAAATCGAGGCGATGGCCGGCTTGGCCATGCTGACCGGCTTGGGATCGGCCATGCCATCGGCCTTGGCGTCCCGGCTCCCGGTCGCGCCGTCGGCCCGCGGTTCGGTGATGGCTTCGCTCACCGGTTCGGCAATGGCCTCGTTCACCGGTTCGGCGACGGCAATCGCGTCCGGCGCATCGGGTGCGTCGCTGCCGCTCACGGGGCCGGCGCTGCCGGTCACCGCCGCCTCGCTGATGCCGGTGACCGGCCCGGCCGCGCCGGCGGCCACGGCGGCCGGGGGAATGGCCGGCGCGCGCCGCGACAGGGCCGCGCCTGATGCGCGCAGCACGCGCTTGCCCGGCGGCGGTTCGGCCGCCAGGCGCGCCGCCAGTTTGCTGGCGAAGGCGTCGGACACGTCGGGCCCGCCCGGGTCGCGCATGGCGTCGCGGATGCGGTGGTACAGGTCCCACGCGTGCTGGCCGTCGGCCGAATGCAGGGCCGCGTCAGGAAACGTGGACGGCGACAGTTCGTGGTCGCTGAACGCCGAGATCTGCTCCCGGACTTTTTTCGGGGTGTCCATCAGTATTTCCATCACTGTAAGTGTGACCAAAAGTTAACCGATTAGAGCGATCATCGCTACATTTAACGTCGTTTGTCAACTGGCAAGTCGAGCAAAGGCCTCAACTTTTCGGCAATCACTTCGCGCGCCCGGAAAATCCGGCTGCGCACCGTGCCGATGGGACATGACATCACTTCCGCTATTTCCTCGTAGCTCAACCCTTCAATTTCGCGCAGGACAATCGCGTTGCGCAATTCGTGCGGCAGCGCCTCCATCGCGGCATTGACCGTATAAGCGATCTGCTTGCTTGCCAACACCGATTCCGGGGTGTTGATGTCACGCAAGCTGTCCGCATCGTCAAACGCTTCGGCGCGCTCCGCATCCGACTCGGTCGAGGTCGGTGCGCGCCTGCCCTGCGTGACGAGAAAATTCTTCGCCGTATTGATCCCGATTCTGTAGAGCCACGTATAGAAAGCGGAATCCCCCCTGAAATGCCGCAAGGCCCGATAAGCCTTGATGAATGTTTCCTGTACCACGTCCTCGGCCTCGGCCGGATCATGCACCAGGCGCGAAACAAGCCGCATCAGCCTGCGCTGATATTTACTGACCAGCAGGTCGAACGCCTGCCTGTCGCCAGCCTGGACGCGCTCAACCAGCAGTTGATCACACTCGCGTTCTGTCGTCACTGACCCTGCCCTCTTGGCTGCAGCAGCGGCCCGTCCCTATGTCTATAGAGTTGGTCGCTTGCAATAAGTTCAAAGTATTTTGTTATTTCCGACAAATTTATTGTCCCGCCCGGCAATGGCCCTGAGGGCCACCGACAAACCCCGGAATTGCTCGCGAGCCAAACTGTCCGGCCAGATGAGCAGCACACTGACGAGCTTGCCACCGGATGAGCCCAGCAGCAGGAGCAGGCTGTGCGGCCAGATAGTCGATCCGGGAAGCAATTGCAGCACATCTGCTTCGGCCGGTACTGCGCCCAAGCTCTGTTGTACCGTCAGGCGAATCTCGCCGAGTCCAGAAATATCAATCCTGCGCCGCATTTCCCCCTGTGCCGATGCCCTCCATGCAAGCATTGCTGCCAAGGCGCAAGCCCCAGCACACCATGCCGGCAAAACGCTGGCCGCGCCAATGCCCGCAGCCCAGCGCCCGACGAGCGCAAGAGCCACGGCCAGATTGAGCGCGGCATAGCACAGCAGAACCAGACGCAAGGAACGCGACGGCCTGATGCAGGCGGAAACCGCAATCGACATAATCAGTAGGAAAGGTGCTGCGGGGCGCCAGTGCGTGATGGTGCACTGGGCAAATCGGACCCCGGCGAGAGCCGCCGGCGTTTCATCGACGCCCACACTTGAGACAAGTGCGGACGCCGAAAGTTCATGCTGCGACGCGAAAATTTTTCCTGCGCGTCATTGCACCGAGGATTGTTTTAGCGACGCCGGGACTCAGGCCTTGCCGAATACCAAGGTGCCGTTGGTGCCACCGAAACCGAACGAGTTCTTCACCGCGATATCGATCTTCATCTCGCGCGCCGTGTTGGCGCAGAAGTCCAGGTCGCAAGCGGGGTCCTGGTTGAAGATATTGATCGTCGGCGGCGAGATCTGGTGATGCATCGCCAGCACGGTGAACACGGCTTCCAGGCCGCCGGCGCCGCCCAGCAGGTGGCCGGTCATCGACTTGGTCGAGTTGACCACCAGCTTGCCGGCGTGCGCGCCGAAGGTCTTCTTCAATCCCTGCACTTCGGCCACATCGCCCTGCGGAGTCGAGGTACCGTGCGCGTTGACGTAATTGACCTGGTCGGCATTGATGCCGGCATTGGTCAGGGCCGACTGCATGCAGCGGCTCGCGCCACTGCCATCTTCGACCGGCGCCGTCATGTGGTAGGCGTCGGCACTCATGCCGAAGCCGAGCAGTTCGGCATAGATCTTGGCGCCGCGCGCCTTGGCGTGTTCGTATTCTTCGAGCACCATCACGCCCGCACCCTCGCCCAGCACGAAGCCGTCGCGGTCGACGTCCCACGGACGCGAGGCGGTGGCCGAATCGTCGTTGCGCGAGGACAGCGCGCGTGCCGAGGCGAAACCGCCCAGGCCCAGCGGCGAGATGGTCGCTTCGGAGCCGCCCGCAATCATCACATCGGCGTCGCCGTACTCGATCAGGCGGCCAGCCGCGCCGATGCTGTGCAGGCCGGTGGTGCAGGCCGTGACGATGGCCAGGTTCGGACCGCGCAAGCCGTACTTGATCGACAGGTTGCCCGAAATCATATTAATGATCGAGGCCGGCACGAAAAAGGGCGAAATGCGGCGCGGGCCGCGCTTGGCGTATTCTTCCTTGGTGTCTTCGATCAGCGGCAAGCCGCCGATGCCGGAACCGATGATCACGCCGATGCGGTCGGCATTGTCTTCGGTGACGACCAGTCCGCAATCCTGCATTGCCTGGATACCCGCCGCCATGCCGTAATGGATAAACGTATCCATGTGGCGAGCATCCTTGGCAGGAATGTAATCCTCGATATTGAAACCCTTGACTTCGCCCGCGAAGTGGGTCGAAAAGGGCTGCGCATCAAACTTGGTGATGTTGGCAATGCCCGACTTGCCGGCCAGCGCCGCGCTCCACGTCTCGGCAACCGTGTTGCCGATTGGTGAAACGCAGCCCAGCCCGGTGATGACGACACGACGATTTCGTGAACGGCTCAAGCGATTCTCCCGAGAAAAATTGTAAAACTTAGGCCTTGACGTGCGCCGTAGCGTAGTCGATTGCCTGTTTCACGGTGGTGATCTTTTCAGCTTGTTCGTCAGGGATTTCCATTTCGAATTCGTCTTCCAGTGCCATCACCAGTTCGACGGTGTCGAGGGAATCCGCACCGAGGTCGTCAACGAACGAAGATTCGATTTTGATGTCTACTTCTGCAACGCCCAGTTGCTCAGCGACGATTTTTTTAACGCGTTGTTCGATATCCGACATGTTATGGCTCCATTGTGTGTGTTACGGAAAGTGCGCGCATTTTATCAGGTTTGCGCGGTGAAAAACTAATTTCGGTGTCTGCCGCAAATTCCACCGAACGTACTGCTAAATGACGAGAATTCCCTTTATCTGATCCGTGCGCAGGGCCGCAAATGGGATCAGGCAAGGCACTCAACATCAATTCATATACATTCCGCCATTCACGTGCAGGGTCGTGCCCGTGATGTACGCCGCTTGCGGCCCCGCCAGGAAGGCGACGGCGTGGGCGATGTCTTCCGGCGCGCCCAGGCGCCCCAGCGGAATTTGCGTCAGCAAGCCGGTGTGCTGCTCGGCACTTAATGCCTTGGTCATATCGGTATCGATGAAGCCGGGAGCAATGCAGTTGACCGTGATATTGCGGCTGCCGATCTCGCGCGCCAGCGCCCGGCTCATGCCGGCCACGCCGGCCTTGGCGGCCGCGTAATTCATCTGCCCCGCATTGCCGGCCGAACCGACCACCGAGGTAATGTTAATAATACGCCCATGCTTCGCTTTCATCATGCCGCGCAGGACGGCGCGCGAAAGGCGCCCCACAGCCGACAGGTTGGTGGCGATGACGCTGTCCCATTCCTCGTCCTTCATGCGCATGGCCAGCTGGTCTTGCGTGATGCCGGCATTGTTAACCAGGATCGACAGGCTGCCGAAACCCTTTTGCACATCGTCGACGACGGCGCTGCAGGCGGCGGCATCGGTCACGTTCAGGACCGCGCCCTTGCCGCCGAATTCGGCCAGATAGGCGGAAATCGCCTCGGCGCCGCTCTCGGTGGTGGCGGTGCCGACCACTTTCGCGCCCTGGCGCGCCAGTTCGAGTGCGATGGCCTTGCCGATGCCGCGCGACGCGCCCGTGACCAGGGCGACTTGATTTTCCAGTTTCATTGATGTCCTTTTGTTCTAATATTCTGCGATGCCCTGCGATACTGCGCCAACTGGCTTACGCCCGATTGAGGCTGCTCAATACGCGCTCCAGCGAAGCCTGGTCCACCAGCGCTTCGCCCACCAGTTGCGCATCGATGCGCTTGGCCATGCCGATCAGCACCTTGCTCGGCGCCGATTCGATCACCTGGGTGACGCCGTCGGCCGCCATCTTCTGCATGGTTTCGACCCAGCGCACGGCACCGGCCGCCTGGCGCACCAGCGCATCCTTGATCGCTTCGGGATCGTTCAGGATAGCCACGTCGACGTTGTTGATCAAGTCGATCCGCGGCGCCGCGAACGGCACATCCTTCAGATAATCGCGCAGGCGGTCCGAAGCCGGTTTCAGCAAAGAGGAATGGAACGGCGCCGACACCGCCAGCTTCATGGCGCGCTTGGCGCCCTTGGCCTTGGCCAGTTCGCAGGCGCGTTCGACGGCGCCATTGTGGCCGGCGATCACGATCTGGGTCAGCTCGTTGAAGTTCACCGCCTCGACCACTTCGGCCGGATTGGCCGCGCCCGCTTCAGCGCAAATCGCGCGCACCTCGTCGGCCGGCAGGCCGAGGATGACGGCCATGCCGCCCTGCCCCACCGGCACCGCTTCCTGCATGGCCTGGGCGCGGAAACGCACCAGCGGCACCGCATCCTTGAAGGCGATCACGCCGGCCGCCACCAGGGCCGAATATTCGCCCACGCTATGGCCGGCCACCAGCGCCGGCACGGTGCCGCCGGCCGCGATCCAGGCACGGTAAACGGCGACCGAGGCGGTCAGCATGACAGGCTGGGTATTGGTGGTCAGGTCCAGGTCTTCCTTGGGACCGTCGGCGATCAGTTTGCCCAGGTCGAAGCCGAGCGCTTCGTTGGCTTCGGCAATGGTTTGCGCGACCACGGGGTTGCCGGCGAAGCCGCCCAGCATGCCGATGGCCTGCGAACCCTGGCCGGGAAATACGAACGCGAATTTACTCATGGAATGATGTCCTCCTGTTTTGTTTTTATGGCGGCATCCGCATCAAGGACTGGTGCGGGCAAGAATGAAAGATAAGGCGAAAGATAAGGCGAAAGATAAGGCGAAAGAAAAGGCGAACGAATCGGCAAAGGAAATGGCGAATTCAACGGCGGCGCTCGCGGGCGCCGCCGCGCTAGAACCAATCACATGCGCACCAGCACAGCGCCCCAGGTGAAGCCGCCGCCGACGCCTTCCATCATGACGTTGTCGCCCGCCTTGATGCGGCCGTCGCGCACGGCGATATCGAGCGCCAGCGGAATCGAGGCGGCCGAGGTGTTGCCATGCTGGTCGACCGTGACCACCATTTTATCAAGCGGCAAGCCGAGCTTTTTCGCCGTGCTTTTCATGATGCGGATATTGGCCTGGTGCGGCACCAGCCAGTCGACCTGGTCGGCGGTCATGTGCGCGTGTTCGAGCACCTCGTTGGCCACCTGCTCGAGCACGGTGACGGCCAGCTTGAACACCGCAGGGCCATCCATGTACAGGAAAGCGCTGCCGGCGATCGCGCCGCCGGCCAGGGTGCCCGGTATGCTGAGGATGTCGGAATAACGCCCGTCGGCATGCAGTTTGCATGCCAGAATGCCCGGCTCTTCCGAGGCGCTGAGGACAATGGCCCCGGCGCCGTCGCCGAACAGCACGCAGGTGGTGCGGTCGTTGAAATCGAGAATGCGCGAAAACACTTCCGCGCCGATCACCAGCACGTTTTTGTGCGCGCCCGACTTGATGAAGGCGTCCGCCACCGACACCGCGTACACGAAGCCGCTGCAGACGGCCTGCACGTCAAAGGCGGCGCTGTTGTTGTGCATGCCGAGCTTGCGCTGCACGATGCAGGCGGTGCTGGGAAAGCTGCCATGGAAATCGGGGGTCGAGCTGGCCACGATGACGAGGTCGATTTCCTCGGGATGCTTGCCGGCCATCTCGAGCGCCTTGCGGGCGGCCGCCACGGCCAGGTCCGACGACAGTTCGTCCGGCGCTGCGTAATGCCGGTTCGAAATGCCGCTGCGGGAGACGATCCACTCGTCCGACGTTTCGATGCCCTTGGCCGCCAGTTGCTCGGTCAGGTCGCCGTTGGAGACGCGCTTGGCCGGCAGATAGCTGCCGGTGCCGATAATTTTGCTGTACAAGGTCATTGCTAGCCGTCCTACGAGTGGGTTATTCCTGGCACTTCCGGGTCAGGCGTACGGGGCATCAACTCGGCGATCATGGCCGAGAGCTGCTCCTGCACATTGTATTTTGCCGCGTCGAAGGCGCGTTTGATCGCCCACTCATACGAGTATGCATCGGCGCCGCCGTGGCTCTTGAACACCAGGCCGCGCAAACCGAGCAGGCTGGCGCCGTTGTAGCGCGACGGATTGAAACGATTGGAAAACTTCTTCAAGGCGCCGCGTCCGATGATGGCCCCGAGCATGGTCAGCGGATTGCGCTTGAACTCGGTGGTCAGGGCATCCTTGACGAAGCGGCCCAATCCCTCGGCCGCCTTGAGCGTGACGTTGCCGACGAAACCGTCGCACACCACGATGTCGGTGGTGCCCTTGAAAATATCGTTGCCTTCGACGTTGCCGTAGAAATTGAGGGCGCCGCGCTCATGGTCTTCGCGCAGCAGCTTGCCGGTGGCCTTGGCCACTTCATTGCCCTTGATTTCTTCGGTGCCGACATTGAGCAAGCCGATGGTGGGGCGCTTGATGCCTTCCATGGCCGAGACCAGCACCGAGCCCATGATGGCGAACTGGTGCAGGTGATGCGGCTCGCAGTCGACGTTCGCGCCCAGGTCCAGCATATAGGTCGGGCCGTCTTTCTGGTTGGGAAGGATCGAGCAGATGGCGGGACGGTCGACCCCGGCCATGGTCTTGAGCACATAGCGCGAGACCGCCATCAGGGCGCCGGTATTGCCGGCCGACACGCAGGCCTGGGCCTTGCCGTCCTTGACCAGCTCGATCGCCACGCGCATCGACGAATCCTTCTTGCGGCGCAGGGCGATTTCGATGGGATCATCCATCGTCACCACTTCGGACGCATGCAGGATGGACAGGCGCGGATGGCTGTCGGCTTTGTGTTTCTTGAGTTCTGCGCGCAACTCGTCCTGCAGGCCGACCAGAATCAATTCTGCTTCGGGTTCGCTGCTGAGGAAAGAGAGTGCTGCGGGGATAGTAACTGAGGGGCCATGATCGCCGCCCATGCAGTCAATGGAAATTTTAATTGTCATTTTGTGGATTCGTACCGCGACTCAACAGCGTGTGGCGGCAGGATGCGATCTGGAAGTGGGCGAGCGCCAAGCAGAGTCTGCGTAATTCGAAATGACGGTGTGCAAAGGTGGTTTGCAGCCGGTGACAAAGAAAAAGCGGTGCGACGCACAAAAAAGTCGTTGCACCGCTTTCATCTTACTCAAACTAAAACGTCGATTACTCGTCGTTTTTGGTTTTGAGAACTTTGCGACCACGGTAAAAGCCGTTAGGGCTGATGTGGTGACGCAGGTGCGTTTCACCGGTGGTTGGCTCGATGCCCAGTTGTGGCGCGACCAGGAAGTCGTGCGAACGGTGCATACCGCGCTTCGAAGGGGATTTCTTGTTTTGCTGAACTGCCATGATGACTCCTAATACATAAGTTCTAAAATTCTAACACAATCGATCAGCAAATACATGCGAATCGAGTATCCCAGCGGCAAAATTTCTTTACCGACATGTTTAACGCCGTCCTACCTTTACTACCAATGCCATACTCGACTACAACACGCGTTTGACACGTTCATTACACTTGCTTGTTCTGTATTTCAGCCGCCAGCCGCACAGCGACTATTCCGGCTTGAGATTCTTGAGCCCCGCAAACGGCGATGGCTTATCCGACTTGACCGCGTCGAGCACCTTACTATCCGGACACACGTCGTGCTTGGGCACTTGCGGCAGGGCCAGCAAGGCCTCATCCTCGAACAGATCGCGCACATCGCATTCGCGGCTGCCGACGATGACGTCGATGCTCTCGTCGTTCAGTACTTCCTCGATCTCGTCCGCATGCTCGTCATCCTTGCCGAGCATCAGCACGGTGGACGAATCCATTTCGTAAGCGAACGGGGCCAGGCAACGCTGGCATACCAGCTGGACCGTGCCGGATACCGTCAAGGTCATTTGCGGATAGCCCTGCTTGCTGGTCGACCCATCGATGGTCCAGGCGATCTGGCCCGACTGGTCGGCACAATCCTTGTTCAACCGGCTCATTTCAGCGACAGGCGTGACGCCCTCGCGATGGCCGTTGCTTCGACAAAACTCAAAAGCGTCGATGACAAAAGCACTCATTGCAGAAATTTTCCCCGGAAAACCTGCGATAATAACAGGCTTCTCGTTGTGGAGTCAAAGACTTAGCGCGATTATTTGGGCATGGACCCGCGCGCTGTTGCTGGCGCGACCACACCGTGCCCGCCAGATGAATCCCGCTGCGCCCGCTAACAGGGACAGCCAACAGGACCAAGGTACGACATGATACCAACTTCCACCGCACCGCGGCTAATTCTTGCATCGAGTTCCGCGTATCGGCGCGAATTGCTCGAACGCCTGCGCCTGCCGTTCGACGTGCTGGTGCCCGATATCGATGAAACGCCCCTGCCCGGCGAATTGCCCGAAGCGACCGCGCTGCGCCTGGCGCGCGCCAAGGCCGAAGCGGTCGCGGCGCGCGGGCCGGGCAGCGTTGTCATCGGTTCCGACCAGGTTGCCACGCTCGACGGCGAACAGATCGGCAAACCGGGCAACCACGCCAACGCCCTGGCCCAGCTGCAGGCCATGCGCGGACGGCGCGTGGTGTTCCACACGGCGCTGTGCCTGTGGGACGGCCGCACCGGCACGGCCCAGGTGGAGAACGTGCAAACGTTTGTCACCGTGCGCGACCTGCCCGACGCCGAACTCGACGCCTACCTGCGCATCGAGCAACCGTACGACTGCGCCGGCAGCGCCAAGAACGAAGCGCTCGGCATTGCCATCTTGGAGCGCATCGACAGCACCGACCCGACCGCCCTCACCGGCCTGCCCCTGATCGCCCTGACCGGCATGCTGCGCCAGGCCGGATTCTCCTTCTTTCAACAGTGAGCACTGCACTTAGACCATGCCCGGCACTTTATATCTGATCCCCAATACCCTCGGCGCTGCCGACACGGCCACCGACGCGCTCGCGCACATCATTCCCGAGCAAGTCCAGGCACTGACCGCACGGCTCGACTATTTTGTCGCCGAAAACGCCAAGACCGCGCGCGGCTTCCTGAAGCTGATTGCGCTGCGCCATCCATTAGCAAAAACATTGCAGGAAATCGAGATCGCTGAACTGAACGTGAACACCCCGGCGCAAGCGCTGGCCGGCCTGCTCGAACCGCTGCTGGCCGGGCGCGACGCCGGCCTCATCTCGGAAGCGGGCGTGCCGGCGGTGGCCGATCCCGGCGCCGACCTGGTGCGCCTGGCGCACGAGCGCGGCATCCAGGTGCGCCCACTGGTCGGCCCCTCGTCGCTGCTGCTGGCGGTGATGGCAAGCGGCTTGAACGGCCAGAGCTTCGCCTTCAATGGCTACCTGCCGACCGACGCGGCGCTGCGCACCAAGCGCATCAAGGAGCTGGAAACGCGTTCGCGCGCGGAAAAGCAGACCCAGCTGCTGATCGAAACGCCCTACCGCAACGGCGCCATGCTCGAAGCCCTGGTCGGCGCCTGCCAGCCGGGCACGCTGATCTGCGTGGCGACCGACCTGAGCCTGCCGACCGAATCGATCCGCACCTTGAACGGCGGTAAATGGAAGTCCTTGCTGGCGGCCGGCAAGGCGCCGGACTTCCACAAGAAGCCAACTGTGTTTTTGCTGCTGGCGTAATACGCAAGCGGCGCGCCTGGCGGCCCCGCAAACGCCGGATAGCCACAAGAAGCCAACGGTGGATGTGCAACTGGCATAGTCAGCACGCAACCCGAGATCGTCTCGCCTTTGGATGTGGGTGTTTCAGGCCACCAGCTCGTTCACCCAGCCGAAGGCTTCCATTTCGATCTCGCGCATGGCCTTGGCACTGAGGCCGAGCGCCTTGAGCGACCTGGCAAGTTCCGGGCCGCGCTTGGGATTATCCAGCAGCTCGACCACGCGCAGCATGTCGCCGAGCACGCCTTCGCGTTCGAGCAGGGCGGCGCGCACTTCGTCGGCCACCACCACGGTGCCGAGAATTTCCTGCATCGACATCGAAAACAGCGCATCCATCAGCGACATGATGCCTACCGTAAAACCGGTCTCGGCGCTGGCACCCTGCACTTTCTGCGTCATCAGCTCCATCAGCTTGCCGCGCGTGGTGGCCATCTGCAGCAGCGGCGAATTCAGTTCGACCGCCGCGCCCGGCCTGGCATACAGCAGGATTTGCAGCCAGCGCTGCAATTGCTGGCGCCCCAGCACGGACAGCGCCTCGGTCAGCGAATCGATGCGCCCGCGCGCGCCGGCCGCCGGGGTATTGACCAGCCGCAGCAGATTCAGGCTGATCAGGGCGTCGCGCTTGACGGCGCGCTCGATCTCGGCGTCGTCGGCATCCGAATTGATCAGGTCGAGCAGGCGCAGGATGACCAGTTCCGACGGCGCGATTTTCTTGCCGCTCAAAATGGCCGGACGCGCGAAATAATAGCCCTGGAAATACTCGAAGCCGAGCGCCATGCACGCCTCGAATTCCTCGACCGTCTCGACCTTTTCGGCCAGCAGCTTCTTGTTGCGTCCGTTCAGGGCGGCCACCAGCGCCGGCAATGCCTGCGCCGGCACGGCCTGTACATCGATCTTGATGATGTCGACCAGGTCGACCAGCTTGCGCACGTCTTCGGACTCGTCGACCACATCGTCGAGGGCGAACTTGAAGCCGAACTCCTTGAGCTCGCGCACGCGCGCGATCACGGCGGGCGTGGCCTGCACGGTTTCGAGGATTTCGAGAATGACCTTGTCGTGCGGCAGGAAGCGCACGAAGTCGCTCATGAGGACGATCTCGTCGACATTGACGAACGCCAGGCGTTCGCCGACCACCTTGGCCATGCCGAGCTGAGAGGCGTGCGAAATCACGGCCGCCGTGGCGGCGGCGTGATCGGTCACATTCGCGTCGCCGCTTCCTGCGCTGCGAAACAAGAGTTCAAAGGCAACCAGTCGCTGGTTGCGTCCGAGAATAGGCTGGCGCGCGAGGAAAAAATCGTCGGATGGCAGCGCCAGCTCGGCCACGGTGTCAATAGGCATGGGGAATCCGGAAAACAGGAGTGCCGACAACGGCGCCTCCTGCGGTGACTATACTACGGCGGCAGACTTAAGGACGGCGCGGGCCGCTGTTGCGTGGACCGGTCGGACGCCCACTCTTGCCCGCCGCGCCGCCGTCGGCAGGCCGCGCACTCTTGCGCGTGACGCCAGCCTCGGTGGGGCGCGCGCTCTTGCCGGCAGCGGCAGCGGCAATGCTGGAGCGCTTGGCCACCGGCGCGCGCGGTGCGCCGCCAGCCGCGCCGGGCGTGCCGGCGGGCGCTTGCCCGGGCAGGCGCAGGCTGCCGGTGCCGGCGGTCGGGCTGGCCTTGCGGGCGTTACCGACTGGCATGCGCACGGCGCCGTTGGCACCGGTGCGGCCGCTGGCGGTACCGGTCACCTGGGTGCCTTTTTCGATCACGTAGGTGGCGTCGGCATTCTTGCCCAGCACCTGCACCAGGTACGGCATGACCTGGCGCAAGGTCGGCTCCAGGGTGTACGGCGGGTTGAGAATGAACATGCCGCTGCTGTGCAGGCCGAAGCCATCCGGACCCGGGGTGGTGATGGTCAGGGTGACGTTGAGCCATTCCTTGGCCGCCAGGCGCTTGAGCTTGTCGGCGAACTGGCGCGATTCCATGCGCTGCAGCACCGGATACCAGATCGCATAGATGCCGGACGGGAAACGCACCAGCGCATCGTCGAGCGCGTCGCGCACCTTGCGGTAATCCTGCTTGTCTTCGTACGGCGGGTCGATCAGGACCAGGGCGCGGCGCGATGGCGGCGGCAGCAAGGTCTTGAGGGCGTGGAAGCCATCGCCGCGTTCGATCAGCACGCGCCGGCCGCGCGCGCTCGGGCGCTCGCCCTGCGCTGCCGCGTGCGCTTCGACCTTGCGGAAGTTATCGGCCAGGATCTTGCTGTCGGCCGGATGCAGCTCGAACAGGCGCAGGCGGTCGTGCTCGCGCATGACCTTGTCGGCGCAATACGGCGAACCCGGGTAATAGCGCATCTTGCCGCTCGGGTTCAGTTCCTTGATCAGATTGACGTATTCGGCCAGCGGCTTGGGCAAGTCCTTGCGCTCCCACAGCGGGCCGATGCCGGTTTCGTATTCGGCGTTCTTGGACGCGTAACCGCCATCGAGCGCATACACGCCGGCACCGGAGTGGGTGTCGATATAGGTGTAGGCCGTGTCTTTCTGATTCATGTACTCGTGCAGCTGAATCTGCACGAAATGCTTCAGGACGTCGGCGTGATTACCCGCGTGAAAGGCGTGGCGGTAGCTCAACATAACGTGGGTATTCCATAAAAAAGGGGGATCTGAGCCGCCATTATCCTCTATAAAGACGGTTCGGACGCAAAAAGCGCGTAAATGCGCAACGCCCTCCCCCTTGACCGCGCGGCGTGGGCCTGAGGCGGACAAGGGGGGAAGGCGCTGTGCGTTTCCACCCGTGGGGGCGCGGGATGGGCCGTTTCGGGACCATCCCGCTGGCGGCGCTCCTTGTGGAAGCGCCGCGGATCAATAGCGTTTAAGCTACTTTCTTTTCGTCGAAGAATTGTTCATCTTCGGTCGAACCATGCAGCGCGGTGGTCGAGCTCTGGTTCTGCTGGATGGTCTGGGTGACGGCGTCAAAATAGCCGGTACCGACTTCGCGCTGGTGCTTGACGGCCGTGAAGCCCTTGTCGGCGGCGGCGAATTCGGCTTCCTGCAGCTCGACGAAGGCCGACATCTGGCGACGCGCATAGCCGTGCGCCAGGTTGAACATGCCGTAGTTCAGGGCATGGAAGCCGGCCAGGGTGATGAACTGGAACTTGTAACCCATGGCGCCCAGTTCTTTCTGGAACTTGGCAATGGTGGCATCGTCCAGGTTCTTTTTCCAGTTGAACGATGGCGAGCAGTTGTAAGCGAGCATCTTGCCCGGGAACTTGGCGTGCACGGCATCGGCGAACTGCTTGGCGAAGGCCAGGTCCGGCTTGCCGGTTTCGCACCAGACCAGGTCGGCGAACGGCGCGTACGCAATGGCGCGCGAAATGGCTTGCTCGATGCCCGGACGGACTTTGTAGAAGCCTTCCACGGTGCGCTCGCCGGTGCAGAATTCACGGTCGTTGTCATCCACGTCGGAGGTCAGCAGGTCGGCCGCTTCGGCGTCGGTACGGGCGATCACCAGGGTCGAGGTGCCCATCACGTCGGCCGCCAGGCGCGCCGCGGTCAGCTTTTCGACCGCTTCACGGGTTGGCACCAGCACTTTGCCGCCCATGTGGCCGCATTTCTTGACCGACGCCAGCTGATCTTCGAAGTGAACGCCGGCGGCGCCCGCGTCGATCATCGACTTCATCAGTTCGTAGGCGTTCAGGACGCCGCCGAAACCGGCTTCGGCATCGGCGATGATCGGCGCGAAGTAATCGATGTCATCCTTGCCTTCGGACCACTGGATCTGGTCGGCGCGCTGGAAGGTGTTGTTGATGCGGCGTACGACCAGCGGCACCGAATTGGCCGGGTACAGCGATTGGTCGGGATACATTTCGCCAGCGACGTTGGCGTCGCCTGCGACTTGCCAGCCGGACAGGTAGATGGCTTTCAGACCAGCCTTGACCTGCTGCATGGCCTGGTTGCCGGTCATGGCGCCGAGGGCGTTGACGAAAGGCTCGTTGTTCACCAGATCCCACAGTTTTTCCGCGCCGCGCTTGGCCAGCGTGTGCTCGATCTTCAGCGAGCCGCGCAGACGCACCACGTCGGCTGCGGTGTAGTTACGCACAACACCCTTCCAGCGCGGGTTGGTGTCCCAATCTTTTTGCAGTTCTGCTACTTGCTGTTCACGAGTTGCCATGGTGTTCTCCTAATTGAAAACCGAGTTAAGAAACGAAAATCCGTTAGAGAAATCATAGACCGTTTTGCGCGCTGCAACAATACTCTTATATAAGACATATAACTAAATTTAAATCATTATAAATCAATGGCTTGCAATTCGTATCTCATGATACGAAACGAAATTTCTCCAAATGGAAGAGCGCGGCGAGGCAAATCGACGGCGGCATTTTGCATTGTGAAATGCAGTGTCCGCCTGATGAAATCAAGCAGCCTTTTTTCCGCCGGCCAACGGCCGCGCAGCGCACCAGGTCCCGCGCGCGCGGGCAATCAGCGGAAAAGTGTTGCACAGAAGACACACGATGCTGGAATTCTCACGAAAAACAACCGGAATCGCTCGAAAACACATGTCCCGCGCACAGGGCCGTAGGATAATGTGCCTTCAGGCAATCCTTAATCACTGCCGCACGACGCGCTCGGCGTCTCCAGGCAGTTTGCGAAGCGGTCCATGGCGGACAGTGCAACTCCTACCAATAACAATTCCTCATCCAATCCCGTTGCGCAGACGAGCGGGATGGTTGCCAGCTACAAAAGTCCGGCACGTCGTTTAGTGTCGGCCCAGCAATCGGTATCTTGATGTCCGATACGCTGGCCGATCTGCCACGTCAAGCAGACCTACATTACGAATGCATCTCATGAACCCAAAATTTACTCTTAATATTTTCCACAAAGTACTCATCACCCTGTTAGCGGTCACGCTGATCCCCCTGTGTACGTTGTGGCTGGTCAGCGACAAGGCAGCGCAGCGCCAGCTGACCGCCAACGTATCGCAAAACCTGGTCCTGACCATGAACACGGTTGCCAATGGCATTATCGGGTGGGATAACACCAACGTGCGCGCCATGACCCAGGCGAGCAGCCTGGACGACATGATTTCAATGAAGGCCGAGCGCCAGAATCCGATCCTGAGCGTCACCGGCACCGCCTACGAATGGTCGTACCTGATGTTTACGATCCTGCCCGACGGCGCCAACGTCGGCCGCAACGACGGCGGCGCCCTGACCCCTTACGGCGACCGCTCCTACTTCCAGCAAGTGATCAAGGGCGCGCCGGTCGGCCGCCAGGTCGTGATCGGCAAGACCAGCGGCAAGCCGGCGCTGATCCTGGCCACCCCGATCCGCGACGCCAGCTCCACGCTGGTCGGCGTGCTGGCCATGTCGATGTACCTGACCGATATTTCCAAGATCGTGACCGATATCCGCATCGGCGAAACCGGCCGCGCGATCCTGCTCGACGCCAGCAACAAGGTCATCGCCCACGGCGACGCCTCCAAGGTCCGCACCGCGCTGCAGGATTTCAGCGCCTATCCGGCACTGAAAGTGGCCGGCATCGCCGACGCGCCTGTCGTCTACAACTCCGAAGATCGCCAGGTGATCGGCTTCATGCGTAAATTGCCGCAAGGCTGGACCTTGCTGGTTGAACAAGATTACGACGAAGCATTCGCCACCATGAACCGGATGGAAAAGGATGCCCGCGTCCTGATCGGCGTCAGCGTGGCGCTCGTCATCGCCATCGCGATTTTCCTCGGCAAGGCACTGACCCGTCCGATCAACGATTTGACCGCGATTGCGCGTCAGCTCAGCAACGGCGAACTGCAGGTCACGATCGCGCAGATCGACCGCGGCGATGAAATCGGCTCGCTGGCCCGCGCCATCGATCGGCTCGGCGTGAGTATTCAGCTGGCAATGGATCGCCTGCGCAAAAAGGGATAATGGGCAAGGCGGCCCGGCCGCCTTTCCCCCTGCGCCGCTGCCATCATGGCCTGGCCGTCATGGGGGGAAGGCAGAAAACCCGGTCCGTCGCCCGCCAGGCATCGTGTTGCAGTTTTACCTATCTTCAGCCGGGATATTGTTGCAGTAAATACACAACGTACGGTAATTTTTACTAAAAACACCGGGAAGGACCCGATAACCCATGCTTTTGGTAAAGACCGGTATAATAATGTGCTTACAAGCAACCTTAAAACACTGCTGAAGATCGCGCCCCCGATGTTTCCGGCAGATGGAAGCACGGTTCGTTGCGAACAGTGTAATCCTGCCAACAGCTAGCTCCGAATTTCCGATCCCGCTGCGCGGCAAGCGCACGGGATTGCCAGTTACAAAAGTCCGACACTCAGTTAATGTCGGCCCAGCAATCGGTATCTTGATGTCCGACACGCTGGCCGATCTGCCACGTCAAGCAGACCTCTATTACGAAGGCGCAGCATGAACCCAAAATTTAGTTTGAATATTTTTCACAAGGTACTCATTACCTTGCTCGCAGTCACACTGATCCCCCTGTGCACCCTGTGGATCATCAGTGACCGGGCAGCGCAGCGCGAGCTGACCGACAACGTGTCGCAAAGCCTGGTCCTGACCATGGACACCGTGGCCAACGGCATCAACACGTGGGACGACACCAATCTGCACGCGATGAACCAGACCAGCCGCCTCGCGGATACGGTATCGATGATTCCCGAGCGCCAGATCCCGATCCTGAAGGCGACCGGCAAAGCCTACGAATGGTCGTTCCTGATGTTTACGATCGCACCGGACGGCTCGAACACGGCCCGTAACGATGGCGGCGCCCCGATCAATTACGGCGACCGTTCGTATTTCCAGGCCGTCATGAAGGGCCAGCCCGTCGGCCGCCAGGTCGCCATCAGCAAAACAACCGGCAAGCCGGCGCTGATCGTGGCCACCCCGATCCGCGATGCCAACGCCGCCCTGGTCGGCGTGCTGGCCATGTCGATGCACCTGAACGATATTTCCAAGATCGTGACCGATATCCGCATCGGCGACACCGGCCGCGCGATCCTGCTCGACGCCAGCAACAAGGTCATCGCCCACGGCGACGCCTCCAAGGTCCGTACCGCCCTGCAGGATTTCACCGGCTACCCGGCGCTCAAGGTGGCCGGCATCGCCGACGCGCCTGTCGTCTACACCGCGGAAGAGCGCAAGGTGATCGGTTTCATGCGCAAATTGCCGCAAGGCTGGACTTTGCTGGTTGAACAAGATTACGATGAAGCCTACGCTACGATGCACAAGATGGAACGCGAAGCGCGCATCCTGATCGGCGCGGCCGTGGTCCTGGTCATCGGCGTCGCCATTTTCTTCGGCAAGGCACTGACCCGTCCGATCAACGAACTGACCGCGATTGCCCGTCAGCTCAGCAATGGCGAACTGCAAGTCAATATTCCGCAAACGGCCCGTGGCGATGAAATTGGCTCGCTGGCCCGTGCCATCGAACGTCTCGGCGTCAGCATCCAGCTGGCAATGGATCGCCTGCGTAAAAAGGTTTGATACCGATGAGAGGTTACTGATATGTCACAACCGGAATTCATGCCATTTATCGACGTGGTCGACCAGATCGCTGGCTTTTGCTCGCAGCGCGTCACCGGCACGGCGTTGCTGATCAGCGACGACAACCGCATGGCCCAGGTCCACCTGCAAGCCGGCAAGATCGTCTTCATCCTGTGCCGTGGCCGCCGCGGCCGCGACGGCCTGGCCATCATGCGCACCATGCAGAACGCGCGCCTGACCCTGGACAAGGCCGGCGTCGTCAATGCTGACGGTCTGGACTGGCCGACCGAGATCGTGCTGGGCTACCTCGACGGTACCCTGGACGACTTGCCGGGCAGCGGCGTGCTGGGCGGTGCCGTACCGCGTCCCGCCGCCGCCGCGCCGCGTCCCGCCGCCACGCCGGGCCTCACGGCCGACATCAAGGCGACCTTGCAGCGCTGCCTGGTGAAGTATGTGGGACCGATGGCGGAAATCGTCTGCAGCGACCATTTCGATGGCGCCACGGACGTGCGCTCCGTGGTCATGGCCCTGGCCAAGGAAATTCCGAACGACGACCAGGCCGCCAAGTTCAAGGTCGACGTCGCCAAGGCGCTTAATACCCCCCCGTTCTAAGCGCCTACCCCGGTAGGCCTGCTGCACGCCAGGCAATGGCGCAGCAGGCCAGATGAGGGCAGGTCAGACCATTGCCGCCTTCATCGCCACCGGCGCAAAAAGCCACGACTCCGGTTTTTCCAGCCATACGCGCGCTCGACCACCCGCCGTCGGGCGCCAACCTCCCCCATCAGCACCACTGATCCGCAAGCGTGCTTCCGCTTGCCCCGCAGGCGTGTCCAACAGTCGTGCCAGAGAAGCGGCCACGCGGCAGCGGCCCAGGATGAGCATGAGGCGCGCCGCCGGCGAACTGCACTGATATGGGCGCTGCGCGCGCGCTCAGGCCGCTGCCTGCACGGCACCGGCCTGAGCGCGCGCGCTGTCGAGAATCATCGCGGCCGCCTTTTCCGCAATCACCACCGTCGGCGCATTGGTGTTGCCGCCGATGAGGGTCGGCATGATCGACGCGTCCACTACCCGCACACCCTGCAAGCCGTGCACGCGCAGGCGCTCGTCGACCACGGCCATGGCATCGCTGCCCATCTTGCAGGTGCCCACCGGATGGTAGATGGTTCCCGCCTTGCGCCGGATGAAAGCCTCGATCTGGGCATCGGTGCGGATTTCCTTGCCGGGAAACAGTTCGGCGCCGCGGTAGGGATCGAAGGCCTTGGCCGCAAGCACCTTGCGCGCCGCCTTCACCCCGCTGACCATGGTCGCCATGTCCCCCGGGTGCGACAGGTAGTTGGGGTTGATCAGCGGTGCGGCGGCCGGGTCGGCGCTGGCCAGCGTGATGTCGCCCCGACTTTTGGGACGCAGGTCGCATACGTGCAGGGCATAACCGTGGCCCAGCATGGTGTAGGCCGCGCTCGACAGGGTATGCCCGTGATCGTCCAGGTGGGCGGGGGTGAAATGAAACTGCAAGTCGGGAATCGGCTGCTCCGGGCTGCTTTTGACGAAGCCGCCGCCCTCGGCCGCATTGCTGGTCAACGGGCCTTTGCGAAACAGTATGTAGTTCAAGACATGCCAGGCATGCTGCAACAAGTTGAGCGGCGATATGCCGAGCGAGACCGCCTTCGCGCATTTGTGCACGACCAGCACGTCGAGGTGGTCCTGCAGGTTTTTACCCACACCAGGCAAATGATGGCGCAGGGCAATGCCGTGGCGCGCCAGTTCCTCTTGCGGCCCGATGCCCGATAACAGTAGCAGCTGGGGCGAATTGACGGCGCCACCGGCAAGGATCACCTCCTTGGACGCGTGCAGCTCGTGCTCGCGCCCATCCTTCAGGTAGGCCACGCCGATGGCGCGGTTGCCATCCATCAGTACCCGGCTGGCGTGCGCCCCGGTCAGCACCGTCAGATTGGGACGCGCAAGCACCGGGTGCAAATAGGCACGGGCAACGCTCCACCGTTCGCCATTTTTCTGGGTAAGCTGGTAGGCGCCGACGCCTTCCTGGCTTGGGCCGGCAAAGTCGTCATTGAGCGCATGGCCCGCCTGCTGCGCCGCCTCCAGGTAGACCCCGGTCAGCGTGTTTCTGCTGCGCTGGTCGGCCACGTTGAGCGGGCCACCCACGCCGTGGAACGCGGTGGCGCCACGCTCGTGGTGCTCGGATCGCATGAACAACGGTAACAGGTCGGCGTACGACCAGCCTTGGTTGCCCAGTGCTTCCCAGTGGTCGTAGTCGTTAGGGTGACCTCGGGTGTACACCATCGCATTGCTCGAACTGCTGCCTCCTAGTGTTTTTCCGCGCGGCCAGAACAGGCGCCGCTGCGCCAGGTGATGCTGGGGAACGGTGAAATAGCGCCAGTTCAATACCTTGCTCATCATCATGTAAATGATCCCGACCGGCATCCGAATGAATGGACTGCTGTCGGCCGGACCCGCTTCGAGCAGGCAAACACGGACGGTGGGGTCGGCCGAGAGCCGGTTGGCCAGCACGCAACCGGCGGAGCCGGCACCAACGATGAGGTAGTCGAATGTATCCATGATGAACATCATGCCATGCCGGCGTTTTGCAATCGGCCTATCCGGACCGCGATGGGGACCAATGCATGCATCGGTAGGCGAACTGTAACTTCGCATGCCTTATTCTTGGGCACACCTGTGCAAGCAAGTCCCTTTTCACGCACGCGGTTCCCGGGAGAACCGGTGCAAGTTTCACACACCCTGCACTGGGCAGTTTTCAAGCAGAATCTTTCTGATTTCCCTCAGGCCAGCTTTTGCTGCGCCACCACGATGCCGTCGGCATCGGCATACAGCCAATCCCCCGGCTGCACCGCCACCCCGCTCACGCAGATGCGCACATTGCGTTCGCCCGCGCCCAGCTTGCTGCTTTTGCGCGGATGGGTGCCCAGCGCGCGCACGCCGATAGCGCAGGCATTGATTTCGTCGCTGTCGCGCACGCAGCCATCGACCACGATGCCGCTCCAGCCATTGTTTTGCGCCAGCAAGGCCAGCTGGCCGCCGACCAGCGCGCGGCGCAGGCTGGCGCCGCCGTCGATGACCAGCACATTGCCGTTGCCCGGCGCTTCGAGCGTGGCGCGCACCAGGGCATTGTCCTCGAACACCTTGAGGGTGGTCACGCTGCCGCAGAAGCGCACATGCTGCCCGTAATGCCTGAACAGGGGCGGCAGCACGGCCAGGCGGCCGTCTTCCAGCAGTTCAGGGTGGTCGTCGCACAGATCGGTGGTGGCAAAGCTCATGTCGGTTCGCTCGCAAAAAAATAGAAATGAGAATGATTTTAAGCCATTGCCGCGCGCCGCTCGTGTGAGCTGACTTTGACCGTGCCAGCCGGGTTCCGGTTCCCGTTCGGAAACGGCATCTGCGGCATGCGTGATGTGTCACAAGCGCGGCGCAAACAGGGCAGACGGGCGAGCGCTGCGGCGCCATAATCGGTCCCTCTTTCTCGACAAGGGGGCACGCATGCTCAGCACGCTGTCACAGCTCCGGCGTTTGTGGGACATCGTCACCGCCATCGCCACATTGCCGCGCGCCCACCTGCAGTTCGACGCGGCCCTTGCGCCCGCCGAGGTGAGCGCCGCCTACCGCAACTTCACGCGCCGCCATCCGCGCTACCGCATCATCGGCAACAAGACCATCGGGGCGGCCCTGGTCGACATCGGCCAGTTCGCCACGTCTGCGCACTACCGCGAATCGATCGGCGAACGCAACTGGGGCGGGTATTTCGCGCGCCGGGCGCAGGCGCGCGGCTACCGCTTTGCCAGCATCGAGCGCAACCGCTACGCCGACGACATTCATGCCATCAACCAGTCCCTGCCCGAGCGCCAGGGCCGGCCCATGGCCGCCAGCTACCAGGAGCGCACCACGCACTACACCGACCGCGCGCACTACCGTTACTACGGCGTGCTCGACAAGGCCGGCAAGCTGGTGGCGTATTGCGAGCTGGGCACCTACGGCAACTTTGCGCTGTTCTCGCGCCTGCTCGGCTACCGCAACAACGACGGCATCATGCACTTCCTGATCCTCGAAATCGTCAGCCTGCTGATCGCCGAACGCAAGGTGCGCTACGCCATGTACGACACCTGGTTCGGTGCCACCGACGGCTTGCGGCGCTTCAAGACCATCCTTGGCTTCAAGCCGTACCGGGTGCGCTACACCCTGCTCGCGGCGAGCCGCCTGTACCCGGCCGGCCAGGGGCCGTGCGCCGGCTCAGGCCTGCTTGAGCTGCGGCGCGCGGCTGCTGCCGCCCACGGTCAGCGCGGTGCCGATCGCCAGTACCTGGAACAGGGCGATGCAGCCGAACACCCAAGCCGGATGGCCACCATCCATCAGAGTGCCGAACAGGAGCGGCCCGAGCGCGAGCCCGCTGTCGAGGCCCGAATACACGATGCCGAACACGCGTCCGGTGGCGTTTTTAGGCGCCGCGGCGCGGATCAGTAAATCGCGCGAGGGACCGGCAATGCCGGCCGCCAGGCCGATGCCGCCCATCAGCACCACCGCCATCCAGCCCGGCACCACGGCCGCGCCCACCAGCAGCGCCATCAGCGCGGCGCAGATGAACGACAGGGCGATCGTGCGGTCGTGGCGCTGGGCGCGCGCGGCCAGGAAGCCGCCCAGCACCATGCCGCCGGCGGAGGCCAGCATGTACGCCGTGTAGGCGGTGGTGGCCGAAGCCAGCGAAATGCCATACAGCGCCACCAGGCTGGCCGACGAAAAGCTCTGGATACCGCCCAAGGCAATGGCGGTCAGGAAAAAGAAGCCAAAGCTCATCCAGACGGCCGGCAGCTTCATGAAGGCGAACGAACTGTCCTGCGGCACGCCGGCCACCTGCACCGGGGCGGGATCGGCACGCAGATGGGCGCGCTGGGCGAACAGCAGCGCCAGCGTGACGAAGGGAATGGCGGAGGCCGACAGCAGCGCCACGCGCCAGCCCGCCAGCGCGGCGATCCCGGCCAAAAACGCGGGCGCGGCCGCCCAGCCCAGGTTGCCGCTGATGCCGTGCATCGAAAAGGCATGGGCGATACGTGCACGGCTCACGCGCTGGTTCAGCAAGGTGTAATCGGCCGGATGGAACACGGCATTGCCCAGGCCGGCCAGCATGGAACCGGCCGCCAGCATGGCATAGGTTTGCGCGCCGGCCAGCACCAGGGCGGCCGTGCCGAGCAGCGCCAGCCCGCTGAACAGCACGCGGCGCGCGCCGGCCCGGTCCACCACGAAACCGGAGAGGGCCTGGCCGATGCCGGAGACGACGAAGAACAGGGTCATCAGCAAGCCGAGCTGGGCATACGAGAGGCCGAAGGCGGGTTTCAGCCACGGAAACAGGGCAGCCAGGATCAGGTGGTAGAAGTGCGATACGCCGTGGGCCAGCGAAACGAGCCCGATGAGGCGCGCATCCTCGCGCAGGTTAGGTGTGTTCATGAAGCATCCTTGAATGAGCAAACACCAGTGTAAGGAAAAACTCATCGACAGTTTTGAGACAGGAAGCCATACTTTGTCGCAAATCCGCCAATCGCAATGCATGACCCTGACCATCCTGACCCATACCCGCTGGCAGCCGCCCGGACTCGAACCGACGCCGGCGCGCCCGGTGCGCGCCCTCGCCCGCGACCTCGACGTGACGCAGTGGCTCGACCCGCACCAGCATGTCTGGGGCCAGCTGACCTATGCCCTGAGCGGCGTGCTGCGCGTGACCACGCCCGGCAGCACCTGGATCGTGCCGCCCCTGCGCGCGATCTGGATTGCGCCCAATGTGGTGCATGCCATCCACGTGCTCGAAACGGCCCGCCTGCGCCCGCTGTGCATCCTGGCCGCGCGCGCCCCGTTCGAGGGCGACGAATGCCGGGTCTTGAGCGTCTCGGTGCTGCTGCGCGAGCTGATCATCGCGCTCGGCCAGACCGGGCCGGGGCCGCGCGAGCAATTGCTGGCCGAGCTGATCCTCGACGAATTGCCCGGCTCGGCCACCCGCCCCATGCGCGTGCCGCTGCCCCAGGACAAGCGCCTGGGCGCCCTGTGCGCGGCCCTGATCGAGGACCCCGCCTGCCAGCTGACCTTGGGCCAGTGGGCGGCCCAGGTCGGCGCCTCCGAGCGCACCCTGACGCGCCTGTTCGAGCGCGAGTTGGGCATGCCCTTCGGCCACTGGCGCCAGCAGGTGCGCCTGGCACACGCCGCGCCGCTGATCGCACGCGGCATGCCGCTCTCGCAAGTGGCCGAGGAGCTCGGCTACGCCAGCCAGTCGGCCTTTTCGGCGATGTTCAAGAAAACCTTCGGCAGCTCGCCGACCGCCTTTTTTGCCCATGACAGCGCGCGCTGAACTGCGTAGTTACAAATAGTGTATTTCTTATGGGTATTAAGCACGTATAGTGAGCGCTTCCCTGCTGTCCCAATTTGAGGAGTTCCCTGGTGGTTTTACTTATCGGTTTTGCGCTGCTCGTGTGCCTGGTCATCCTGTTCTACCGCGTGACGGATGCGCCGAAAGAGAGCGCCGCAGGCACCGCCAGCGCCGCCGGCTCGGCCAACCTGTCGGGCATCGGGGTGGCGTACCTCTCGAACGGCAAGCTGTTTTACCAGCCCGATGGCGGCGCGCTGCGCCAGTTGCACAGCCCCTACATCCAGGAAATCGAAGACCGCCTGGCGCGCAGCAACGAGCGCAATGCGTGGAAGAAAAACACCAGCTTTGAAGTGGCCGCCTACGGCCAGATGAAGCAGTTCGGCGAGGACGCCAACGCCATCCGCTACACCTCGGCCCAGTTCGACGAGAAGCAATCGATCCTGTATTTCCTCAGCGACGCCGGCATCGGCGGCCTGTTTTCCTTCGATCTGGAGACCGGCGTCGAAACGCGCATCGTGCACCGCCAGAACCTCGATTTGAGCGACCTGAACCTGAACCGCGAAACCGGCAAGCTGGTCTGCACCTCCTCGTCCAAGGACAGCATCACCAACATCGCCACCCTGGACGTGCAGGGCAACAACCTGCGCGAGCTGACCGGCGGCGACACGGCCGATTCCGCACCGGCCTGGTGCGACGAAGACAGCATCGTCTATCAATCGGCCGGGCTGGCGCGCAACAAGGAAGGCATGATCGTCGCGCTCGGCCACAGCACCATCCAGAAGCTGGACCTGCGCTCGGGCAAGCTGGACACGGTGCTGGACGACCCCAACACCGACTTCCTGCATCCGCGCGTGACCCGCACGGGCGAACTGCTGTTCATCCGCCGCCCGTACGACGTGCCGCAATACAGCAGCGGCAATATCCTGCTCGATACCGTCCTGTTCCCGTTCCGCCTGCTGCGCGCGGTGTTCCACTATTTGAATTTTTTCTCGATGATGTACAGCCGCAAGCCGCTCACCGGCGCCAGCGGACCGGCGACCCAGGCCGACGTGAAGGCCATCATCCTCAAGGGCAAGCGCATCGATGCCGAGAAAGCCCTGCGCAGCGAAAGCATGGTGGCCGGCGTGCCTTCGCTGGTGCCGGCCAGCTGGCAACTGGTGCAGCGCAGCCGCCAGGGCGACGATCGCGTGCTGGCGAGCAATGTGGCGTCCTACGACATCACGCCGGCCGGCCAGATCCTTTACTCGAACGGCCGCGGCGTGTTTCTGCTGGGCGAAGACGGCCGCTCGACCCTGGTGCTGAAAGGCGACCTGGTGGGCGACATCATCGCGCGTTGAACGCGGTCGCCGGGTCGAATACCGCGTCGAGTTGAAGCGGTGAACAACGCTGCTCAAGCTGCAGCCTGCTTGAATGCTCACTCCCGGCACGGGGATCGACCATGACCTTGTCGATAGAGATTAATCTGGCAGTGCGCAAATTGAACAACATGCTGACATGCTCTTCGATCTGGCGCTCCGCGTTTGCCTTGGGGGCTGCGAACTTGATGCCGAGATAATACGGCAGCGAACCATTTTCGTCGTGGTACCAGGAGGCTGTGGCGCTGAGGTGCGCCATTTGCCGCGATGGCAGGAGCGCGACGATGCAGGCCGGCAGCACGGTCATGTGCCCGCCAAGCCATAACGTCACCGCGCCGACAGGCGGCTTGCCTCCCGGGGCGGCGAACACCACCTCCAGCCGTGCAGGGCCGAATTCGGCCGGGATATCGGCCATCGCTCCTTGCGCTGAAACGGTGATGATGCGATCTTTGTGCGCGAGACAGGCACCGCTGCCTGTCATCAGTGCCCCCAGCAATACAAGGTGGTTCAGTTTCAATTGGCGCTTTCTGTTTGGTGCATCAGGCCAGCTTGCGCGCGGCAATCGCCAGGTAGCGCGGGTCGCCGTAGACGAGCGACTCGCACCAGGCCGAATAGCACAGCTTGACGACATGCGCATCGGTGGCCCGCGCAGCTTGCGCCATGCAGGCGTGCCAGTCAATCCCCGCAACGGGCGCCGGCGCCGGCGCAGGTAAAGGGTCCACGGTCAGGCTCGCGACCACCACCGCTTCCCACAGATAGCGCAATGCGCGCCGTGGCTCGCCCGCGTACGGCGCTACCACCCGGAAAGCATGGCATGCCGTGACGGTATGCAAAAGCGTGAAATCTTCCTGCGCATGGTAGGCCGCGAGCTCGAACTGCGCCACCTGCCGCAGGTCGAGCGTGGCCGGCTGGATCGCCGTGCCTGCCACGCCCGGATGGCGCGCCGCCTGGCGCATACGGTCGATAATGATGCCGTCCCACGGCGCATGGCCAGCCAGCGCGCGGGCCAGGCGCGCCGCTATGCCGGCCGGCGCCTCGTCCACCGCGTCCGGTGCCAGATCGAGCGCCGCACATTCCATGACCCAGTACGCCAGCGCGGCGCAGGCCTCGTCCACATCGCCGCCATCGATCGCGTACGCGAGGCGGATCAGGCAATGAAAGGCCGACGCCGATACGCCCGGCAACAGCCGCGGTACCCAGGCGCGCAGTACGGCGTCGAGACCGTCGCGCCGCACACTCTCGTGGAAAAAGCGTTCCAGGCCGCCGGCATTGCGCCCCTTGCCCAGCCAGTCGGCCGCATCCCCAACCGCGCCGATGTCGCCATCGTGCGGCTGCAAGCGGCGCGCATTGACGTCGAACGCGCGCTCCATGGCCTCGGCCGACGCGCCCATGCGCTCGAGCGCGATGAGCGTCATCGGCAAGTGATTGGCAAGCCGGTCGCCATACAGCGGCCCGTAGCGCCGGCTGCGCGCGAGCAAGTCCCGGCAAGTATCCGACAATGTCGCCATGCATGTTCTCCACGTGGTTCACCAGCCCGACAGACTACCACCGGCCGCCATTCCGCGCACGCCGTGAAAGCGCCCTGATCTCCCGCGCCCTTTCACCTGCTCGCGATCAATCCCGCTCGGCGGCAGCGATGCAAACTCGACAGGCCAGGGGCGCCGGCCCCACTCTTTCTAAGAGGTATTTCATGGTCACACGTAAAAAAAACGGACCGTCCACCGACGGCGCAGGTTCCATCCTCAGCACCGTCGCGGGTCCCTCGGACCCGACCCTGCCCGGCAGCCTGGGCACTACCAATCCCACCGCGGAGCGCTTGCTCGACAAAGCCGGCGGCGAAGCGGACCTGGCGGACGAACGGGCCTTCAACGCCACCAAACCGCTCGAATACGGCGATGCGGCGCGCACGCCCCACACCGGCGAAGCGTATGCCTCATCGACCCCGCTGGCCACGGCCAGCACCAGCACCGAAAACGTCGCCTCACCCAAGGTCGGCGCCGGCATTGCGCGTCTGGGCGACAACGCTCTGAACAGCTCGCTGGACCGGGTGCGCGCCGACGATACCGAACAGCGCCTGACCACCAACCAGGCCATTCCCGTATCGAACAACCAGGACTCGCTCAAGATCGGCCTGCGCGGTCCGATCGCGCTGGAAGACTTCGTCATGCGCGAAAAAATCACGCACTTCGACCACGAGCGCATTCCGGAACGGGTGGTGCACGCGCGCGGTTCGGCCGCGCACGGCTACTTCGAGTCCTACCAGGATCTGTGCACGCTGACGCGCGCCGCGCCCTTTGCCCAGGCCGGCAAGCGCACCCCGGTGTTCGTGCGCTTCTCCACCGCCACCGGCGAGCGCGGCTCGCCCGACACGGCGCGCGACGTGCGCGGCTTTGCCGTGAAGTTCTACACGGATGAAGGCAACTGGGACCTGGTGGCCAACAACATTCCCGTCTTCTTCATCCAGGACCCGATGAAGTTCCCCGACGTGGCCCACGCCATCAAGCCCGAACCGCACCACGGCATGCCGCAGGCCTCCAGCGCGCACGACACGTTCTGGGACTTCGCCTCGCTCAGCCCCGAGATTACCCACATGCTCATGTGGATCATGTCCGACCGCGCCATTCCGCGCAGCTACCGCATGATGCAAGGCTTCGGCGTGCATACCTTCAAGCTGATCAACGCCAACGGCGACGTGCGCCTGTGCAAATTCCACTGGACCCCGCTGCAGGGCACCCACTCGCTGGTGTGGGACGAAGCGTTCAAGCTGCGCGGCATCGATTCCGACTATCACCGGCGCGACCTGTGGGAAACCATCGAGGCCGGTAATTTTCCCGAGTATGAACTGGGCCTGCAAGTGTTCACCGAAGAGGAGGCCGCCGCCTTCCCCTTCGACATCCTCGACCCGACCAAGCTGATCCCCGAGGAATTGATCCCGGTGTTCCCGGTTGGCAAACTGGTCCTGAACCGCAACCCCGACAATTTCTTTGCCGAGACCGAACAAGTGGCATTTTGCACGCAGCACATTGTTCCCGGCATCGACTTCACCAACGACCCGATCCTGCAAGGCCGCAACCATTCCTATCCGGACACCCAGATCACCCGCCTGGGCGGCCCCAACTTCCACGAAATCCCCATCAACGCGCCGCTGGCCGAGGTGCACAACAACCAGCGCGAAGGCTTCCACCGGCAGTCGGTCAACCGCGGCCGGGTGAATTACGAGCCTAATTCGCTGGCCGGCGGCTGCCCGTTCCAGGCTGGCCGCGCCGGCTTTGTCAGCGTGCCCGACGTTGTGGCCGGCAACAAGGTGCGCGGCAAGCCGGAACTGTTTGCCGACCACTACTCGCAAGCGCGCCTGTTCTGGATCAGCCAGAGCGCACCCGAGCAAGCCCACATCATCGACGCCTTCCGCTTCGAGCTGACGCGCGTGGAAACGCTGGCGATCCGGGTGCGCATGGTGGCCGGGCTGGTCAATGTCGATGCGACCCTGGCGCGCGCCGTCGCCGCGGGCCTGGGCATCGCCGTGCCGCCACCGCTGCCGCTGGCCACCACGCTGCCGCTGCCGGCGTACCCGCCCTCGCCCGCCCTCTCGCTGCTCAGCCGTCCGGGCGTGGCCGGCATCCGCACGCGCCAGGTGGCCATCCTGGTGGCGTCCGGCACGGACGGCGCAATGGTGCGCGCCATCTACACCGCCTTGCTGGAAGAAGGCGCCGTGCCGCGCCTGGTGGGCCAGCGGCTCGGCCAGGTCAGCTCGCTCGACGGCCAGCCCCTGCACGTTGAAATCACCTTCGAAGCCAGTCCCTCGGTCGTGTACGACGCGATGGTGCTGCCCGGCGGGGAAGATGCAGCCGTCTCCCTCGGGCGCGACCCGCGCGTGCTCGACTTCGTGCGCGAACAGTATCGCCACGGCAAGCCGATCCTTGCCATCGGTACCGGTGCCGACGTGCTGGCCCAGGCTGCGATCCCGCAAAGCTTGCCGGACGGGTGCGACGATCCCGGCATCATCAACGCCAACGCCGGCGTGACGGCGCAAGCGCTCCATCAGTTCAAGACAGCGCTCGCCCGGCACCGCACTTTTGCAAGGGAAACCGATCCGCCGACCGTATAAGAGACAGTCGGTGTGGTAAAGCCGGCTATGCGCCGGCTTTTTTTGTGTCCTGAAAAATGGTGGCGTGATACGCGCTTTGCCCATACACTTTGTGAAAAGCGGTAGGGAAGTAGCAAAAGTCGATACCAAATCGCCGTTCGCCGCGCTCGCAGCCGGTCTGTCGCAGAACAAGAACACACGAATGCTTACAACCATCCATCGTGTTCTGCCGCGCGCCGGTGTATCATTGTTGCCTACAACCAAGATCGCCTTTTATTAACCAATTGCCTTGAAAAAAGGTAACGACGGAGAGCTGTTCGCGTGTTTACTTCAAGTTACGAAACAAATGTCGGCATTGGCGTTTTGATATTAGTGCTCCTCTACGTGGCTTACCGTGTCGTCGTGCACGTCTTGCGCGAACGGGAAATCAAAGCGCTGCAACAGCGTGATGAACCGACCATGCTCGAGGATACCGATCAGGCCAAGGAATTCGCCCGCATCCAGGCTGAGAAGGATGCCTCCGAGGAAGCTGAACGGGTGGAAGCGGAACGTCTCGCCGCCGCCGAGCGCGCTGCGGCGGAGCAGGCAAAACTGGACCGTTTGGCCGGGCTGGAAAGAGAACGCCTGGAAGCCGAACGCCTCGCGGCGGTCGCCGAAGCGGAGCAGCGTGCCGCGGCCGCCGAAGCGGAACGCCTTGAAGCGGTAATCGAGGCCGCCCGCCTCGACTTGGAACGCCTTGCCGCTGCCGAGGAAGCCGAGCGCCGTGAGGCCGAGCGCCGTGCGGTGATCGAAGCCGAACGCATCGAAGGCGAACGCATTGCTGCCGCCGAAGCGGCCCGCGTCGAGGCCGAGCGCATCGCCGCAGCGGAGGCGGCACGTCTGGAAGCCGAGCGTGTTGCCGTTGCCGAAGCGGCACGCCTGGAAGCCGAACGCGTTGCCGCCGCCGAAGCGGCGCGTCTGGAAGCCGAACGCATTGCCGCCGCCGAGGCGGCGCGTCTGGAAGCGGAGCGCATCGCTGCCGCCGAAGCGGCCCGTGTGGAAGCCGAACGCATTGCCGCCGCCGACGCCGCGCGCCTGGAAGCGGAACGTCAGGCCGCTGAAGAAGCGGCGCGCCAGGAAGCGCAACGCCTTGCCGATGAGCAGGCCGCACAGCTGGAAGCGAAACGCATCGCCGACGAGCATGCCGCACAACTGGAAGCGCAACGCATCGCCGACGAACAGGCGGCGCAGCTGGAAGCGAAACGCCTGGCCGACGAACATGCCGCGCAGCTCGAAGCCGAACGCATTGCCGCGATTGAGGCGGCCGAGCGCGAAGCCAACCGCATCGCCGCCGAAGATGCAGCGCGGCGCGAAGCCGAGCGTCTTGCCGCCGAAGAAGCCGAACGCATCGAAGCCGAACGTCTTGCCGCCGTAGAAGCCGAACGCATCGAGGCCGAGCGTGTGGCTGCCGAAGAAGCCGCTCGCATCGAAGCCGACCGCCTTGCTGCCGAAGAGGCCGCCCGTCTCGAAGCACAGCGCCTCGCCGAGGCCGAGGCGGCGCGCCTGCAAGCCGAACAGGCCGCCAAGGCGGAAGCGGAACGCATTGCCGCTGAAGAAGCCGCCCGCCTTGAGGCGGAACGCGTCGCCGCCGAGCAGGCTGCGCGCATTGCAGCCGAACGCATCGAGTCGGAACGTATTGCGGCGGAGCAGGCGGCACGCGCGGAAGCCGTTCGGCTCGAGGCCGTACGCGCCGCCGAACAGGCTGCACAAGCGCAAGCGCAGCGCATCGCCGCCGCCCGCCTGGCCGAGGAAGCAGCGGCCACACAGCAGCAGCCTGCCGCGCCCGCCGCTCCGGTGGTCCCGGCACGCGTGATCGAGCCGAAAGCCGCGGCGGACACGGTCGTCATGATCGCGGACGACTCCAAGGTCGTGCGCGTGAAAACCAACCGCTTGCTGGTCAACAATCAGTTCCAGGTCGCGATGGCGGAAGACGGCCTCGATGCCATGAAACAGATCGCCGAGCGCATGCCCGACGTCCTGATCACCGACGTCGAAATGCCCGGCATGAATGGATTTGAACTGACCCGGCACGTGCGCGAGAACCCGCTGACGGCGCACATTCCCGTGATCATGATCAGTGCCGAGGAAAGCTACCAGACAAAGGCCGCTGACGCCGGCGTCGATGTGTTGCTTGGCAAGCCCTATTCGGATACGGTCATGATCGATCACATCCAGCGCTTCATGCGCCAGGGCCGCGGCTGATCTTTCTGCTCTAGACCCGGGGCCTGGCCCCGATCAAAAACCGTCCTTCCTGCAGTTGCGGAAAGGACGGTTTTTTGCTTTGCGGGCGCGTCATTGCCTGCGACTCGCCCCGCACCCTCCCCCATCTCACGACTGTCGGAAATCTTTACAGTTGAACTGTCAAATCTCGCCTTGTCCAAAATTTAATCTTTAGTAACAAGGGCTTAACATTCTGGCGCGAAACTTGCTCTTTAGCATACGTTTTTGAGAAAAATTCACGTACACAATGCTTCCCAGCATGAAGCGTGATGAAAAATACATTCATAGTCTGATTTTAATCAGCGACACCTTGAAAAGCGGAAATGAAAACTTTAAAACGTTTACTGAAGATCGCGCCGGTCCTCCTGTGCGCTTACGCCGGCTCGGCCCAGGCACTCGTCATCAACTTCACCCCGGCGCCCGGCATGGATCCGCTGGCGCTGGCCGGCTTCCAGGCCGCTGCCACGCGCTGGACCAACGTGCTGCATGACAACGTCCAGGTCAACCTGAACATCGGCTTCATGGAGCTCGAGCCGGGCGTGCTCGGCTCGACCGGCTCGACCCGGGAACTGTTCAGCTACGATGACTACCGCAAGGCACTGGCCAAGGATGCCTGGAGCATCAGCGACAAGACCGCCGTGTCGAACCTGTCGAAAAGCAGCTGCCTGAACGTGATCATGAACGGCACCGGCACCAACCCGTCGGGCATCGGCAGCGCCACGCCCTTCCTGGACGATAACTGCGACGACAACAACAGCAATATCCGCATGACCCGCGCCAACGCGCGCGCGCTCGGCCTGGCCGGCGCCAAGGATGACGTTTCGGACGGCGAAATCAATTTCAGCAGCCTGTTCAACTGGGACTTCGATCCGAGCAATGGCGTCGACGGCAAGGCTTATGACTTCATCGGCGTGGCCGCGCACGAAATCGGCCACGCGCTCGGCTTCATCAGCGGCGTCGACGTCCTCGATTACAACCTCGCCGGCGACTATGCCGACGCGGAATTCACCTTCATCTCCCCGGGCGACCTGTATCGCTGTTCGGACCACAGCAAGAAAAAAGCGGCGGACCTGGACTGGTCGGCCGACACGCGCACCAAGTTCTTCTCGCTCGATAAATGTCAGAACAAGCTGGCGACCTTCTCCACCGGCGCGACCCATGGCGATGGCCAGCAGGCCAGCCACTGGCAGGATGAACTGCATCTGGGCCTGCTCGACCCGACCGCGGACCGTGGCGAAAAGCTCGGCCTGTCGCCGCTGGACGTGCAGTATTTTGACGTGATCGGCTGGAACGTGGTTCCCGAGCCGGGCGCGATTGCGCTCTTCATGCTTGGCCTGGCTGGCCTGGTGGGCGTACGCCGCAAGCGTTGATTTAACGTGGCGCAGACGGGCTGCGTGCCCGCCTGCGCCAGTTTAACTATTTGAAGCGTGCTTACTCGAAGGTCAGGCTGCCGTTTTTGACCCGCACCGGGATCTGGTCCTTCGGTCCGAAGCGTCCCGACAAAATCAGCTTCGACAGCGGATTTTCGATCTGCTGCTGGATGGCCCGCTTGAGCGGCCGCGCGCCGTACACCGGGTCGTAGCCCGCCTCCGCGATCTTCTGCAAGGCTTCTTCCGAGATATCGAGCGTCATTTCCATCTTCGCCAGGCGCTGTTCCAGATGCTTGAGCTGGATCTTGGCGATCGCGCCGATATTCTTCTCGTCGAGCGCATGGAACACCACGATCTCGTCGATCCGGTTGATGAACTCCGGCCGGAAGTGCGAGCGCACCTCGGCCATCACCGCCAGCTTGACCACGCCCGGATCGTCGCTGTCCATCGACTGGATCTTGTGCGATCCCAGGTTCGAGGTCATCACGATCACCGTGTTCTTGAAGTCCACCGTGCGTCCCTGTCCGTCGGTCATGCGGCCGTCGTCGAGCACCTGCAGCAGCACGTTGAAGACATCGCTGTGCGCCTTTTCGACTTCATCGAGCAGAATCACGCTGTACGGTTTGCGCCGCACGGCTTCGGTCAGGTAACCGCCTTCGTCGTAGCCCACATAGCCTGGCGGCGCGCCGATCAGGCGTGCCACCGAATGCTTTTCCATGAATTCGCTCATGTCGATGCGGATCATCGACTCCTCGGTATCGAACAGGAAGCCCGCCAGCGCCTTGCACAACTCGGTCTTGCCGACGCCCGTGGGGCCGAGGAACATGAAGGAGCCGTACGGACGGTTCGGGTCCGACAGGCCCGCGCGCGAGCGCCGGATCGCATCGGCGACGGCGACGATCGCCTCGTCCTGCCCCACCACGCGCTCGTGCAGCTTTTCTTCGATGTGCAGCAGCTTGTCACGCTCGCCCTGCATCATGCGCGACACCGGAATGCCGGTCGCGCGCGAGACCACTTCGGCGATTTCCTCGGCGCCGACCTGGGTGCGCAGCAGTTTCGGCTTGGCGTTTTCGACGGGCTTGGTGGTATCGTCCTCGGCGTGCTTCAACTGCGCTTCGAGTTCGGGCAGCTTGCCGTACTGGAGCTCCGACACTTTCTGCCAGTTGCTGCTGCGCGTCGCCTCTTCCATCTGCAGGCGCACGCGCTCGATTTCTTCCTTGATGTGCGTGGTGCCCTGCACCATGGCTTTTTCGGACTTGAGAATTTCCTCGAAGTCGTTGTACTCGCGTTCCAGGCGCGCGATTTCATCGTCGATCAGGTCCAGGCGCTTGCGCGATGCCTCGTCCTTCTCCTTCTTGACCGCTTCGCGTTCGATTTTCAGCTGGATGATGCGGCGTTCCAGCTTGTCCATCACCTCCGGCTTGGAATCGATCTCGATCTTGATCTTCGAGGCCGCTTCGTCGATCAGGTCGATCGCCTTGTCGGGCAAGAAGCGGTCGGTGATATAGCGGTGCGACAGTTCGGCCGCGGCGATGATGGCCGCGTCGGTGATCTCCACCTTGTGATGCAGCTCGTACTTGTCCTGCAGGCCGCGCAGGATTGCGATGGTCGCTTCCACGGTCGGCTCGTCGACCAGGATTTTCTGGAAGCGGCGCTCGAGCGCGGCATCCTTCTCGATGTATTTGCGGTACTCGTCGAGCGTGGTCGCGCCGACGCAATGCAGTTCGCCGCGCGCCAGTGCGGGTTTGAGCATATTGCCCGCATCCATGGCGCCTTCGGCCTTGCCGGCGCCGACCATAGTGTGCATCTCGTCGATGAAGACGATGGTCTGGCCTTCATCCTGCGCCAGTTCCTTGAGCACGGATTTGAGGCGCTCCTCGAACTCGCCGCGGAATTTGGCGCCCGCCAGCAGGGCCGCCATGTCGAGCGAGAGCACGCGCTTGCCCTTGAGCGAATCGGGCACCTCGCCGTTGATGATGCGCTGCGCCAGGCCTTCGACGATGGCGGTTTTGCCCACGCCAGGTTCGCCGATCAGCACCGGGTTGTTCTTGGTGCGCCGCTGCAGCACCTGGATTGCGCGCCGGATTTCATCGTCGCGCCCGATCACCGGATCGAGCTTGCCCAGGCGGGCGCGCTCGGTCAGGTCGAGCGTGTATTTTTTCAGCGATTCGCGCTGGCCTTCGGCGTCGGCCGACTTCACGCCTTCGCCGCCGCGTACCGCCTGGATCGCGGTCTCCAGCGCCTTGCGTGTCAGGCCGCTTTCGCGCGCCAGGGTACCGGCGTCGGACTTGTCTTCGGTCAGCGCCAGCAGCACCATTTCGCTGGAAAGGAACTGGTCGCCGCGCTTCTGCGCTTCCTTGTCGGCCAGATTGAGCACGCCCACGAACTCGCGCCCCGCCTGCACCTGGCCGCCGTTGCCCGACACTTTCGGCAAGCGCTCCAGGGAACTGCGCAGGGCCGTGGTCAGGCTGCCCACGTTCACGCCGGCGCGCTGCAGCAGCGAACGCGCGGCGCCATCGTCCTGGTTCAGCAGGGCGGACAGCAGGTGGACCGGTTCGATATACTGATTATCATTGCCCACCGCCAGGCTTTGCGCATCGGACAGCGCTTCCTGCAGCTTGGTGGTCATTTTGTCTTGGCGCATGGTCGAGCTCCACAAAAGAGTGTGATTTAACTTGAATGAAAGATTGGGCCGTGACCGACTTTTTCAAGGCATGCAGCCCGATGCAGCTGTAACGCATGATATTCTTGCGTTATTGAAACTTTTATTGGGATGCCGCCTTGTCTATTCCACGTCTGCGCGCCCTCGGCGCCCTCTTTCTCGCCGGCGCCGCCTGCGCCGCCAGTGCAGCCGCCCCGGCGAGCGCGCCCGTGCGGGCCGACGCCCTCACCCAGGCCGAGGCGGCGGCGCGATCGAAACGCCTTGCCAACGTGGCCTATGTGCTCGACTTCACGCTGAGCGGCGCCGATACCTTCAGCGGCACCAGCACGCTGCGGTTCGACCTGGCCGATACCCGCTCGCCCATCACCGTCGATCTGGACAAGGCCACCGTCAGCGCCCTCGCCGTCAACGGCGTGGCGGTCGCGCCGCAGTACAACCAGGCTTACATCACGATTGCGGCGCGCCACCTCAAGGCGGGCCGCAACAGCGTGACGGTCAGCTACCAGCGCGCCCACAGCACCAATGGCGAAGGGCTGCACCGCATGCTTGACCCGGTCGACGGCAAGGTCTACACCTACTCGCACTTCGAGCCGGCGGCGGCCCACCAGATGTTCGCCCTGTTCGACCAGCCCGACCTGAAAGCGACCTATCAGCTCAGCGTCACCGCCCCGGCCGACTGGCAGGTGGTCTCCACCAAACGCGAAAGCGCCATCGAGGAGCGCGGCGCCACGCGGCGCTGGACCTTCCCGGCCACCAAACAACTGAGCGCCTACAATTTTTCGATGCACGCGGGGCCGTACAAGGTCTGGGAAGATAACAGCGGTCCGTATCCGATGCGCCTGTTCGCGCGCCAGTCGGTCGCCGCGCAAGTGTCCCCGGGCGACTGGTTCAAGTACACGAAACAGGGGCTGGCCTACTTCGACAATTACTTCGGCATTGCCTACCAGTTTGAAAAGTACGACCAGCTGATGGTCCCCGACTTCCTGTACGGCGCCATGGAAAACGCGGCCGCGGTCACCTTTGCCGAAGACGGCTTTCTCTACAAGGCGGCCATGACCGACGCCCAGCGCGAAAGCCTGGCCGAAGTGATCCTGCACGAGATGGCGCACCAGTGGTTCGGCGACCTGGTAACCATGAAATGGTGGAACGGCCTGTGGCTCAACGAAAGCTTCGCCTCCTTCATGGCGACCATGGCGACGGCCGAATCGACCGAGTTCACCGGCGCCTGGCAAACCTTTTATTCCGAAGGCAAGCAGGAAGCCTATGTGCAGGACCAGAGCCCGGCCACGCACCCGATCGAGGTGCCGGTGGCGTCGAGCGCGAACGCGTTCGATAACATCGATGCGATCACTTACTCGAAAGGCGCGTCGACCCTCAAGCAGCTGCGCCATCTGCTCGGCGAAGACGTTTTCCGCAAGGGCGTGCACAACTACCTCGTGAAGTACCAGTACAAGAACGCGCAGCTCGACGACTTCATCGGCAGCCTGGGCGACGCGGCGGGGCGCGACCTCAAGCCATGGACAAAGCAATGGCTGTACAAGGCCGGCGTGAACACGCTGGCGGCCGAGTACCGCTGCAGCGCCGGCAAGGTGGCCAGCTTCACCTTGCGCCAGAGCGCCACGCCAGCGCTGCCGACCCTGCGCGAGCAGCGCGTGCAGGTCGCCACCTTCGTACTGGAAGACGGCAAGCTCACTCCCGGGACGACCGTACCGGTCACCTACAGCGGCGCCGCAACCAGCGTGCCGGCGCTGGTGGGCAGCGCCTGTCCCGATTTGGTCTATCCGAACTACCAGGACTGGGGCTACGTCAAGGTCAAGCTGGACAAGCGCTCGTTCGCCACCGTCGGCAGCCACCTGGGTGCCATCGAGGAACCGCTCTTGCGCGCGATGATGTGGCAAAGCTTGTGGGATGGCGTGCGCGATGGCGACCTGCCGCTGGAAAGCTTCATCCGCACGGCGTTGACCTACGCGCCGCTTGAAAAGAACTACAACCTGCTCGGCGACGTGCTGACCAAGGTGGCGAGCGCAAAATACTACATCGATGTGATGCACGCGCCGCCGCGCTACGCGCAAAAGACCATCGCCGCGCTGGAACACATGGCATGGAGCGGCGTCCTCGCCAGCAAGGGCAACGCCAACTTCACGCACCGCTGGATGGACGCCTACCTGAACGCGGCCACCACAGCGCAAGCGCAGGAGCGTCTGGTATCGGTCCTGAACGGCGCCACCGTGCTCGACGGCGTGCCGCTGGACCAGGACCTGCGCTGGAAGATCGTCGAAGCCCTCAGCCGCGCCGGTTACGCCGGCAGCGTGGCGTTGAGCGAGGCCGAACAGGCACGCGACAAATCCGACGCCGGCCAGGCGGCCGCGCTGCGCGCCGCCGTGATCCGGCCCGATCCCGCCGTCAAGCAGCAATGGCTGGCGACGATCATGGACCTGAAAACAACGCTGCCGTTTTCGCGCGTGCGCACGGCGATGGAAAACCTGTATCCGCCCGCGCAGCGCGCCTTGAGCGAAATGAGCGCGGCCGAGCGCCTGCGCCAGCTGCCGGCGCTCGACAAGGCCGCCGGCCCGGTCTACATGCGCGCCTGGGCCGCGACCCTGATACCGAAGGACTGCACGCCGGCCAGCGTGCAGCGCCTGGCAAAGGCCGGCAAGGAGTTGAAGGGACTATCGGAGGGGACCATGCGCGCCCTGCGCGACCAGCATGAAAACGAGCGGCGCTGCCTGGCGGTGAGGAAGGCGATGAAGTTCCCGCAGCAGTGATGCGGTTGGCGGGCCGCGCCGGCGGCCCGCTGCCGTTTTTACTCCTTGCCGGAATCGACGTACAGGTCTTTCGGGTCTTCCGCCAGCGCGACGTCGCGCACGTTCTTTTGCACGGCCACCGCGGCGAACAGGCTGAGCACGAACGACATCGCATAAAACCCCTTTTCGCTCGGCGCCAGCGTGGCGTTCCACAGGCCCACCGTCAGCAGCAGCATCGACAGCAGCAGGGACACCCAGCACAGCGCAAAATAGATGCCCGTGACCTTGACGCCCTCAAGGCGGTCGCGCACCGACTTTTGCAGCGACACGGCGGCGAACAAACCGTACATCAGCAAGGTGAAGTAGTAGCCGCGCTCATTGAGCTGCATCGCCGAGTTCCATAGTCCGATGAGGAAAGTACCGGCGCCGATGAACAGGGCCGCCCAGGATGCGCCGATAAAGGCACCGGTAGGACGTTGCGGCAGTTGCTTGGACATTGAATTCTCCTTGGTTTGACATCATGTGGATAGTGCGCGCCAGCTTGCATGGCCGGCGATACAGCAGGTAATCGAGCCGGCCAGGTGCAGCGCCGAATGCGCCAGCGCCCAGCCATGGTCGCCGCGTTCGAGCAGCGCCATCGCTTCGCCGGAAAAAGTGGAAAATGTCGTCAGCCCGCCCAGGAAACCGGTCACCGCGAACAGGCGCCACTCGGGCGGCAGCACCGGATGCGCCGCGAAAAAGCCCAGTGCCACGCCGATCAGGTAGCCGCCGCCGAGGTTCACGGCCAGGGTGCCGAGCTGCAGTTTCGGGTGCAGGGCACCGAGCCACAGTCCCAGCCCCCAGCGCAGCCACGCACCGAGCGCGGCTCCCACGCCGACGGCGATAAAATTCATTTATTGGTCCACTTGGCCAGCGCGGCGTCGTCGGTCACGCGCGCGTCGACCCAGCGCGCACCGTCAGGCGTCTGCTCCTTCTTCCAGAACGGGGCGTCGGTCTTGAGGTAATCGATGATGAATTCGCAGGCCGCGAATGCCTCGCCACGGTGCGCCGCGGTGCACGCCACCAGCACGATCTGGTCGAGCGGCGCGAGCGGCCCAACCCGGTGAACCACCAGCGCGCCGTACAAAGGCCAGCGTTCAGCGGCCTGCGCCACGATCTGTTCGAGCGCCTGCTCGGTCATGCCGGGATAATGTTCGAGCTCCATGGCGGCCACGCTGGCGCCGTCGTTCATGTCGCGCACGGTGCCGACAAAAGAGACCACCGCACCGATGCGTGCATCCTGCGCACGCAGGGCCGCCATTTCGGTGCTCAGGTCGAAGTCGGCGCTCTGGACCCGCACCGCCATCATTTGCCGTCCCTGGCGATGCGCGTGAACAGGTGTTCGATGCGCGATGCGGTACGGTCGTCCACCGGCGCCGGAATGGCGCACAGCTGCAGGAACTGCGCCGCCGGGTTGCCCGGCTTCTGGCCCGACTTGAGCGACGACTGCAGGGTCTCGACCTGCAGTTTCAGGCGCTCGCGCGCGAACTCGCTGCCGCTGTCGATGCCGGCCGCGATTTCAAGGCGCAGGATTTCGTGCAGCAGCGGCGCGCGGTTTTTCTCGAGCAGCGCGACAAACGCCGCCCGGCCCTCGCCGCGCGCCGCCAGCGCCGCATCGAAGCGCGCCTTCAGAGTGCGTTCGTAATTGGCGTCCAGCGCCGGCAAGGCGCTCCAGCGCGCGCTCCAGTCGATGCCGTCGGCGTCAGGCGCGCCGGCGGCAAGCTGCGCCTCGAGTTCCTGGCACAGGCGCAGCTTGTCGCGCAGCGCGCTGGCCTGGGCGCGGCTGGCGTCGCGCTTGGCGGCGTCGGCATGGTGCTGCAGCGCGGCGATGGCGGCGTGATAGCGCTTCTCGACCTTCGCTTCGTTGGCGCGCGGGACGGCGCCGATGGCGTTCCACTCGGCGGCCGCTTCGCGCAGCAGTTTTGCGGCGTGGGCGGCGGCGTCAGGCGCGCCGGCCGCTTGTTCAAGGCGCGCGCTGATCGCGTCCTTGGCTTCCTGGTGGCTGCGCCGTTCGGCGTCGGCCGCGTTGGCGCTTTCCTTGCGGCGCGCGAAAACGGCATCGCACGCAGCGCGGAATTTCTGCCACAGCGCCTGCTCGGCCTTACGTTCGAGCGGCACCGCGCGCGCGTGCTCCTGCCAGCGTTCCTGCAGCGAGCGCAGGGTGTCGAGCGCGTGGCGGTCGTGCGCGTCGAGCGCCGCCACCTGGGCGATCATCGCTTCGCGTTCGGCCACTTCGTTCTTGCGCTGCTGTTCCAGCGGCGCCTGCAGGGTATTGAGCGCATCGGTGAATTCGTGATCGAGGCGCTTCTTTTCCTTGCGGTCGATCGCGCCCAGGTGGCTCCACGCCAGGCGCATGCGCTGCACGGTGGCCGCCATGTGCTTCCAGTCGACGCTCTCGCCGTCGGCCAGCTTGGCCGTTTCGAGCGCCGCTTCGGCGATCAGGGCCTGCGCCTTGGCCGCGTTGGTGTGGCGTTCGTCGGCCAGGTGCTTGAAGTGGGCGGCCGCTGGCGCGTAGGCGGCGCTGCAGGCGGCGTCAAAGCGCTCCCACAGGCTCTTGGGCGCGGCGCCCGACAAGGTATCGAGCGCCTTCCAGCGTTCGCGCATGCTGCCGACTTTCTTGGCCAGTTCGCTCATCGCCAGTTTTTGCGTGGTGAGCTGCTCGACCGCCTTGATCAGTTCCTCGCGCGAGACGTTGCCGCCCCAGCGCGCCCAGTCCGACAGGCGTTTGAGTTCGGCGCGCGCATGCGCCAGGCGATCGGCCAGGGCCGGCGTGAGGCGTGTGCCCTTGCTGTCCTTGAGGGTCTTGTCCATGTCGGCCGCGCTGCCGAGGGAGCCTTGCTGAAGGGCCGCTTCCATGGCGTCGAGCGTATCGATGAAATGCTGGTCGGGCGCCTGCGCGGGGGCGTTCTTGCGCGCCTCCTTCGGCTTGTGGGCCGAGGGGGCCGGCGCCGGTACCGAGGCAAGCAGCACCTCGAAGCGCTGCTGCAGGTCGGCGGCGGCGTCGGGCGGTGCCGGCGGCAACTGCTGCCAGGCTTTTTTCAGTTGATCCTGGTTGAACGCGCCGGGCGGCGTGGCGCGCCATTCGGCCAGCGCGGTTTCGCGTGCGATCACGGCCGACTGGCCCTGCTCCAGCGCGCCCAGCGAGGCGGAGAGGCGCGCGTGCTCGGAGGCGAATTCGTTGGTCAGGCTGCGCGGCAGCGAGGCGTGTTCCGGTGCGGCCAGCGCGGCGGCGTGGGTTTGCGCCATCCGTTCCAGGCGCTCGGCCAGCTCGGCGGCGCGCAGGTCGCCGCTGCCGAGGGCGCGCAAGGCGGTCAGGCTGTCGATCATGGCGCGCTGCAAGCTCACCTGGGCTTCCAGGCGCTGCGCCAGCTGGGTGCGGATGGCATCGAACGGGGCGGCCAGTTCCGGCGCGGCGATCACCGACCAGCGGCGGTCCAGCTCGGCAACCTGGTTGGGCGAAAGCTTCTCGTCCTTGAGCAGGCCCTGGGCTTGCTCGATGCAGGCCTGGCCGCGCGCAAGCTCGGCCTGGTGGTGGCGCAGCGCGTCCAGGCGCGACTGCATCAGCTTGGCGACGCGGCGGTCGGTATTGCGCATGGCGGCGTGCACGCGTTCGAGCGCGGCGGCCGAATGCACGTGCTCGGCTGCGGTCAGGCGCAGCTCGGAAAAATCGGATTGCAGGATGAACTCGACGGCGGCGGCTTCATCGCCGGCCAGCGCGGCTACCTTTTCGGCCTGCTGGGCACGCAGCGCGCTGGTCTGCGCGGCCGCCGGAGCTGGATTCGGGCTCGCCTGCGCGGACTTTCCGGCAGGGGTGTCGGACTTGTCGGCCGGTCGCTTGAAAAGGAATTCGAACATGACGTGATATCAACCATTCAAAACCACCATCATAGCAAGAATGGCGCGGAAAGCACGCGATAGGAAGGAGTATTAATGCTTGATACCGCGGGTGGCTCGCGCCGCCCGGGCAGGCTGATCGGCACGGGCCGCACCATCTTGCGGCAATTCGGGCCATCCTGGCCCGGCGCAGGCGCGTTGAACGCCCGCCCGCCCAGGAACCCGCATCCCGCGCCAGCCGGGCGGACGGCGTTTAATGGGCGAAATGCGGCGCGAAGCGGCGGTCGACGCCACCGTCCATGCGCTCGTGCTCGCCGTCATGTCCGCGGCGCGACAGCACGATGGCCTGGCGCGACGGTTTGCGTTCTTGCACGTAAGCATCTTGCGCCAGCATTTCGTTGGCGATGGAAAACCACGCTTCGCCGGAAATCACGGCCCGTGCCACCGGAAACAGCTCGTGCTCCTCGCGCTCCAGGCGCTTGAGCGTGGCGCTGCAAAACGCTTCGAGCGCGGCGCAGAACTGGGCCACGCTGGCATAGGTGTCGAGCGCCTGGAAGCCGAGCCGCACCACCAGCACGCCCACGGCATCGGCAGCGGCCCGGCCCAGTTCTTCCAGGTCGAGCAGCAGCCGGTCGGCGGCGGGACTGGCTTTGCGGATCGCCGGCACCAGGAACATGTCGATCTTGCGCCAGTGGCAATTTTCGTACAGGCGCTTGACGGTCTCGCAGGCGGCGCCCACCTGCCCTGCGGCGAGCGCGTTCTGATGCGCGAACGTGGAATGAAGCAGCTTTTGCAAAGCCTGTACCTGCGCGCGAAGCTTGGCTTGCTCGACAGACAGTGCAACCAGGGTATATGTCGCCGTTAACATTCGGTCTCCTCAAAAGTTGCCCGCATACTCAAGATCCGGACGCTGGTGCGCGGGAGCCTGGCTGGAGTCGTGTGTTTTGGCAGGCTTGACGTTGTTCTTTATGAACTCGTGCGTCAGCCCGGAGAAACCAGTGTAAGGAACTCCGACACCGCGCGTTTGATCTAGCGCAAGCGGTGCGCCATCAATCGGTTTCTTGTGAGCACATATGCAACGCAATGTTGCGCCGTTCGCAGTAAGCGGGCCGGCGACGTCTCCGTTTAGTGACGAAACGTCATGCTTTGTTCCTGCGCCCAAGATTTTTTTGAGTGCGCCAGCGACATCGCCGGTATTTGCGCGCAGAATGTAAGTTAGGGTGCGGCCCGATTTCAAGGATTTTTTTGGCCGCGCCATTTCGCCATTTCTTTTGATGCCAACCAACCATCGGGGGACGCCTATTCCTTCCGCCAGCGTATTTCGACGATCAGCCAGGCGCCTGTTCCGGGTCATGCTGCTCCCGTGCTTTGCGCTGTCGCTGGTGGCCGCCATCTGGATCACCCTGTTTCACCAGATGGGGGTCGAGCGCGCCGCCGCCCATCACGATGCGGTACTGTCCAGCCAGGCACTGGCGCGCGTGCTGTCCGAACATGTCAGCCACATCCTGCGCCAGAGCGACCACGCGACCCAGCTCTTCAAGCTCAAATTCGAGGAAACCGACGGCGCCCTGCGCCTGGCCGAATTCGCCCAGCGCAACGGCCTGCTCGACAGCGTGCTGCCGGCCAAGCTCAACCTGCCAATGGCCCTGATCGATCGCCACGGCAAGGTACTCGACAGCGCCAATGCCTTCAGCGCCGGTCCCGGCCCCACCGCCGGCACGTCCTGGTTCCTGGCGCTCGCGGGCGGCGCCGGCGACGCCGCCCAGTTCTCGACCCCGGTGATCGAGCCGCGCAGCGGCAAGTGGCTGATCCAGATCGCGCGCCGCCTCAACGATGGCGACGGCAAGTTCGCCGGCGCCATCGTGATCATGATCGATCCGCTCTACTTCGTCGACGACTACGACCGCGTCAACGTCGACGACGAGGCGGCCCTGTTCCTGTGGGCGCACGACGCCCGGCTGACCATCGGGCGCGTGGGCGAGCGCCTGTTCGTCGGCGAGCGCCTGGGCTTTCGTGCGCGCAAAGTGGGCGGCGTGCCCACCGAGGAACTGGAGGCGACCGCGCCGCCGGACCGCATCGCGCGCATCTACAGCTACAGCGACATGGACCGCTACGCGCTGGTGGCGGTGGTGGGCATCACCGAGCGCGCCGCGATGGAAAAATTCGAGCGCCACCGCATCCGCTACCTGTGGATCGCGCTGGCCGCGACCCTGGCCATCGTCGCGGTGACGGCGCTGCTGATGCGCCAGAGCGCGCGCCTGCGCGCCAGCATGCGCGCCGCGCGCGACGCCCAGGCCACCTCGCGCGCCGCCGCCGAGGGTAGCCTCGATGGCGTCATGTTCCTCAAGGCCCGCCGCGACGCCGACGGCAAGATCGTCGACTTTGTCGTGGCCGACATCAACGACAAGGGCGCGGCCATGCTGGGGCACACGCGCGGCGCCGTCACCGGACAGGGCATCCTGCCGCTGCTGCCGTGCGACGTCGACCCGCCATTCCTCGAACGCTACGCCAAGGTGCTGCTTCAATCGCATCCGCTTGAAGAAGAAGTCAAACTGCGCGCTCCCGGCGAGCGGGCGGTGTGGATCCGCCATCAGATCGTGCCGATTCCGGGCGGGGTGGCGGTGAGCTGGCGCGACATCAGCGCGCGCAAGCTGGCCGAACTCGAAATCAGCGGCAACCGCGGCTTTCTGCAGTCGCTCATCGAACACCTGCCGCTGCTCATTTATGTCAAGAGCGTGCGCCCGGCCAGCTTCGGCACCATGGTGGTGTGGAACAAGGCCGCCGAAGCGGCCACCGGCTACGCCGCCGACGATGTCATCGGCAAGACCGATTGCATGGCCTTCGCCCCCGATTTCGCCCTCTGCAGCCCCGAGGAAGACCGCGCCATGCTGGCCAGTCCGGCGGCGGTGGACCTGCCCGAAAAACCGCTGCGCCGGCCCGACGGCGAACTGCGCTACCTGCACACGGTGTCGGTGCCGCTGTTCGACAGCGCCGGGGCCATCGAATACATCTTGTGCATCGCCGAAGACGTGACGCGGCGCCATGAGCAGGAACAGAACCTGCGCAACAGCGAAGCGCAGCTGACCGCGATCACCAACGCTTCCCCGCTCGGCCTGATCCGCGCCGACCTGCGCGGCAACTGCACCTACGTCAACCGCATGTTCGAGACCATCACCGGGCTGACGCGCGAACAGGCGCTGGGCAGCGGCTGGACCGGCGCGCTCCATCCGGAGGAACGCGACAGCCTCAATACCATCTTCCAGCACCAGCGCAGGAACGCCGAGCCGTTCAAGAAAGTGGTGCGCTTCCTGCACCCGGATGGCAGCCTGGTATGGGCGTCGGTCAAGGTGGCGGCGGTGCGCATCGGCGAACGGATCGAAGGTTTTGTGGGCACCATCGACGACATCACCACCCTGCGCGAAGCCGAACTGGCGCTGCGCGAAAGCGAGGCGCGCCTGCGCACCATTGCCGATACGCTGCCGGCCATGGTGGCCTACATCGACGCCAACCAGGTCTACCGCTTCCACAACCTGGCCTATCACCGCGAGTTCGGGCGCGATGGCGCCGACGTGCCGGGCATGACGGTGCGCCAGACCGTGGGCGAAAAGCGTTTCGCCACGCTCGAACCGTACATCCTGCGCGCGCTCAAGGGGGAAACCCTGGTCTTCGAGGAACACGACGAGAGCGGGGGCGCCGAACGGACGCTGGAAGTGACCTATATTCCGCAACTGGGCGGGGACGGCGTGACGGTGGTCGGCTTTCACGTGATGCGCCAGGACATCACCTCGCAAAAGCGCGAGAAGAAGCGCCTGCTCAAGCTGGCCCAGGTCGATGCGCTGACCGGGCTGGCCAACCGCGCCGGCTTTCTGCACAAGCTCAGCGTGGCCATGCGCGAGAGCGCCGACGACGGCCATCTGATGGCGCTGATGTACATGGACGTCGACCATTTCAAGCCGGTCAACGACACCTATGGGCACCACGTGGGCGACGCCCTGCTCAAGGCGTTTTCCGCGCGCCTGACGCAAACCCTGCGCGCCAGCGATACCGTGGCGCGCCTGGGCGGCGACGAATTCACCATCATCATGGAAAAGCTGGCGCGCCCGGAAGACGCGGCAGCCATCGCGGCCAAGATCGTCAGCGCGATGCAGGCGCCGTTCGAGCTGGGAATGGTCACGGTGTCGGTGTCGGCCAGCATCGGCCTGGCCTACTTCAGCGGCGGCACGCCCGATGGGACGCCCGTTGGGACGCCCGATCCGGACGCGCTGCTGCAGCAGGCCGACATGCAGCTGTATCAGGCCAAGCAGGCCGGGCGCAATACCTGGCGCGCCGCGGCCTGAGGGTCAGTCGCCGCCGCCTGCCTCGGGCTGGAGCTGCGCCGGCAGGCAGCCGGCGTAACCGGGCCACGGCCGGGTGCAACGCCAGGCGGGCGGCGCGGCCTTGCTGATGCTGCGCTTGTACAGCAGCTTGCCATGAAGGTCGTAGAACTCGGCGCTGAAACGCTCGCCCTCGATGCTGGCCCACAGGAAGCCGGGCGTGCGGTCATGTTCGAAATGCACAGGATTGGCGTCGCGCCGCACCAGGCGGGTGGTTTTCGAGCCGGCGCCGGAGATGATGAATTCGGTGCCGCAGCGCGACTTGGGCCACTGCAGGTTGTGGTCGTGAGCGCTGAGGACAATGTCGGCGTGGCCGCAGACAATCTCCTCGAACAAGTGCTTGAGGGGCGCGCCGTTGACGATCGCCGGGCAAAAATTGCCGCAGCCTTCATAGTTCCCCGCATTGCCGTGCTCACCATTGGACAGGTAGGGATGGTGGCCGGCCACGATATTCCACTTTGCCCCGGAAATGGCCAGGGCGCCGGCCAGCCACGCGCGCTGCGCATCGGCGTTGACGCCCTGCAGATAGCCCGTGGTGTCGAGCGCGAACAGCGCCACCTCGTCTTTCTGGACCCGGTAGAACGGGTGCGGCATTTTCCAGCGCGCCGAGCGCCAGGTGTAGGCGATCTGGAACTGGGGCTTCCAGTAGTCGAGGGGCGGATCGCCGTAGTCGTGGTTGCCCAGCATGGCGTAGAAAGGCAGGTCGAGGCCGGCGTACGGCAGCTCGAACTTGTGCTGGAACTGGGGATCGTCGGGGCGGGTAATGCCTTGCCCGTAGAAATTGTCGCCGAGATAAATCACAAAGTCGCAACCCTTGCGCGCGCACAGCGCCGTCATGGCCTTGCCGATCGCGTACTGGGCCGGGTTGCCTTCGCCGGCGTCGCCCAGCGCCAGGAAACGCACCGCCGCCGTTGCCGGCATGGCGAGCGCGGCGCACAGCGACGCGCACAGCAAAAGTCGAAGTCGAAGTCGAGCAAGCATGGCGTTCTCCGGTTTGACCGTCCGCTTTGACTGTAGCAGCGGCGTCCGGATGGCCGCTGAGCGGGCACAACAGCCAGTCACCCGGGGCATTGGCAGCAGCGGCATTTCCGGCCGGCGATCATGTCATTTTTCGTACCGAAGCGCCGCGTCGTCACGGCTGAAGTGCGCTAGACTGAGACGGCATGAATCGACCAAGGGGAGCAAAAGATGAGCTCACTTTATGAGAAATGCGGTACCTTCACACCGGACCCGGAGCATCCCGCTTCCGAGGACGCGTTGCCTGGCAATGGCCAGGATGCGCTGACGGGCAGCGAGCCAGGCACATCCTCCAAGCGTTGTACTCGACGCATTTTCACCTGAACTACGTCACCACTTTTGGTGAAAAAGGGAAAAACGTTGAAGGCAAGAATGTACTTCGATTCACCTATTCCAGCAACGCTGCGGCGGGGGTGAACCTGTGCGTCCCGCTGGCGCACACCTCAGGGAGCTGCAATATCGACATCAAAGGTGAAAGCGAGCAATTGCGCCGGACGTAGACACAAGCGCGTCGGAAGCCAGGCTTGCTTCGCCGCCTTCGGTCAATCATCCGCCGACCGAGCAGGAGTCAGGCGCGGAGGCATTGAAGGGCGCCCGTGCCAGGCGCACTGCGGCACTCAATTCGATGTTCGGCATGTGGAAAGATCGCGACGACATACCCGATAGCCTTCAATTTCAAAAAGAAATGAGGGAGGAATGGCGCTAGTCCTATTCGATACCAATATACTTGTCGACGCTCTGAAAGGTATTCCGGAAGCCTTCCGGGAACTGGACTATTTTGCCGATCCTGCCATCAGCGCAGTTACATGGATGGAGCTTATCGCGGGTGCTCCGCTATCGGAGCAGCCACGCGCCCGTGCGTTTTTAGTCAGTTTGCGATTTGAAGTCATTCACACGAACGACGCGATCATGCATGAAGCCGCGTCGGTTCGCGGCGCAAGTAGCCGCAGACCGCCGAAGATCGCGTTACCCGACGCCATTATCAAAGCCACCGGAAATGTAACGCAACGACTGATCATCACCCGCAACAAGAAAGATTTTGTTGGCGCCAATATCCGGATTCCATATGAACTGGAAACGCAAACCATCGTACAAATCATCAATGTGATGCCGCCGCCTGCGCAGTGGCTCGTCCGTCACCGGGGCGCTGGCGCCGGGACTGGCGTCGCTGTCATCGAACCGGGTGAAGGTGGCATCGCTGTTCATCGACGAAGGCTTCGGCAGCCTCGATAGCGACACCCTCAGGGGCCATGGATGCGCCGGACGGGCCGCGGGCGATGGGCCGCAAGGCCGGCGTGATCTCGCAGGTGCGGGAGATGACGGAGCGCATTGCAACGCGCATCCTGCTGCAACCGAACGGCGGCGGCGGCAGTACCGGGACCGTCCAATTGCGGCAAGTGTAAATCCTAGCGTTTCGGCTTGGCCGGACGCACCTTCGCCAGCTCCCATCCCAGCTCGCGCCGGATTTCCTGCGGGTCGGGCGGCGGGCGGCGCTGGGCGATTTGCGCGCGCAGCCACTGGCGCACGCTTTCCTTGCTTGGTTGCTTGTCGGTGTTCATCATGCATCCTGTCTCGATCACTTCGCCCGGGGGCCTGCTCCGTTAACGCTGTGCCAGGCCAGCAGTTGACTGCGTACGCGCACCCCGGTGATAAAATGCGCGTTTTTTACGTCCGGATCTTCCCTATGTCAAAACCCGCCCGCGTGCTCACTTTCAAATGCGCCAACTGCGAGAAACCTGTCAAAGTATTCCTGCAGAAAGTCTCCGCCTGTTCCCACATCCAGCCCTACCAGGGCGTGTGCGGGTGCGGGGTCCTGAAACGCCATGCCACCGGAAACAAGGACGCTGTTGAATCCTATCTCGCATCGCCAGAAGGGCAATGGTCCCATCACCATTGATTGAGATTCCTCAAGGCAATAAAAAAATAATAGAAAAATAACTAAAGTAATCGGCATGGCTGCCGTTATGGTCAGTAACGCAACTTTTTTATTGTCCGACCGCCATGTCTTTCTTGTCCGCCCTGAGCGCCCGCCCGCCCGCCTCCACCATTCTTCCTGCCCCCGCGCAGGCTGGCGGCAGGGGTGTCGGCGCGCAGCTGGCGCCGGCCAGCGGCAATGTCGCCGCGCGCCTGCCGGTGGTCGATCCGGTCTCCCTGTACAACGATAATGTCAGCCTGTCCTCGCAGAGCCTGACGAATCGCGTGACCGAGCTGGCCACGTCGACCGTCGATGTAGCCCAGAAATTTCTCGATACTTTCGTCGGCAAACTGTTCGGCGACGCCGCCAAGGGCGCCAGCGTCAAGTTCGATGCGGTATCGGTGCAGGCCCAGTCGGCGTTTTCAGCCTCGGCCAGCCAGAGCGGCAGCGTGCGCAGCAGCGCCTTTTCCCTCAACGAGAGCGCCAGCTTCATCGGCACAGGCCAGCTGGTCACGGCCGACGGCCAGACTTTCGATTTCGAGCTGGAGGTCAATTACGAGGCCAGCGCCAGCGCCGCCACCGAAGCGGCGGAGCCCGCCAGCCGCCCGGCCCAGCTCGATGCGCCCGATGTATTGGTGCTGACCGGCAAACCGCTGCCGCCTGTAAAGTTCCCCGGCAGCCTGAACGAACTGTTCAAACTGCTCGGACGCGAGCTGCAGGCACCCGTCAAGGGATCGTCGGGCGAGAATGGCGACAGCCTGGGCGGCAATCTGAGCCTGCGGCTGCTGCGCCTGGTCGACCGCGCCGCCCTGCTCGCGCCCCGTCCGCGCGCGGAAGAACCGGCCGCGGCCCCACTGGACCGCAGCAAGGCGCTGGCCAACTCTTACGGCGGCGCCCCCGCCGCCAGCATCTTCGCCAGCGCCTGAGGGCGCGCCCGGCCCACGTATAATAGTCATATTGACGCCCCGCGCCCGCACGGGGCGCTTGCCGTTTTCCGTTTTTGCACCACTGACCGATCGCCCCCATGCAACCTGAACACACTGCCGACGCCCCGGCGCGCATCCACTGGACCGAAGAGGGCCAGCCGCGCAGTGCGCGCTGGCGCTCCGAGAGCGGCATGCCGCCTCCCAAAAAGGTGGTCATCGCCGATGACAAAACCCCGGCCGATGTGGCCTATCGCCTGGCCTGCGAAGGCACCGCCCTGCTCTGGCGCGGCGACTTTCACAACGCGCGCCAGCTGCTGCAGGCGCTGGCGCGGCGCGCCGACCATAAAGGCGGACGCGCCAAGCCAGCCAAGGTGCCCGCCTCGCCGGCCGAAGCGTTCCACCTGCACCGCCAGGCCCAGTCGCAGCGCGCACGCACGCTGGCCATGCTGCTGCTGCCGTTCGAGGCCGACTACAGCGTGCCGCTGCGCCGCGCGCCGGACGTCAAGCAAGCCTGCAACGAAGCCTACGGACGCGGCGACGAACCGTTCGTGGCATCGATGCGCGAACTGCTTGGCCTGATCGGCGCCCACGAATGGCGCAAGAACGGCGTCGAGATCCCGGCGCTGGAAGCGCGCATCCACCCCCACTACGGCGTGTTTTCGCCCATCCGCGGCGAGTACGTGGCGCTGGTGGCCGACGCGCCGCTGCCGCCGGCGTGCGCGCTGGCCTTCGATATCGGCACCGGCACCGGTGTGCTGGCGGCCCTGCTGGCGCAGCGCGGCGTCGAGCGCGTGGTCGCTACCGACATGGATGCGCGCGCCCTCTCCTGCGCGCGCGAAAACCTGCAGCGCCTGGGCGTGTCGGGCATGGTCGACGTGATCCAGGCCGACCTGTTCCCCGAGGGCCGCGCCAACCTGGTGGTGTGCAATCCTCCCTGGCTGCCGGGGCGCCCGAGTTCCTCGATCGAATACGCGGTGTACGATCCGGACAGCCGCATGCTCAAGGGCTTTTTGAAAGGCCTGGCGGCCCATCTGGCGCCCGGCGGCGAGGGCTGGCTGATCCTGTCCGACCTGGCCGAGCACCTCGGCCTGCGTCCGCGCGAGCAGTTGCTGGCGCTGATCGCGGCCGGCGGTCTGCAGGTGATCGAGCGCCACGACGTGCGCCCCACCCACCCGCGCGCGGCCGACCCCACCGACCCGCTGCATGCCGCACGCGCCGCCGAACTGACATCGCTATGGCGTCTGCGCGCACTGTAACGGCGCTGCTGGCCGCCGCCTTTCTGGCGAGCGGGCAGGCGCTCGCCTGCAGCCGGCCGCTGAACATGGTCAGCGAGGAGTGGCCGCCCTACTCCTTCACCAATGAGGAAAACGTCCAGACCGGGCTCGATATGGACATGGCCAAGGCCATCTTCAAGGAAGCCGGCTGCACCCTGGTGACGGCGCCGCCGATGCCGACGGTGCGGCGCATGCTGCTGTTCGAGCGCGGCGAATTCGACCTGATGCTGGCCGCCACCGACACGCCCGAACGGCGCCGTTTCGCGCGCTTTTCCAACCCCTACCGCCACGAGACGGTGGCGCTGTTCACACTGGCGCGCGACTATGCGCGCTACGCGGGCATCAATAGCATGCCGGCGCTGGCGCGCGGACAGAGCGCCCTGCTGGCGCCGCGCATCGGCTGGTACGGATCGGAATTCGCGCAGGCCGCGCCGACGCTGCGCGCCGGCGGACGCCTGTTCGATTTCGGCTCGTTCGACCAGGGCATGCGCATGCTCGGCGCCGGACGCGCGCCGCTGATCATGGGCGACCGCGCCGCCGTGCTGTATGAAGCGCAGCGCCAGAAGCTGGTGCTGCGCCAGCTGCCTTTTGTGGTGCAGCAGGCGCCGGTGCACCTGATGCTCAGCCGGGCCAGCACCACGCCGGACGACCTGGCGCGCGTGAACGCCGCCATCGCGCGGCTGGAAAAGAACGGCACCCTCCAAGCGCTGCGCGAGCGTTACGGCTTGCGCTGAGTGTCGCGTCGGCCGCCCGCCAACATGGCCTGCCCTTATTCTTCGGAAGTGGCCATCGGGTTCGACCGGGGAAGACGAAAAACGTCACGCTCCAGACCATCCGGAAAGCGCGAACGCCCTGTCAACGTTGCGCCAAGGCGCAGCACCAGCGCGCGCGCCGCGTGGTTATCGTCATTCATGTACGTGTCGACCGACTCCCACCGAAACACTTGAAACGCATGCTCGATCACGGCGCGCGACGCTTCCCGGGCGATACCGGCGCCGCGTGCCTTCGGCAGCAGCCACCAGGTCAGCTCGCGCGGCCAACCTTTGCCCTGCCAGAAACCGCATACGCCAAGCAGGTTGCCGCTGTCCCGCTGCTGGATAGCCCACACGCCGAAACCCTGCAGATGCCAGGCTCCCAAGTCGGCAGCGAGCCGGGACCAGGCGGCGGCACTGGTGAGCGGACCGCCGTAAGGGCCGGACGCATCGGCATCGGTATAAAAGGATGCGTACAAATCCTCGCACGCAGCCGACAGCGGCAGCAGGGCAAGTCGTTCGGTGTGCAGTGTTGGGATATGCATGGGCAAATGGGTGCAATTCATCGATGGCCGCAAACTGTAGCATGGCCGTCAACACAGCTCGCAACGGCGAGCCAGGATGCCAAGGTTATTTCCGGCCATTGCACTTGTCCGAGAACCCCTGTACAATTCGCCGCTCAGACGCGGGGTGGAGCAGTCTGGCAGCTCGTCGGGCTCATAACCCGAAGGTCACAGGTTCAAATCCTGTCCCCGCAACCAAACACATTTTGAACTGAGCCCGACTCTTCACACAGCCGGGCTTTTGTTTTTAGAAAGGGACTAGCTGCCTTCAAGCCAGTCCACCGCGCTTCCCATGAGAGACAAAAAAGATAACGCGACCTTCGATCTGCCGGGGTTCGGCGCGGCTGCGCCGCTCGTTCACCCCCCTGCCGAAGCGCGCCGCACCACGGTGCCGCGCCAGCGCAAAGCCACCATCCGCCAGCAACAGCTCGAACTGCTCGACGAAACCGATGCCAGCGGCCTGCCGGTGTGGCGGCGCGACGACAATACCGACCTGACCGGCCTGCCCAACTGGGCTGCCGCGTAACATCCCCGGCGCGGCAGCCGTGCCGCGCCATCGCAGTACATCCATCTCCGGTCGCCTGTTAGACTGAGGCCCTCCCCTTTTGCCCGAGCACCACCATGAATCCAAACGCCTTCGCCACCCTGCCGCTCACCGCCACCTTCCTGGCCAACCTGGACTCGCTCGGCTATCGCGAGATGACCGACATCCAGACCAAGAGCCTGCCGCACGTGCTCGACGGGCGCGACCTGATCGCCCAGGCCAAGACCGGCAGCGGCAAGACCGCCGCCTTCGGCATCGGCATCCTGCACAAGCTCAACCCCGCCTGGTTCGCGGTGCAGGGCCTGGTGCTGTGCCCCACGCGCGAACTGGCCGACCAGGTGGCCAACGAACTGCGCCGCCTGGCGCGCGGCGAAGGCAATATCAAGGTACTCACCCTCACCGGCGGCGCGCCCATGCGTCCGCAGATCGCCTCGCTCGAACACGGCGCCCACATCGTGGTCGGCACGCCGGGCCGCATCCGCGACCACCTCGGCCGCGGCAGCATCGACCTGTCCAAGGTGCAGACCCTGGTACTGGACGAAGCGGACCGCATGACCGACATGGGTTTCTACGACGAAATCGCCGGCATTGTCAGCGCCTGCCCGTCGCGCCGCCAGACCCTGCTGTTTTCGGCCACCTATCCGGACGATATCCGCCGCGCCACCGAATCGTTCCTGAGGAACCCGGTGGAAGTGGTGGTCGAAGCCCAGCACAGCGGCGACCAGATCGAGCAGCGTTTCTATGAAGTCGGCTTCGACAACCGCGATCACGCGGTCGGGCGCCTGCTCAAGCATTTCAAGCCGGTCTCGGCCCTGGCCTTTTGCAACACCAAGGTCCATTGCCGCGAACTGGCCGACGAACTGCGCGCGCAGGGCTTTTCGGCGCTGGCGCTGTACGGCGAACTGGAACAGCGCGAGCGCGACGAGATCCTGGTGTTGTTTTCCAACCGCAGCTGCTCGGTGCTGGTGGCAACCGACGTGGCCGCGCGCGGCCTCGACATCGCCAACCTGGGCGCGGTGATCAATGCCGACGTGTCAAAAGACACCGAGGTGCACATCCACCGCGTCGGCCGTACCGGCCGCGCCGGCGAATCGGGCCTGGCGCTGACCCTGTGCGCACCGAACGAAAAGAAATGGGTCAAGCTGATCGAGGAATATCAGCACGCACCGGTCAGCTGGCATGCGCTGTCGGAACTGGCCGACGATGGCGAAGCGGCCGCGCCGGCGCCGATGGTCACCCTGGTCATCATGGGCGGCAAGAAAGACAAGCTGCGCCCGGGCGACCTGCTGGGCGCGCTGACCGGCGACGCCGGACTGACCAAGGAACAGGTCGGCAAGATCAATGTGTTCGAGTTCATGACCTATGTCGCGCTCGACCGCCACGTGGCCGAGCACGCGTTCCAGCGGCTCAACGCCGGCAACAAGCTCGGGCGCGACTTCGGCAATATCAAGGGCCGCAGCTTCAAGATGCGCTTTATCGACGCTTGAGGCAGCCAGGCCGAAGCGATGCCGCACGGCATCCTGTTGCGCAACCGATGAGCTGGGCTTTGCGGCGGGGCACTTATGCAGCTACACTAAACGTGTCACGTGCCCTGCTGCCCAGCAAATGAGCAGCAGGGCCGTCGCATGACCACCCAGAACGGTGTTCATGCCGGAAGATACGGCAAATTGCGTTGTCCTGAGGCAAAATGCGTAAATTAGGTTCATCCGATTGATGCGCTTAATCGTTAAATCTGGCATGATTGCTTGAGATAAACATCGACGCTCCCCGCGGCCCCGCACTCATGAATACTAACGTCGTGCTTGATGACATTGAAACACTGAAGCAGGCCTTCCTGCGTGGCGCCGGCATACCCGCCGATGCGCTCGGTTCCGGCCTGACGCCGGAGTTGATGGAACTGATGGGCAAGCTGATGGCCAGCTCGCTGCAAGGCACCATCGACTTGCTGGCCCTGCGCTCGCTGGTCAAACAGGAGGTCAAGGCCGATGTCACGATGGTTGTGATGCGCAACAATAATCCGCTCAAGTTTTTCGCGGACAGCCAGACCGTGCTGACCCAGATGCTGCGCAAGAAAATGCCCGGCTTCATGGAGCCGCTCGAATCGATCGACGATGCCTATAACGACCTGCGCAGCCACCAGAAAGGCATGGTGGCCGGCACCCGCGCCAGCATGGGCGCCATGATGGCGCGCCTGAAGCCCGAGCTGTTCGAGGCGGAAGTGTCGGGCGGCGGCATGATGGGGACCCTGATTCCCTCGCGCCGCCAGGCCGAGATCTGGAAGACTTACAAGCAGGCTTATCACACGGCCGAAGCGGAAGCGAAAGACCAGTTCAAGACCATCTTCGGCCCCGCTTTCCTGGCCGCATACGAGAAGGAAGTCGAGCGTTCGAATGCCGCCGGCACCAGCAATGGTTGAGCGCAATCCGATCCGCCTGGCCTGGACCCGCATCAGCGAAATCGGCATGCGGGCCAGCAACCAGGACGCCGTCGGCGAGGCCCAGCACGGCGATATTTCCTGCTTCATCATTGCCGATGGCGCCGGCGGACACGAGGGCGGCGAGGTCGCCGCGAACATCGTGGTCGAGTCGATGCTGGAGAAATTTGCCAGCGTGCCGGCCTTCGGCGCCCACGCTTTGCTGTCGTACACTGCTCACGCCATCGCAAGTGTTGCGAAAAACAAACAGATTCAACCGCAAAACCATGACATGAGCGCCACCGTGGCCGCCTTGCTGGTGGACCAGGCCAATGCCCATGCTTTATGGGCGCATCTGGGCGATACGCGCATCTACCTGTTCCGCGACGCCAAGCTGGTCAGCGCCACGCGCGACCACAGCCTGACCCAGCAACTGATCGACGCCGGCTATGCGCGCGCCGACCAGCTGCGCAGCCATCCCCAGCGCAACATCCTGTTCGCCGCCGTTGGCGCCGAAGGCGAAACCCCGGTCGCGCTCGGCGACGGCCCGGTCCAGCTGCTCGACGGCGACGCCTTGCTGGTGTGCAGCGATGGCTTGTGGGAATGGGTGCACGAAGACGACATGGAACGCACCCTGGCCGAATCGGGCAACAGCGAGCAATGGCTGACCGCCATGTGCGCGCTGGCCGAGGCGGCCCTGGAAGGCAGCGACAAGGTACGCGACAATTTCTCCGCGTACGCCATCCGCGTCGAGAGAGAGATCGTATGAACGCCCTCGCCCCCGGCTCCGAGAACTGCCTGCCGATCGGCACCAGGCTGGCCGACTTCGAAATCACCGGCGTGCTCGGTGAAGGCGGCTTCGGCATCGTCTACATGGCGTTCGACCATTCGCTGCAGCGCAGCGTGGCCCTGAAAGAATACATGCCGGGCGTGCTGGCCACGCGCGCCAGCGACAACAGCATCCTGGTGCGCGCCGAACGGCACCAGGAAACCTTCAACGTGGGGCTGAAAAGCTTCATCAACGAAGCGCGCTTCCTGGCCCAGTTCGACCACCCGTCGCTGGTCAAGGTGCACCGTTTCTGGGAACAGAACCGCACCGCCTATACGGCCATGCAGTATTACGATGGCCGCACCATCAAGGATATCGTCACCCAGAGTCCGGAACTGGTCACGGAAGTGTGGTGCAAGAAGGTGATGAAGCAGATTCTCGACGCCCTCGAGATGCTGTACACCATGAAAATCCTGCACCGCGACGTGTCTCCGGACAACATCATCGTGCAGGAAAGCGGCGACGCCGTGCTGCTCGACTTCGGCTCGGCGCGCCAGATCATTGGCGACCGCACGCGCGGCCTGACCGTGATCCTGAAACCGGGCTACGCGCCGGTGGAACAGTACGCCGGCGACGCCTCGCTCGACCAGGGCCCGTACACCGACATCTACGCGCTGGCCGCGGTGATGTTTTTTGCCATCATCAAGGAACCGCCCGCGACCTCGATCGCGCGCATGGTGCGCGATCCGGTCAAGCCGCTGGCCGAACGCGGCCTGCCGGGCTACAGCGTGGAATTTCTGGCCGCCATCGACAAAGGCCTGGCCGTGCTGGCCCAGGACCGCCCGCAGACCATCGACGCCTTCCGCGTCCTGCTCGGCATCGAAACCAGCGGCGAAGCGCCGCGCGCCCGCCCTACCGGCCCGGCCCAGCGCTTTGCCACGGTCGACCGCCTGCCGGATGCCGCCGCTGCCGCGCCGGCTGGTGCCGCCGCCGCTTCTGCCGCGAAAGCGCCGGCGACCGATCCGGCCAAGCCGAACCTGTCCAAGTCCGCCAGCGGCTCGTCGCGCCAAGACGCGCAGGCAAGGTCCTCGCGCCGTCCGAAACCGGAAACGGCCGAGAAACCTGCCAAATCGGCCAAGCCGGCCGGCAAGGGCTTGCCGCCGTGGACCGGCATTGCCGCCTCCGGCGTGGTGATGGTGGCCGCAATCGCGGTCGGCCTGTATTCGCTGCTGTCCAAGCCGTCCGACACGATCATGGTAGCGCCGGCCCAGCCGGCGATCGCCGACGCTTCCGCCCTGCCGCCACCCCCACCGGCACCCGTGCCCGTGGCCGCCACCCCGGCCGAGACACCCGTGCCAGGCGAGACCGTCGTTGCCACCCCTGCCGTTCCGGGCGAGGCCGTCGCTGCCGCCGATGTGCTGGCCGATCCGGTCACCGATGCGGCGCGCGATGCGGCGCCAGAAACATTCAACTATAAATTGTCGATCAAGCCATGGGGCACGATCTATGTCGACGGCAAGGAGGCTGGCGTCACGCCGCCCCTGAAAAAGCTGACGCTGCCGGCCGGCAAACACAAGATCCGGATCGCCAATCCCGGCTTCCAGGATTTCCAGCTGAGTCTAGACACCAGCAAAAACAAGTCACGCACGATTGAACATGATTTCACAGCGCAGCCCAAATAAACGCATTAAGATCGAGGCATGAACCGATCCCAACATTTCCTGATCTTCGCCGTCGTGGCCGCTGGCCTCGCGCTGTCCGGCTGCGCCACTACTGAAACGCCGCCCAAGACGAGCGCGACTCCCCGCCCGACGGCGCCGCGTCCGCCCACCCCGCGTCCACCGCCGCCGGTCGTGCCGTCCACGCCGACCGTCAGCGCCGACCAGGTGGCGCTCAACGAAGGCATCGAACTGTATAACCAGGGCTCGTACAACGAGGCCATCAAGCGCCTCGGCGCGGCCGACGTTACTGGCGGCTCCAGGGCCACCCAGGTCAGCGCGCACAAGTACATGGCCTTCAGCTACTGCGTGACCTCGCGGCCGGCCCCGTGCCGCCAGCATTTCGAAAAAGCCTTCAAGCTCGATCCGGCATTCGCGCTCGCGCCCGGCGAAAGCGGCCACCCGCTGTGGGGTCCGGTGTTCGCCAAGGCCAAAAAATCGAAGTAACCGCGCCGTACGGACGAAAAAAAACGCTGCCCATGAGGCAGCGTTTTTTTTGAACGGCAACGTGATCAGTTACGAACGACGCGCTTGTATTCGTTGGTGCGGGTGTCGATTTCGATGACGTCGTCGGTGCTGACGAACAGTGGCACCTGAACCGAGTGGCTGTGCGCTTCGATCGCGTTTTCCAGCTTGGCCTCTTTCAGGACGTTGCCCGAGGTGTTGCCCTTGACTGCCGGCTCGGAGTAAGCAACCTTGCGTGCGATCGTGGTTGGCAGCTCGACCGAGATGGCCTTGCCGTCGTAGAACACGGCTTCGCATTCCATGCCGTCTTTCAGGTAATGCAGAGCATCGCCCAGGTTTTCTTCTTCGATTTCGTACTGGTTGTACTCAGCGTCCATGAAGACGAACAGCGGATCGGCGAAGTACGAGTAGGTGACCGGCTTCTTGTCCAGCACGATGACGTCGAACTTGTCGTCGCCACGGAATACGTTTTCCAGTGGGCTGTTGGTCAGAAGATTCTTCATCTTCCATTTGTAGGTGAAGCCCGTGCGGCTCGAGCCGTTGACATCGGAACGCAACACGATCATAGGCTTGCTGTCAACCATAATAATGTTGCCAACACGAATTTCTTTTGCAGGTTTCATAAAGAGTGTACGTAAAAAGAGGGTTGCATAAAAATCATCTGTCGCCTGCTGGCATGACGCCGGAAGCTCACGTTTGATCGAGGTAAAAATACGTTAGAAATTAACCGAATATTGTACCTTATCCAGGCCGCGATGACCTAAGCGAAGCGGCAAAGTTCAGCAAATTACTGGTGAGATCGCCGTTTGCCAACATCTGGCGCTGCCAATCGTCGGCGCGCGCATGCAATCCGGGCAGCGTGGCTTCAAATGCGGACCACAGCGGCGCCGGATCGGGATCGGCCGGCGTGGCGCCATTCCAGCACAGCGACAGCGCGGACAGGCTTTCCAGCCCGGCTGCGTAGCGCTGCAGGAAGGCGCGCAGCTTCTTGTGGTGCAGGTTTTCATCTTGCGGGTAAATATGCCAGATGAACGGGCGGCCGGCCCACTGGGCGCGCACGAAGGAGTCTTCCCCACGCACGAAGTTGAGGTCGCAGGCCCACAGCAGGCGGTCGTAGTCGGGTTGCGGCACGAAAGGCAGCACGCGCAGCGTCAGCGCGCCTCGGGTACGCGCCGCACCGCTGCTGGCCGGTGCCTCGAGGAAGGTCGCGACCGCTTCAGCCGCCACGCCTTCCGGCACCAGGCAGGTCATCGCCAGCGCCCCGCCCTGCCAGGCATCGAACAGGGCCGCCACTGGCGCATGCGGGTAGCAAAACAGCGAGACTTTGGTCGATGCCATTTCCTGCGCCGTCACGCCGAACTGGCCGAGAAAAGCTGCCATGTTGCGCGCATCTGCCTGGAACTGGCGGCGTTCGTCGTCGAGGGCCGCCTCGCGCATCAGGCCGCCGGTTTTGGCGCTGAAGCCGGGGAAGAAGAAGTGTTTGGTCAGCGGCAGGCGCGGATGGGACGACGGCAGCGTGTGGCAGCCTTCGACCCATTCTTCGGCGCTCAAGCCTTCGAGGTTGAACCAGACCGGGCGCGGATCGCACTGGGCCATGGCCGCAATGTAGCCGGGCGGGATGTCGCAGGCGAAAAATTCGATGACGATGTCGGCGATGTCGGCGGGTGCGAACACGCCATCCTGGCCGGTCCAGTGGCGCACGCTCACGCCATCGACCTGTTGCAGGGCGGCGCCCGAATCGACCTCGGGGCAGATGCGGCGGAAACTGGGCAGGTCGTCGACCCACAAGGTGACCAGGATGCCGTGTTCGCGCTGGAGTTGGCGCGCGAGGCGCCAGCAGATGCCGATGTCGCCGTAGTTGTCGACGACCCGGCAGAACAGGGCGAGAGTAAGTGCGGAATCGTAAGCAAGGGACATAAGGGCCTTTGGGTTCGGTTCGGTTCGGCGGAAAGTACCATTAACCTGCAAACCGTCGTCCCCGCGCAGGCGGGGACCCCAGTTTGACGAGCCGTCGACTGCGCTCCAAACTTGGGTGCCCGCCTGCGCGGGCACGACGGTGGGCTCGCACAATGCAAAAAGCCGCACAAGGCGGCTTTTGCACTAACTGGCGTCCCCAAGGGGATTCGAACCCCTGTACTCACCGTGAAAGGGTGATGTCCTAGGCCTCTAGACGATGGGGACCTGAACTGTTGTCAGGTAGTGGCAACTACCCGCAATGTACAAACTACATCAAAACTTGGTGGAGGTAAGCGGGATCGAACCGCTGACCTCTTGCATGCCATGCAAGCGCTCTCCCAGCTGAGCTATACCCCCCATGTAACGCGAACTACTCTGCGCTGGAATAACAAAGAACCGATTCATCGACTCTCTGGTAATACTGGCGTCCCCAAGGGGATTCGAACCCCTGTACTCACCGTGAAAGGGTGATGTCCTAGGCCTCTAGACGATGGGGACAGAAATCTGTCCTGGACGTATTCTACATCCTGACCTTACTTACCGCACCAACAAAAAACCCTGACTAGTCAGGGCGTTTAGTGGTACTAAACTGCGACTACATTGTACTACTTCGTACTGCTTTTTACTACTCGAATCCTGGCGTCCCCAAGGGGATTCGAACCCCTGTACTCACCGTGAAAGGGTGATGTCCTAGGCCTCTAGACGATGGGGACCCGGTACTGCAATCAGGTAGTGGCATCTACCTGCAATCTACTACAACAAACTGCTTCGATTAGTGGTGGAGGTAAGCGGGATCGAACCGCTGACCTCTTGCATGCCATGCAAGCGCTCTCCCAGCTGAGCTATACCCCCGTCCGTCGAAGAAGCAGAATTATATACTAGGGCTTGCAATATGCAAAGCCCCGAGGCCAACAATTTAAACTTCGACTTTCAGGCGTGACAGAACCAGTTCACGGCCCAGCAGCACCAGCACGGCATCGATCGCCGGAGTCTGCAACTGGCCGGTCAGCAAGAGGCGCAGCGGCATGGCCAGCACCGGCATCTTGATGCTGTTAGCAGCCAGCACTTCCTTGATCATGGCGGCCAGCGCTTCGCGCGTCCACTCGACCGTGGCGCAGCGCTCGGCGAACTGGGCTACGACAGGCTTGACGGCGTCGGTCAGATGCTGGGTCATCAGCGCCGCGTCCGGCTGCGGCGTGCGGTAGAACAGCATCGCCGCATCGGCCAGTTCGTTGATGGTATTGGTGCGATCCTTCATCAGCGCCAGCGCGGCGGCCAGGTCGGGCGCGCCCTCGAACTGGGCGCCCTGCGCTTCCATCAGCGGACGCGCCAGCGCGGCCAGGCGGGTGTTGTCGGCCTGCTTGATATAGTGATTGTTCAGCCAGGCCAGCTTTTCCAGGTCGAACTGGGCAGCCGAGCTGGTCAGGTGATCCGTATTGAACCACTCGCAGAACTGTTCCATCGAAAAGATTTCATCATCGCCGTGGCTCCAGCCCAGGCGCGCCAGGTAGTTCAGCATCGCTTCCGGCAAGATGCCCTTGGCCGGGTAATCCATGACGCTGACGGCGGAAGTGCGCTTGGACAGCTTCTTGCCTTCATGGTCGAGGATCATCGGCAGGTGGCCATACTTCGGCAACGGCGCACCGATGGCGCGCAGGATGTTGATCTGGCGTGGCGTGTTATTGACGTGGTCGTCGCCGCGCAGCACGTGGGTGATCTGCATGTCCCAGTCGTCGACGGCCACGCAGAAGTTATAGGTCGGCACGCCGCCCGGACGGGCGATGACGAGGTCGTCCAGTTCCTTGTTGGAAATCGTGATCGTGCCCTTGACCACATCGTCCCAGCTGACGTCGCCGTCGAGCGGGTTCTTGAAGCGCACCACCGGCTCGCGGTCGGCGGGTACGGAAGGCAAGGTCTTGCCCGGCTCCGGACGCCAGGTACCGTCATAGCGCGGCTTTTCGCCGGCGGCCGTAAAGCGCTCGCGCATGGCGTCCACTTCTTCCTTGGAGCAATAGCAGTGGTAGGCCGTGCCCGCTTCCAGCATCTGGGCCAGCACGTCGCGGTAGCGGTCCATGCGCTGCATCTGATAGAACGGGCCTTCGTCGTGCGTCAGGCCCAGCCACTGCATGCCGTCGATGATGGCCTGCACCGCTTCCGGCGTGGAACGCTCGACGTCGGTGTCTTCGATGCGCAGCACGAAGGTGCCGCCGAAATGGCGGGCATACGCCCAGCTGTAGAGCGCGGTGCGGGCGCCGCCAAGGTGGAGGTAGCCGGTTGGGCTGGGGGCAAAACGGGTGCGGACGACGGTCATGGGATCGGTATGCTGAGATAAAGAGAAGTATTTTACAGCGTCGCCGCCGCGCCGCCCATCGGCGCCGGCGTGGCGGCGAAACAAAGGCGCGGCCTAGAGGCTGACGACCTGCAGCATCGGCGCCGGTACGCTGCGTTCGGCCACGCCGAGCAGGTGGGCATGGTGGGTGAACACGATCACCTGGTGGTCCTTGGCGAAATCGGCGATGGCGCGCAGGGCCAGCGCTGCGCGGCCGTCGTCGGAGGTCATCAGCACGTCGTCGAGCACCACCGGCAGGTCGTAGCCGGCGTCGCGCCGGATTTCCAGCGCGGCCAGCCGCAACGCCAGGTAGAGCTGGTCGCGCGTGCCCTCGCTCAAGCCCTCGACCCGCACCTGGCCGCCATTGTCGCGCTGCGCCAGCAGGACCGGCTTGGCACCGGCATCGTCGCTGACCAGGCGCACGAACAGGCCGTCGGTCATCTGCTGGAAGTAGCGCGAAGCCGCCAGCAGCATCGGTCCCTGGGCGCGCTCGCGGAACCGCTTGAGCGCCTCGTCGAGCAAGGCATGCGCCAGCCGCGAGCGCATCCACGGCGCGATCGCCAGGCGTACCCCGGCCGCATCGCGCTCCATCAGCTCGCGCGCCACCGCCGCGGTATCGGCGGAATCGACAGCTTCCAGAGCGCGGCGCGCCGTTTCCTCGGCCTGGCGCGCGCTGCGCAAGAGCTCCTCCAGTGTCGCCAGCTCGGCCGAGACCTGGTTTTGCTCGTCGTTCATGCGCTCGGCGTCGTAGTCGCGCAGCAGCGCGCGCAGTTCGTCCACCGGCCGCGACGATGCCGTGGCGAGGTCCCTGCGCACCCGGTCCGCCTCGGCCTGGGCCTGGCGCTTGCGCTGCGATTGCGCTTCCGCCGCCGGCAGCGCCTCGGGCGAATCGACCTCGGCCGCGCGGCACAGCCGCTCCAGTACCGCTTCATGGCGCAGCGCCAGGCTTTCCTGTTCGCGCTGGCGTTCCTGCGCCTCTTCCAGTGCCTGCTGCTTGAGCGCGCGTTCGCTGTCGATCCGCCTTGCTTGCGCCAGCCTTGCCTTGAGCTGTTCGACGTAGTGCCGCAAGTCGGGGGACGGGGTGTCGCCCATCGCCTGCGCCAGCTCATGGCCCTGCCCCAGCAGCCGCTCGAATGCCTGCTGCGCGCGCAGCTCGCGCGCGCTGACGCTGTCGAGTTCCGCTTTGGCCTCGCCCAAGCGGCCGAATTCGAGCAGGCGCGCGCCCGCCGCGGCAACTCCCGCCTGCGGATCGAGGTGCAGCGCGCCGTACACGCCCGACGACACCGCCGCCGCCGCCCCGGCCAGTTGTTCTTCCAGGGTCTTCTGCTGCGCCTTGAAGCGGCGCTGGTGCTGTTCGCGCTCGGTGCGCTTGCCCAGCGCGGTGCTGAGCGCATGCTGGCGCCGCTCGATGTCGTTCTCGATCTCGCCCACCAGCGACCACAGGGTGGCCAGCGAGCCGTTGGCCGGCGCTGCCACGCCCACCGCCGATATCGCATCGCACAGATCGTCCACCAGCGCGCGCTCGGTTGCGCGCGCCATGTCCAGCTCATCGGTCAGCGCTTGCAGGTTGGCGCCCTGCTCGCGCGCCTCGGCAAGCCGGGACTGCCATTCGCGCAGCGCTTTCGGCGCCAGCTGCGGCAGACCGCGCGCCGCCAGCGTGGCGTTCCAGCGTTCCTGCGCTGCCGCGCTGCGCTGCCCGGTCGCCGCGCGTTCGTGTTCGAGGTCGGCCAACTGCTGCGCAAGCCGTGCCAGCTCGTCCTGGCTGCCCTGCAGCTGCGTGGCGCGTTCAGTGTCGCGCGCCAGCTCGTCGACCAGCCGGTCGGCATCGCGGACATCGGCTTCAAAGCTGTCGAGCAGTGTGCCGGGCGCGGGATTGCCGCCGGCGTTCGCCTCGCGCACCTGCGCCCACTGGCCGTCGCGCTGGCCGCGCGCGGCGCGCACCTGCGTCATCGTCGGTACCGCGCCGGCGGCCAGCAACTGCTCGCATCTGGCCGCAGCCCCCGCGTGCTCGATTTTGAGCTGCGCAAGCTGTTTGCGCAGCGTGGCCAGTTCGGTGTCCGCCGTGTCGAACTCGCTGCGCGCGGCATCGATTTCACTATCGAGCAGAGCGCGCACCTTGGTGAGCGCCACCTCGTCCGCCAGCCCCAGTGCCGCCACATCGGCCGCGACCTGCCGCTCCAGCTGCCGGATGTCGGCCGGAAGCTGCTCCTTGCGCTTCATCAGCACTTCCTTGCGCCTCGCTTCGTCGCGCACCGCATGCAGGGCGCTGACCAGGGCGGGCGTCGGCAGCGCGTCGGCGGCGTGCTCTTCATCGTCCTCCAGCGGCAGTGCCGATTCCAGATGCTGGTGCAGCCGCTGTTGCGCCACTTTGAAGTCGCCGAGCACCTCTTCGATCCGGGCCCGCGCGGCCGGGGCCGGCGCCAGTGCGAGCACGGCGTGCGCCGCCGCGCCGGGCAGGATGGCGCCCGCGCGTTCGTCCAGCAGGCGGCGCGCCTCGGCCACCTGGTCCGCGGCGTCGGCAATCGTGTTACGCAGACTCTCGAACGATTCCGCGCTGGCGGCCAGGCGCTCGATGCGGGCGGCCGCGTCGAGCGCCGCCTGGTCCGGCGCCAGGGCCTTGAGCTGGGTGGATAAACGCTGCACGGCGTCCTGCGCCGCTTGCGCGTTCTGGCATGCGGCGGCCAACCCCGCCTGCGCGGCGGCCCGTTCGGTGGCGGCGTTTTCCGCCAGCAGTGGCACACCGTCCAGCTCGGACAGCATGGCGCCAGCTTCGTCCTGGGTACGGATCAGCGGCGCCACGCCGCGCAATTCGGACAGGCGCAGCTGCCGGCGGTTGGCCTCCTCGTGGCGCACCTCCAGCTCGGCCAGCCGCTTTGCCGCCGACTGGTGCTCCTTGAAGCGTTCCGCCCACCATGCCGGCTTGATCTGCGCGGTTTTCAATTCGGCATGATGTTCTCCATAGCTGCGCAGCGCCTCGTTGATGCGCCCATTCTTTGCGCGCGCACCGGGCATGAAGTAGGTGCGCGCCGACTGGTCGAGCCGCTCCAGCACCGATGGAATGCTGCGCACTCCGGCGCTGGCCTCGAACAAGGCCGCGCCGATCTCGCCGTGGCCGGCCAGCAGCGCCTCGCCGCCGTTGCGCAGGCGGTCGTGGTCCAGGCCGAACATGGCCTCGTAATCCTCCTTCGACAAGCCACAGGTGATCAGCGCCTCGACATCGGGCGTGACCGGGCTGCCGTCGGCATACTGCAGGGTGTTGGTGCGGCCCTTGCGGCGCATGATGTGATAGGACTTGCCGTTGCGGTCCACCAGCACCCCGCCCAGCAGCATGTTACGGTGCTCGTGCACGAAATTATCGCGGCTTAGCTGCGGTATGCCGAAGCGCAGGTCCGAGATTGCGCGCAGGGTTGACGATTTGCCCGCTTCGTTGGGGCCGTGGACGAACACCACGTTCTGTCCGGCGCTGCCGAAATCGAGCTTGCGGTCGGTGAAGGGACCAAAAGCGGTCAGGTGCAATTCGCGCAGCTTCATCGTGCGATTCCTTCCATGCCGCCCAGATGGGCGAGGACGGTCGCCTCGGCGTCGGCCAGCAGCGCGCGCAGCGCTTCGGGCGGCAACGCGCCAGGGTCGCAATCGGCAAGACCCGGCGGCAAGGTCCCCAGGGCGCCCAGCTGCGCCAGCGCCCATGCGCGCAGGTGTTCCTCGCTGGACGCGATCTCGTCGACCAGCTGCACCACCTCGCCCACCGCGTCCTCGCGCTTGAGCGCGGCGGCGCGGTCGAGCGGCGAGCGCAGGTCGAGCTTGACTTCCTCGACCCACAGGTCGGCGCCCTCGAAGTCCTGGGTGCCGGCCTGGATCGTGGCGGCGATGGTGCCGGGCTGCTCGGCCTCGATGCGGTGCAGCTCGGTCTGACCGCTGACGATCACCCGCAGCGCATGCAGGCGCCCGTGCTCGCCGGCCACCAGCTCGCCGGCTTCCTTCATGAAGCGCTGGCGCAAGGCATTGAGGTCGGGCGCGCCGCCGGCGTCCAGTTGCAGCCGGTGCCAGCGCACCACGTCCAGCGGCACGAACTGGGCGCTCGTGATGGCGCCGCCGTCCACCGTCACCAGTTCACAGCCCTTGGGCCCGGTCTCCTTGGCGTGGCGCCCCTGCAGGTTGCCGGGATAAACGATGCGCGGATGGGCCTCGCGCACGACCTCGCGCGCGTGCACGTGGCCCAGCGCGAAATAATCGTAACCCTTGGCGCATAGCGCGTCGACCGTGGTCGGCGCATACACGTCGTGCCCGCCCCGCCCGTTCAGGCTGGTATGCAGCACGCCGATGTTGAACATATTGGCGATGGCGTCGGGATAGTGCTCGACCAGGTCTTCCGGCACGGCGCGGTTCGGGAAGCTGCGTCCATGCAAGGCCACGCCGAGCCCGTCGATCGTGAACGTTTCCACCGAACTGGACTTGAACGTATGGACGCCCTCGACCGGCGGGAGCTGTTTGGTGATCTGGCTTTCGGCGTCGTGGTTGCCCTTGACGATGTAGACGCGGATGCCCTCGCGCGTCATGCGCACCATCTGGTCGCGAAAAAACAGGCCGGTGCGGAAGTCGGCCCAGTTGCCGTCGTAAATATCGCCCGCCAGGATGACGAAATCGACCGCTTGTTCAATCGCGAGCTCGACCAGGGCCGACAAGGCCCGGCGCGTGGCGCCGCGCAACTCCTGCACCGGCGCGCCCTCGTAGCCGTTCAGCCCGCGCAAGGGACTGTCGATATGCAAATCGGCGGCGTGAATAAATTTCATGATCTGACCTCGGTAAGTGACCTCGACAAACGGCAGCCGTATTGTAGTGGCTACTGGCAAGGATTTGCTTACTCTTGCGAACTGTGGGACAGGCGTCCGCGCGCCGCACCACCGTCGCACGTCCACGCAACGGTGTCCGTCCATGCGACGACTCCTGTTTTTGCTGCGGTACTGCGGCTGCGTCGGCTCAAGATCAGCGTGGCGGCGGCGGGCTATCGTCGCCACGTAAGCCACCCTCATCAATGGCCGTGCCTCAAGGCATCCCCGCGCTTCCCGGCCGGAAGCCACCTTTCTGGGAAATCACCATGAAACGACGCACCTTCTTAACGATGGGCAGCGCAGCCGCCCTCGGCAGCGCCCTGACGGCTTGCGGCGGGTCGGACGAGCCGCCACCTCCTTCCCAGCCGGAACCACCGGCGCAAGTGGGTACGGTGATTGCCTGGAATAACACTGCCCTCGACGCCGTGCGCGCCACCCGCATGCCGCCGCCGATAGCCGCGCGCGCACTGGCAATCGTCCATAGCGCCATGTACGAAGCGTGGGCCGCCTACGATAGCGTCGCCCTCGGCCAATACCTTGGCGCGCAGCTGCGCAGGCCGGCCGCCGAACGCACGCCCGCCAACAAGGCGCTGGCGATCAGCTTCGCCGCCTACACGGCCCTGCTCGATCAGTTTCCCAGCCAGCAAGCTGCCTTCGAAGCGCACCTCGCCGCGCTGAACAGCCGCCCGATCGACGCCTACAACAACAGCGCCACCGCCCCGCGCGTGGGCACCATTGCCGCGCACGCGGTGCTCGACCGCTGCCGCGACGATGGCGCCAACCAGAACGGCAAGCTGACGCCGGGCGGCATGCCGTTCGCCGACTACAGCGGCTACCTGCCACGCAACCCGCCGCTGCTAATCACCCAGCCCACGCCGCGCGCCAGCATTCCTTTCCCTGGCCTGTGGCAGCCGCTTTCTTTCGACGCCGGCGGCGTGCGCCGCACGCAAACGTTCCTGACGCCGTTCTGGGGGAGCGTGCGTCCATTCGCCCTGGGCGCGGGCGGCCAGTTCCGCCCGCCCCCGCCCGCCGCCTTCGGCAGCAGGGAATTCATCGACCAGGCCGAGCAGGTCGTCCAGGTCCAGGCCACCCTGACCGAACGCCAGAAGGCGATCGCCGACTACTGGGCCGGCAGCACCGTCGGCGAGCTGCCCGGTTCTTACTGGTGCCGCTTTGCGCAACTGATATCGGAGCGCAACGATTACAGCGACGACGACAATATCAAACTGTTCTTCGCCCTGGCCAATGCGGTGTTCGACGCCAGCATTGCCGCCTGGGACGCCAAGCGCGCCTACGATTTCGCGCGCCCGATCAGCGCCATCCGCTATCTGATGCAGGGCCGCATCATCCAGAGCTTCGGCCCCGAGGGCCCGGCCGGCGGACTGCGCCCGGTCGCCGGCGAAGCCTGGATGCCCTTCCACCCGGCCAGCGCGCCCACGCCCGCGTTTCCCGACCACGTGTCCGGCCACAGCACCTTCAGCGCGGCTTCGGCCGAAATCCTGCGCCGCTTCACCGGCAGCGACACCTTCCGGCACGAGGTGACCATAGCGGCGCGCTCGCTGCTGATCGACCCGGCCCTGCCGTCCGCCCCGGTGACCCTGGCATGGGAAACGTTCAGCGATGCCGTGGCCGAAGCGGGGATCTCGCGCGTCTATGCCGGCATTCATTTCGAGCGCGCCAGCACCGACGGGCGCACCCTGGGCACCCAGGTTGGCGCCGCCGTGTTCGCACGCGCGCAGGCGCTCTGGCTGGGTTATGCATGAGGCGGCAGCCCGACATGGCAGCCTGACGCGACAGCGTGAAGCGACAGCGTGAAGCGGCAGCCTGAGGCGGGAGCCTCAGGCGACAACCTGACACGACAGCCCGGGCCAGGAGCGCACTTGGCCCTGGCTGTCCCCACACTGCCTTTCCGGCAAAAAAGACTTCCCAAAATTAACGTCAGCGGTTAACTTACTATCTTTAATCATTTGCCAACGGTCATACGCCGATGGCATTGTTCCTCCATGACTTTGAACGCCGATCAAATCCTCGCACTGGCGCCCGATGCGAGTTCCGCCAAAGCCGGCAGCCAGCTGGCAGGGCCTGCCAAGTGGGGCAACCTGGGCCGGACCGACACGGCCGTGTGGGGCGAATGCCAGGGCAGCGGCAAAGTCCCTTACCGCACCCAGATCGACCTGGGCGAGCCGGCCTTCAAGTGTTCCTGCCCCAGCCGCAAGTTCCCCTGCAAGCACGGCATCGGCCTGTATCTGTTATTAGCCAGCCATGGTCCCCTGTTCGCGGACGGCGCGCCGCCCCAGTGGGTGAGCGACTGGCTCGACAGCCGCCAGCAGCGCAGCGAAAAGAAACTCCAGAGCGCCGCCGAAAAAGCCATCGCCACCACGCCCGAGCAGGCGGCAGCCCAAGCTGCGGCGGCGCAAAAGCGCGAGGACAAGCGCGACAGCAAGGTCGCGGCCGGCATCGCGGAACTGCAAACCTGGCTCGAAGACCTGGCGCGCGAAGGCTTGTCCACCCTGCGCGCACGCGGCCCGGCCTTCTGGAACGACATTGCCGCGCGCATGGTCGACGCGCAGGCCGCCGGCCTCGCTGCGCGTCTGCGCCGCGCCAGCGGCATGTGCTTCGACACCACCCTGCCCGACTGGGAAACCCGGCTGGCACGCGAACTGGCGTCGATCTACCTGCTCGGCACCGCCTGCCGCCGCCTGCCGGACCTGCCGCCCGAGCTGCAAAGCGACGTGCGCACCCTGGTCGGCTGGACCGTGAGCCAGGAAGAGGTGCTGGCCCAGGCCGGCGTGCAGGACCGCTGGCAAGTGCTGGCCCAGCACACCGGCGACAACGAGCGCATCCGCGCGCGCACCACCTGGCTGCGCGGCATGGCGAGCGGACGCTGGGCCATGATCCTGCAGTACGCCGCCGGCACGCAAGGCTACGACAAGGTGCTCGCCCCCGGCACCCAGTTCGACGGCGAACTGTGCTTCTATCACAGCGCGTATCCGCTGCGCGCCCTCATCAAGCGGCAAGACGCCTTCAGCACGCTCGATACAAGCCTGGCGAACGCCCCCACGCTCGACGCTTCGCTGGCGGCCTACGCCGGGGCGCTGGCACGCAACCCTTTCCTCGACCGCTTTCCGCTCGTGCTCGACGCCATGGTGCCGCGTGCCGGCGGCGCGCCCCACCTGGCTGGCGCCGACGGCCGCATCGTCCCGCTGCACCCAGGTTTTCACCACCTGTGGCCGCTGCTCGCGCTCAGCGGCGGCCATCCGGTGACGGTGATCGGCGAATGGGACGGTTATGCCATCGTCCCGCTCAGCGTGTTCGCCGAAGGCCGCTTGCATCATTTTGACAACGAGACCGTAGCATGAGTTCCCCGCTTCCGATAAAGATTCACAAGACACTCCAGATCGGCACTTCGCGCGCCGCCCCCGGCTTCGACGACGACTTGCCGCTGGCCCTGCGCGACAGCGTACGGGGCCGTCCCGGCGCCGCGGCCGCCACACAAGAAGAAAACCTGTGGCTCTCGCTGGCCGCCCACGCCCTGTGGCAGCGTGCCGGCCATCAACCAGCCGCACCGGAGCCGGCCGCGCCCGCGGCGCCATCGAGCGACAGCGATACCCTGTGCCCCTGCCCGGCACAGGCCGAACGCGCGCTGGCGCTGCTGCTGCAAGATGAATTTCCACAAGTGCGCTCCGAATGGCTGCGCCTGGCCAATGCCTATAAATGCCGCCTGCCGCCGCGTCTGCTGCCGGGCGTGCTGGACATGGGCACGGCGCAGCGTCCCTTGCGCGCGCTGATCGACGGCGTGCTCGGCGCGCGCGGCCACTGGCTGGCGAAGCAGAACCCTTCCTGGAACTGGGTGGGGGCCGATACCGACGATGTGCGCTTGCTGTGGGACGACGGCAATATCGAACAGCGTGCCAACGCCCTGCGCGACATGCGCGCCCAGGATGGCCTCGCCGCCCTGCAAGCCCTGCAAGCGACCTGGCCGAGCGAAACGCCGGAGCACCGCGCCACCCTGCTCGGCTGCCTGTCGGTGGGCCTATCCCTGGCCGACGAAGCTTTCCTGGAAAGCGCGCTCGACGACAAGCGCAAGGAAGTGCGCAGCGTGGCCCAGCGCCTGCTGGCCGGCCTGCCCGCATCGCAACTGGCGCAGCGCATGCTGGCGCGCGCCATGCCGCTGCTGCGCGTCGAGCGCAACGGCGACTCGGCCCACCTGCTGGCGGACGTACCGCACGAGCGCGACAAGAGCATGCAGCGCGACGGCGTCGGCGCCGGCCTGTACCCCGCCATGGGCGAAAAATCGGGCTGGCTGGTCGACATTCTGGCGGCCGTGCCGCCGACGTACTGGTCGAGCACCTTCGATGCCTCGCCGCGTACCTGCCTGACCCTGGCCATGGCCAGCGAGTTCAAACACACGCTGCTGCTGGGCTGGTCGAGCGCGCTGCAGCGCAGCCTGCAGGCAGGCTACGATGCCGGACTGCACGCCTGGTTCACCGCCTTTCTCGACCTGTATTTGAAGTCGTCCGGTATCCACACCCACATGCCGCGCGATTTTTTCGGCCTGTTCGGCACCCTGCCCTTCGATGCCGCCGACGACTTGCTCAGCACCCTCGTCGAAGCGACCCCGGCAGCATGGATGCGCGCCCATTCGAGCCTGATCGACATGCTCGACGACGCCGCCAAGAGCGCCCAGCGCAACTGGCCGCTGGCCTTGTCCAAGGCCGTGGTGAGCCGCATCCAGGCCGGCTGCGCGGCCAACACGCTGCAGAGCTGGTCGCTGAGCTACACCATGGCCTCGCTCGCGCTGGTGCTCGACCCGCGCGGCATCGACGCCTACGAAAACGGCTGGCCGAAAGACATCCCCGAGTTCGCGCAATGGGAAGACACGGTCGACAAATTTCTGCGCACCCTGCGTTTCCGACACGATATGTATCAATCTTTTCAGGAGCAATCCGTATGACCGCCATTTCTACCATCCTGCGCCAGCACGCTGAAACGCAGTACGCCGAGGAACTCGCAGCGCTGGCCGCGGCCGACACGCGCCAGCGTCCGCCGCGCTGGAAACTGTCGCCGTGGGCTGTGTCCAAATACCTGCTGGGCGGCACGCTGGACAATGGCGTCGAGATCAGCGCAAAATATATCGGCAATGCGCGCGTGATCGAAATCGCCGTGGCCACGCTCGCCACCGACCGCGCCCTGCTGCTGCTCGGCGTGCCGGGCACGGCCAAGTCGTGGGTGTCGGAACACCTGGCCGCCGCCATCAGCGGCGATTCGACCATGATCGTGCAGGGAACCGCCGGCACCAGCGAAGAAGCGGTGCGCTTCGGCTGGAACTACGCGCAGTTGCTGGCCAAGGGCCCGTCGATGGAAGCGGTCGTCCCGAGCCCGATCATGCGCGCCATGCGCGACGGCAAAATCGCCCGCGTGGAGGAACTGACCCGCATCCCGAGCGAAGTGCAGGATAGCCTGATCACCATCCTGTCGGAAAAAATGCTGCCGATCGCCGAACTCGACGATGAAGTGCTGGCGCAAAAAGGGTTCAATATCATCGCCACCGCGAACGACCGCGACCGCGGCGTGAATGAGCTGTCGAGCGCGCTCAAGCGCCGCTTCAACACCGTCGTCTTGCCGCCGCCGGCCACCGCCGACGAGGAAGTGCGCATCGTCGAAACCCGCGTCGCCAGCCTCGGCCGCGCGCTGGAGTTGCCGGGCGAAGTGCCGGCGCTGGAAGAGATCCGCCGCGTCGTCACCGTGTTCCGCGAATTGCGCGCCGGCGTCACCACCGACGGCAAACGCAAGATCAAGGCCCCCAGCGCCAGCATGAGCACGGCTGAAGCGATTTCGGTCATTACCAACGGCATGTCGCTGGCCGCCCACTTCGGCGACGGCACCATGCGCGGCGCCGACGTGGCCGCCGGCATGATCGGCGCCATCATCAAGGACCCGGTCCAGGACCGCGTCGTGATGCTGGAATACCTCGAAACCGTGGTCAAGGAACGCGAAGGCTGGAAAGACCTGTACCGGGCCTGCCGCGACGTGATGAATTGACTGGCCGATGAGCGTTCATTTATTCGGCATCCGCCACCACGGTCCGGGCTGCGCGCGCAGCCTGGCGCAAGCCTTGCAGGCGCTGCAGCCGGACTGCATCCTGATCGAAGGCCCGCCCGAGGCCGACGACCTGATTGCCTTCGCCGCCGACCCGGCCATCAAGCCGCCGGTCGCGCTGCTGGTCTACGTGCCGGCCACGCCGCAGCGCGCCGTGTTCTATCCGTTCGCCGAGTTCTCGCCGGAGTGGCAGGCGATGCGCTACGCAACCGCCAACGGCGTGCCGGTGCGTTTTTGCGACTTGCCGCAGGCGCACCGTCTGGCCGAGGAAGCGGCCGCGCCGGCTGCCGATGAATCCGAAGCCGGGCAATCCGATTCCGATACCGACGAACTGCACGAAGACCCGCTCCAATGGCTGGCCAACGCGGCCGGTTTTTCCGACACCGACACCTGGTGGGACCATCTGGTCGAGCAGCGCGCCGACAGCCTCGACCTGTTCGCCGCCATCGCCGAGATGATGAGCACGGTGCGCACCGAGATCGCCGCCCCGCCCAATCTGCGCGAGCAGCAGCGCGAGGCGTGGATGCGCAACGCCATCCGCCTGGCCGAAAAACAGGGCCACCAGCGCATCGCCGTGGTCTGCGGGGCGTATCACGTGCCGGCGCTGGCGAACATGCCGTCCGCCAAGAGCGACAACGACTTGCTCAAGGGCTTGCCCAAGGTCAAGCTGGCCGCGACCTGGACGCCGTGGAGCTATGGCCGCCTGGCGTTTCGCAGCGGCTACGGCGCCGGCGTCACCGCGCCCGGCTGGTATCACCACATGTGGAGCCACCCGGCCCAGGCCAGCCTGTACTGGCTGACCGATGTCGCCATCCTGCTGCGCAAGCACGACCTGGATGCCTCGTCGGCCAGCATCATCGAAGCGGTGCGGCTGGCCGATACGCTGGCGGCGATGCGCGAGCGGCCGCGGCCGGGCCTGGGGGAGCTGCAGGAAGCGGTGCGCGCCGTGTTCTGCTACGACAGCGATACCCCGCTGCGCCTGATCCACGACGCCCTGCTGATCAACGACCGTTTGGGCGAAGTGCCGGAAAGCGTGCCTACCCTGCCGCTGCCGCAGGACGTGCAAGCCCAGCAAAAGCGCCTGCGCCTGCCGGTCAAGGCCGATCACAGCCAGCTCGAACTGGACCTGCGCCAGGCGCCGCATCTGGAAAAAAGCGTGCTGCTGCACCGCCTGGCGCTGCTCGGCGTCGACTGGGGCCGGGCCGAACGCGTTACCGGCAAGTCGGGCACCTTTCACGAATGGTGGCGCCTGGCATGGGAGCCGGAATTCGCCATCCGCCTGATCGAAGCGAACGTCTGGGGCGGCAGCGTCGAGGCGGCCGCCACCGGCAAGGCGGTCAGCCAGGCCACCGAGGTGACCACCCTGCCCGAACTGACCGCGCTGATCGAACAGGTGCTGCTGGCCGACCTGCCGAAAGCGGTCGATTTGCTGATGCGGCGCATCGACGAAGTCGGCGCGCTCACGCCGGACGTGGGCTTCATGCTGGCGGCCCTGCCGCCGCTGGCCAGCGTCATGCGCTACGGCAGCGTGCGCGGCACCGATACCAGCGCCATCGGGCAGGTGGTCGACGGCCTCGTCACGCGGGCCTGCATCGCCCTGCCCTTCGGCGTGCTGGGCATGGCCGACGAACCGGCGGCCGAACTGGTCAGGCAGCTGATCGCCGCCGACCGCGCCATCCGCCTGATTCAGGAAGAAGCGCTGCTGGACGCCTGGTTCGGCGCGCTCGACCAGGTGGCGGGCAATGAACTGTCGCATCCGCTGATCAGTGGCCGCTGCGCCCGCATTTTGTCGGAGCAAGGCCACTGGGACGAAGAACGCACCGCGCGCGCGCTGGCCTTGCGCTGTTCGCATGCGAGTGCGCCGCTGGCCAGCGGCAACTGGCTCGAAGGCTTCCTGCAGGGCAGCGCCGCCCTGCTGCTGCACAACGACAGCCTGTGGAGTTTGGTCAACAACTGGATCAATCGACTCGATCCGGAAAGCTTCGTCGAACTGCTGCCGTTGCTGCGGCGCACCTTTGGCGCCTTTGAAGCGCCGGAGCGGCGCCAGCTGAGCGAACGCGCCGGCAGCGCCGGGGGCGCGGTGGTTTTCGCCGCGTCCGCCGGCAGCGTCGATGAAGCGCGCGCGCGGCTGGTGCTGCCGGTGCTCGGCATGATTCTCGGCGCCAGCGCTGCAACCTCAACACCGGAGACCGTTCATGTCCCATGAGCTCACCCCACAGGAACAAATGCGCCGCTGGCGCATGGTATTGGGCAGCGAACCGAACCAGCCGGAAGTGTCGCTCGGCGCGGATGACCTGGCCATGGACCGGGCCCTGTCGGCCCTGTACAACCCGCCGCCGGGGCGCAATGGCGCTCTGGGCGCGTCGGCGCCGAACGTGTCGCGCTGGCTGGGCGACATCCGCCAGTATTTTCCGTCGAGCGTGGTGCAGGTGATGCAGAAAGATGCGCTGGAGCGGCTGGGCCTGGAGCAAATGCTGCTGGAACCGGAAATGCTCAAGGCGGTCGAGCCGGATGTGCATCTGGTCGCCACCCTGCTCAGTCTGAATCGGGTCATGCCGAACAAGACCAAGGAAACCGCGCGCATGGTGGTGCGGCAAGTGGTGGACGAGCTCGAGCGCAGGCTGGCCAGTCCGTTCCGGCAGGCGGTGACGGGCAGTTTGAACCGGGGCACGCGCAACCGCCGGCCGCGCCACCACGAGATCGACTGGCTGCGTACGATCCGGTCCAATCTGCGCCATTACCAGCCCGAGTACCGGACGATTATTCCGGAAACGCGCATCGGGTTCGGGCGCAAGGGGCAATCGCTGCGCGACATCGTACTGTGCATCGACCAGAGCGGTTCGATGGCGCCGTCGGTGGTGTACGCCAGCGTGTTCGCGGCGGTGCTGGCCAGCATCAAGGCGGTCAGTACGTCGGTGGTGGTGTTCGATACGGCCGTGATCGACTTGACGCCGATGCTGGCCGATCCGGTCGATGTGCTGTTTGGGACCCAGCTGGGCGGCGGCACCGATATCAATCGGGCGCTCGGGTATTGCCAGGGCTTGATCGAGCGGCCGGCCGATACCATTTTCGTGCTGATCAGCGATTTGTACGAGGGCGGGAATAATGCCGAGATGCGCAGACGAGCCGCGGCGATGGTGGCGGCGGGCGTGCAGGTGATTGTGCTGCTGGCGCTCGATGATCATGGGGCGCCGGGGTATGACCACGCGAATGCGGCGTATTTTGCGGCGCTCGGGGCACCGTGTTTTGCGTGTACGCCGGATTTGTTTCCGGAGCTGATGGCTGCGGCGATCAAGCGCAGTGATGTGGGACAGTGGGCTGCGCAGGCGGGAATTGTGGGGATTAAGCCGTAACTCGTTCCCGCGCAGGCGGGAACCCAAGTTTCGTGGCCAGCGACTGTGCTACATACTTGGGTTCCCGCCGAGTGCCGCCTTGGCGCGGGAATGACGTTTGAGAGGTTACGGTGCGATCGACGTCGATTCATACGCCCCGATATCGAGCTGGCTGCTCACCGGACGTCCGATCCAGAACGCCACGTGCTTGTACTGCGCTACCGGCGTGAGCGAATACCCCGTCGCCGACACGCCAGGATCGGTGCCCGCATTGACCACCAGCGGCGATGGCGTCGGCCGCAGATCGTACGTCGCCCGGTTCACGAACCCCGGTGCGATCGAGCGGTAATTGGTCTTGGCCACCGTGCTGACCTGGGTGCTCAAGGTCCCGATCCCCGAAAAGATATTGTTCTGCAGCAGCACCGGCTTGGTCACGCCCGAACCGACCATCACGAACACGCCGCGCGCCGTATCGTCGTTCACAAACGTGTTATTCACCACATACAAATCATGGCCGGTATTGGTGGCGCCCTCTTCCCCATACGCGAGCATCGCGCCGTTCTGGTTGGCGGCCGGCTGCTGGATCACATTGCCGATCACGTAGGACGTACCGGCATTCGGCAGGTCGATCTCGTAACTCGGCTGCCCCGCCGCCGTCGAACCGGTCTCGCCAGGGCGCAGGCTGGAAAAACGGTTGTACAGGATATGGTTGGTCTGCGCGCGCGACTTGAGATTGTGGCCCACGTGCGCATCATGCGAGAAGTTGCGGCGGAACATCAAACTGCGCACCTTGCCGATATACAGATTGTGCGTTTGCCCCGTCCCATACCCGTTGCGACCGAATTCGGTCCCTTCGATGACGATATCGCTGAGCGGATTGGCGCCGCTGAGAATGCCGTTTTCATTGCTGTGAATGAAACTATTGCGCAGGGTGAAGCCAGTACCCTCCAGGCGCAGCGCGGCGCCGTTGCGGTCAGGCACCTTGGAGCCGAACATTTCCACGTTATCGATCAGCACGCTGTTGCCGACGACGACCCAGGTCGCCTTCCCCATCGCATTCTTGCCGGCCGCATCGATGCGCGGACGGCCGTTGACGCCGCGGATCGTCAGATAACTGGCGTAAATGCCGCAAACGTCGCCGCTGTACAACACGCCGCCGGTAATTTCGATCACATCGCCGTTTTTAGCAGCGGCAATCGCGCGGCACGGGGTCGCGTAGGTCTTGCCCGGGCCAACGCTCAAAATCGCCGCCGAGGCGATACCCTGCACGCCCAACACTGCCACTGCCGACACGCAAGCAGCACGCACTATGTTTTTCTTTATCATTTTGTCTCCTGGGGGAGCAGGTGGGCGTACAAACGCATCCCTGCGAACAATCAACTTGAAATATGACCATTGTCAAAGCGTCATCCATGCGAGTATGGTAACCGCAAGTTGTCAATTCTACGAGGAAGTTTTTAGCGCCGTCGCGCTTGAGACACGCCCGGCAGTGGCCGACCGCTCAGGGAACCTGCACGTTGAGGCGCTTGCCGAGCTTGCGCAGTTCGCCGCTGTCGACATAGGCATTGAAGGCGCGGTCGAAGCGGGCGCGCATGATGTCGTATTCCGGGCGCTTGGGGAAGGCGAAAAAACCACGTTGCAGGGAGATCGTGCGGCCCAGCGCCGCCACTTTGCCCTCGAGCGCCAGCAGCGGGATGACCGGCTCGGTATTGCGCACATTGCTGGCAAACAAGTCCACCCGTCCGTGCGCCAGCATGGTCAGCGCCGATTCGACCGAATTGGTCACGCTGACCGCCAAGTCCTTGAGTGCGGCATTGAACTCGTCGCCATAGGCCCAGCCGTTGATGATCACAATGCGCTTGCCGCGCAGGGAGGCGTACAGGCCATCCCAGGCGAACGGAGCAGCGCTGCGCGAAAAGAACACCATCTGGTCCTGGTAAAAGGGACGTTCGCAGAAGATGAAGAGCTCAAGCCGTTCGGGCGATTTGTAGGGGCCGACGAGGATATCGGCCTGCCCCTGTGCCACCATCGACTGCGCGCGCGCCCACGGGTACAGCTCGAAATGCACCGGCTGGCCCAGTTCGCCGGCAATGGCGCGGATGATCTCGACCGCCATGCCCGAGAATTCGCCATTGGCGCGCTCGTAGACGCGCGCAAAGTGCGCGCCGACGACAAGCAGCTCGCGCGGCGCGGCACCCGCCGGCAGGGCCAACGCCGCGGCCGCGCCCAGCAACAGGGCGCGTCTGGCAACATACACAGGGGAATAGGAGGGCTTCATGGCAGCAATTGTTTTCTCGATAAAAACAATTGTACTGCCGACAGCGCTCGCAGGGGAATTACTTGACGGTGACTTTAATCGACTTGCTCATCGGCGTGCCGTAGGACTGGTGCGCGCCGTTGGCGAACTGCATGGTCAGGGTGTACTCGCCCGGCGGCAGCTTGACGTCGGTTTCGGTCTGACCCTTGCCGAAATGCAAGTGCTTGTCGTCGAAGGGGATCGAATCGCCCTCCTTGATCGCGGCGCCGTTGATAACCAGGTGATGGTGCCCCGAATTGGCCACCAGCGCGCCGGCCGGCTTGACCTCCATGCCTTCGACGGCGAATTTCACCTTGAACGGGCTTTTGACGGTCGCGCCGTCGGCAGGCTCGACGAACGAGACCGATTGGGCCGACGCGGCCGCCATGGCCAGCAGCGATGCGGAGAAGACGACGTGCTTGATAAACGATTTCAAGTGAATTCCTTTGCGGTTGGAAAAGCGACAGTGGGAAATACAAGCCGTTGGCGCAGTGCACGCCAACCCTTGCCTATTTTGCACGTGGGCGCCGCGAAAGCGCCACACGCTTGCCTGCTCAGTCGTTCTTGATGACGATGCTCGGAAACTTGCTGGTCATGTCTTTCGCCTTTTCGGCGATCTTGATGGCCACCTTGCGCGCGATATCCTTGTAGATCTGCGCCACCGGACCATTGGGCTCGGCCACCACCGTCGGGCGGCCCGAATCGGTCTGTTCGCGGATCGACATCGTCAGCGGCAAGGCGCCGAGGAATTCCACGCCGAAGTCGGCGCACATTTTCGCGCCGCCGCCGTGGCCGAAAATGGCTTCCGTGTGGCCGCAGTTCGAGCAGATGTGCGTGCTCATGTTTTCCACCACGCCGAGGATCGGAATGCCGACTTTCTCGAACATTTTCAAGCCCTTGCGGGCGTCGAGCAGGGCGATGTCCTGCGGGGTGGTGACGATCACCGCGCCCGTGACCGGCACTTTTTGCGACAGGGTCAGCTGGATGTCGCCGGTGCCTGGCGGCATGTCGACGATCAGGTAATCGAGGTCGCGCCAGTTGGTTTGTTCGAGCAACTGCTGCAGCGCCTGCGTGACCATCGGGCCGCGCCACACCATCGGCTCGTCCGGATCGATCATGAAGCCGATCGAGGACACTTGCAGGCCGTGGTTTTCCAGCGGCTCCATGGTCTTGCCGTCGGTGGTTTCCGGACGCCCGTTAATGCCAAGCATCATCGGCTGCGACGGACCATAAATGTCCGCGTCCAGCACGCCAACGCTGGCGCCCTCGGCCGCCAGGGCCAGCGCCAGGTTGACCGCCGTGGTCGACTTGCCCACGCCGCCCTTGCCGGACGCCACCGCGATGATGTTCTTCACGTTCGGCATGATCTTCAAGCCGCGCTGCACGGTGTGCGAAATGATCTTGGAATACACGTTCGGATTGATCCGGCCCGCGCCCGGCAGCGCCTGCAGGGCGGCCACGATGGCGCTGCGGATGGCGTCGATCTGGCTTTTGGCTGGATAGCCGAGTTCGACGTCGAGCGCGATGTCGTTGCCGTCGAGCTTGATATTCTTGATTGTCTTGGAAGAAACGAAATCTTTCTGGGTGTTCGGATCGATAACCGCCGTCAGTGCGTTCTTGACGTCTTCTACTGTGATGCTCATGTAAATCTCCAGGGAATATGATGCCGAAACATGCCGAAGTTTAGCGCAAATCGCCCTGTCAAGCCTTGCCTGAATGGCAAATCCGGGCAATCCCCTGTGCGCAGTCGGGTCATCCGCTGGTAAAATGCTTCTCTGTTTTTCTTGATAAACTTTCCAATAAGCGCATTTCAACCATGACTCGCAAGCTGTTCGTCACCACCGCCCTGCCTTACGCCAACGGCGCCTTTCACATCGGCCACATGATGGAATACATCCAGGCCGATATCTGGGTCCGTTTTCAGCGAATGCAACGCGACGGCGACGCCCAGCGTGAGGTCCATTTCGTCTGCGCCGACGATACCCACGGCACGCCGATCATGATCGCGGCCGAAAAGGAAGGCATCACGCCCCAGGAATTCGTGGCCAAGATCGCGGCCGACCGTCCGCAATACCTGGACGGCTTCCACATTGCCTTCGATAACTGGTACTCGACCGATTCGCCCGAGAACGTGGAGCTGTCGCAAGGCATCTACCGCAAGCTGCGCGATACCGGCCTGATCGTCACCAAGACAGTCGACCGCTTCTTCGACCCGGTCAAGGGCATGTTCCTGGCCGACCGCAACATCAAGGGCGAATGCCCGAAATGCGGCGCCAAGGACCAGTACGGCGACAATTGCGAAGTCTGCGGCGCGGCCTACCAGCCGACCGAACTGGTGAACCCGTTCTCGGTCTTCACCGGCTCGACGCCGATTCTGAAGCCATCGGAACAGTATTTCTTCGCCCTGTCGGACCCGCGCTGCTACACCTTCCTCAAGGAATGGCTGAACACGCCTGGCCGTTTGCAGTCGGAAATGGTGAACAAGGTCTCCGAGTGGCTCGGCGACGCCGGCGAGAAACTGGCCGACTGGGATATTTCGCGCGATGCGCCCTACTTCGGCATCCCGATTCCTGATGCGCCGGGCAAGTTTTTCTATGTCTGGCTGGACGCGCCGGTCGGCTACCTGGCCAGCCTGAAAAATTACTGCAGCAAAAAAGGGATGGATTTCGATGCCCTGCTGAACGATCCGGACACCGAGCAAGTCCACTTCATCGGCAAGGATATCGTCTCCTTCCACCTGCTGTTCTGGCCAGCGATGCTCAATTTCGCCGGCCACCCGGTGATCGACAAGCTGAAAGTCAATGTCCACGGCCACCTCACCCTGAACGGTGAAAAGATGGCGAAGTCGCGCGGCACCGGCATTTCGCCGCTGCGCTACCTCGACCTGAAGATGAATCCGGAGTGGCTGCGCTACTACATCGCCTTCAAGCTGAACTCGAAGGTGGAAGACCTCGACTTCAACGGCGAGGACTTCATTGCGCGCGTGAATAGCGACCTGATCGGCAAATACGTCAACATCGCCAGCCGCTGCGCCGGTTTCATCGCCAAGAATTTCGAGGGCAAGCTGACCTCCACCCTCTCGCCGCACGCGCAGCAGTGGATCGGCCGCGCGCTGACGGTGGACGGCAATGAACGCCAGGCCAGCATCGCCGCCAACTTCGAGAGCCGCGAGTTCGGCAAGGCGCTGCGCGAAATCATGGAAATTGCCGACATCACCAACCAGTATGTCGATGAAAACAAGCCGTGGATCCTGGCCAAGGACCCGGAAAAAACGGCGCAATTGCACGATGTCTGCACCACGGCGCTGATCTTGTTCCGCCAGATCACCGTCATGCTTTCGCCGGTGCTGCCGCAGATCGCTGCCAAGGTCGCCGAATTCCTGCGTGACGATGCGTTGACCTGGAGCGACACGACGGGCGCCGCCGTGTACGAAACCATGCTCGGCCGCGAAATCGGTGCCTACAGCCACCTGATGACCCGCATCGACGCCAAGATGGTCGACGCGCTGATCGACAAGCCGGCCGTGGTGGCCGCGCCTGCACCGGCGCCAGCCGTCGCCGCGCCGGCCCTGGACGCGCCCGAACGTGGCGATATCGAAGAACTGGCGCCGGAAATCAAGATCGACGACTTCACCAAGATCGACCTGCGCATCGCCAAGATCGTCAACTGCGAACAGGTGGACGGCTCCGACAAGCTGCTGCGCCTGACCCTGGACGTGGGCGAAGGCCGTCTGCGCAACGTGTTCTCCGGCATCAAGTCGGCTTACACGCCCGAGCAGCTGATCGGCAAACTGACCGTGCTTGTGGCCAACCTGGCGCCGCGCAAGATGAAATTCGGCGTTTCCGAAGGTATGGTCCTGTGCGCCTCGGCCGCCGACGAGAAAGCTAATCCTGGCTTGTACGTGCTGGAACCGTGGCCGGGCGCGCAGCCGGGCATGCGCATTCGTTAAGGACGCCGATGAACCTCGTGGTGCGCCCGGCTGGCGATGACGACGCCCAACTGATCGCCGACCTGACCCGGGCTTCCTGGGCTGGTACGGTGACGGTGACGTCGAGCGGCCACCGCGAAACCGCCCAGCGCGTGGCCGAACAGCTGCGCGACGGCGGCGCCTTCATTCTCTTGCTCGACGATGCGCCGGTCGGCTCGGTGCGCTGGGCTCCCCACGAGTTCGAGCCGGATGTGTGGGAAATCCGGCGCATGGGCGTGCTGCCGCAATGCCGTGGCGGCAACCTGTCACAGCACCTGCTCGAAGCGGTGATCCACCAGGGCCTGGCCAGCGGCGTGCAGGAACTGCGCCTGGCCGTGCGCGACGACCAACCCAGGCTGCTGGACCTGTACGCCGCCTACGAATTCGAGCTGGCCGACGAACTTGAATACTCCCACGCCAACGCGCTCGAACCGCCGCCGCGCGTCATGCGGCGTGTGCTGCGCCATTGAGACGATCATCACTCTTGTACCTCATCGCATCGCTGCAGATATCGGACCCCGCAAGCGGGGGCTATAATGTCGCGCTTGACGAGAAAAACAACATGCCCCGCTCCTGCGCCCTCATGGCGCCGGCCGGGGTGGTGGGCCCGGGGCCCGAACCTTCTTACTTTTGAGTGGTATCTATGACCGAATTGACTTCCTTGAGGCACATTCCGCACGCCAACCTGTTTCGCAAGGGCGACGTGTTCGTACTGTTCGGCGAACTGTTCGGCCGCGGCTACGCTAACGGCCTGATCGATGAGGCACGCAAGGCCGGCATGACCATCGTCGGCATCACCGTCGGCCGGCGCGACGAGAACAACGCGCTGCGCGCACTTAACGAAGAAGAACTGGCCGAAGCCGAAGCCAAGCTGGGCGGACGCATCATCAACGTGCCGCTGATGGCCGGCTTCGACCTCGACGCGCCCGAAGGCGAACAGAACCCGACCGAGATGCTGTCCGGGCTCACCCTCAAGGGCTGGCAGGAAGAAAAGCTGGATTGGGCCGCGGTCGAGCGCTGCCGTGAAGTCGGCGTGCGCCGCTTCGCCGCCTCCGCCGCCCAGGCCATGGCCGAGATCGACAAGCTCATTCCAGATGGCAGCAACGTCTTCTTTGCCCACACCATGGCCGGCGGCATTCCGAAGATCAAGGCTTTCCTGGCCATCGCCAACCGTATCTATAAAGGCCGCGGCGAGCGCTTCATGTCCTCGCGCGAACTGCTCGATAGCGACCTCGGCAAGCTGATCTTGATGAACTTCGACGAAGTCACTGCCAACACCCTGCAACACCTGATTACCGCCAGCGCGGCCATCCGCGACCGGATCACCGCCAAGGGCGGCCAGGTGCGCTACACGGCCTACGGCTACCACGGCAGCGAGATCCTGATCGACGGCAAGTACCAGTGGCAGACCTACACCAACTACACCCAGGGCTACGCCAAGATGCGCCTCGAAAGCGTTGCGCAGGCAGCATGGGCCCAGGGAATCAGCGCGACCGTGTTCAACTGCCCGGAAATCCGCACCAACTCGTCGGACATTTTCGCCGGTGTCGAACTGTCGCTGTTCCCCCTGCTCGCCGCGCTCAAACGCGAAGACGGCGGGGCCTGGGCCGAGCAGCAATGGGCCGCCTGCCAGGAACTGCTGAACGACGGCGTGTCGCTGCAAAGCCTGATCGACCAGATCGAGGCCTATAACAACGACCCGGTCAGCGCCAGCTTCCGCAACTTCGACGCCTGGCCGATGGACAACACGCCGCCCCTGGCGGAAGTAATGATCGGCACCTCGGACGAAATGACCAAGCTGCACAAGGACCGCAAGGCCCTCATCACCGACCACCTGAGCGCGCTGGTGCTGGAAAGTGCCGGTCCGCTGATGTTCTACGGCGCGGCCGAGAAAATCGCCCCGGTGGTGTGGCTCAATCACGACATCATCGCCAAGCAACTGAACCAGCTGCACCCTTAAGCGCGCGAGCGCATATCCTCGTCGGGCCGTCATGGCGGCCGACGAATTTCCCCTGCCGCCTTGCTCGCGGTAAAATAGCATTGTCCGCTACCCAAGTCGCTACCCGCGTCGCTACCCGTGTCCATATCATGAAACTGACCAAACAATTCCAGCTTTACGAATCCGACCACACCAAGTTCATCCGCGAACTCAAGGCCAAGAATCCCGAGATGGAAGCCGGTCAGATCGCCGGCCGTGCGCTGCTGTGGGACAAGGCACCGACTTCCCTGGCCGAGCAGGATAAAACCAAGGAATCGCGCGTGAGCCAACAAGCGTACGTGTACCAGAACAAACTCTGACGTCCAAGGGCGAGACCATGTTGCCAGAAGAGGCGGCGACGGAAGAACTCGCCACCGAGCCAGGTGGCTCGCTAGCTGACGCGCCTGCCGCGCCGGTCGAGCTGCCGGCGGTGCTGGAAACGCCGCCCGAGGTGCCCGCCTTTGCCCGATTGTACGGCGAGCCGCTGCTGCGCATGCCGACCGACCTGTTCATCCCGCCCGACGCGCTCGAAATCTTCCTCGACGCCTTCGAAGGCCCGCTCGACCTGCTGCTGTACCTGATCCGCAAGCAAAACTTCAACATCCTCGACATTCCGATGGCGCAGGTCACCCTGCAATATCTGAAATATGTCGACCAGATCCGCCTGCACAACCTGGAACTGGCCGCCGAATACCTGCTGATGGCCGCCATGCTGATCGAAATCAAGTCGCGCATGCTGCTGCCGCAGCGCGTGGTCGACGACGACCTGCTCGACACCTACGATCCGCGCGCCGACCTGGTGCGGCGCCTGCTCGACTACGAGCAGATCAAGCTGGCCGCCTACGAAATCAACGCCATTCCCCAGCTCGACCGCGACTTTACCCGCCCCGCCCTGTTCGTCGAGCAAAGCAACATCCCCAACTGGCCCGACGTCGACCCGGTGGACTTGCAGCGCGCCTGGCTGGACGTGCTCAAGCGCGCCAAGCTGACCCAGCATCACCGCATCAGCCGCCAGGAACTGTCGGTGCGCGAGCACATGACCTCGATTTTGCGGCAACTGCAATCGGCGCGCTTCGTCGAATTTGCCGACTTGTTCCAGGGCCAGGGCGGCGTGCCCATCGTCGTGGTGCACTTCGTGGCCATGCTGGAACTGGCCAAGGAAACCCTGATAGAAATTACCCAGGCCGAGCCGTTCGCGCCGATTTACGTGCGCCTCGCCTACTCCCCGGCGTAAGCCGATTCATTTGATACCCGTTTGAGGAAAGCCCCATGAAAATCATCTCTTCCGTTGAAGAACTGCGCGACCAGCTCAGCGGCCAGCTGCGCACGGCCTTCGTGCCGACAATGGGCAACCTGCACGAAGGGCATCTGTCGCTGATGCGTCTGGCGCGCAAGCATGGCGACCCGGTGGTGGCCTCGATCTTCGTCAACCGCCTGCAGTTCGGGCCGAACGAAGACTTCGACAAATACCCGCGCACCTTCCAGGCCGACGTCGAGAAGCTGGAAAAGGAAGGCGTGTATGTGCTGTTTGCGCCGACCGAAAAGGATTTATACCCGGAGCCGCAAGAATTCCGCGTCAGCCCGCCGCAGGACCTCGGCAATACGCTGGAAGGCGAATTCCGTCCGGGCTTTTTCACGGGCGTGACCACCATCGTCCTGAAACTGTTTTCGTGCGTGCAACCGAAGGTTGCCGTGTTTGGCAAGAAGGATTACCAGCAGCTGATGATGGTGCGCAACATGAGCCGTCAATTCGCCCTGCCGACGCAAATCATCGCCGCCGAGACCTGGCGTGCCGACGACGGGCTGGCACTGTCGTCGCGCAATATGTACCTGTCGGAAGCGGAGCGGGCTGAGGCGCCGGCGCTGTACCGGAGTCTCAATGCCGTGGCCAATGAAGTGCGTTCCGGTCACCTGGATATTTTCCAGCTCGAACACAAGGCGATGGAAGAGCTGGCGCGGCGCGGCTGGAAGCCGGATTACATCTCCATCCGCAAGCAGAACGACCTGCAGCCGCCGACCGCGGGCGACCTGGCGCAAGGGGCGCCGCTGGTGGTGCTCGCCGCGGCCAAGCTCGGCACCACGCGCCTGATCGACAACCTCGAAATCTAGGCACGGCAGCCAAATTCCGACACCTCAAGGCGAAAAACTCCCACCCCGGGGGTCAGAGCTCCAAATTGCAACATGAGCGATGTTCGCTCTCGCCGTGAGCGGCGTCGGATGCTTTCGTCAACCCGCCGAAGCACGAAGCGCTATTTAGCAGCATTACCGCAACATGCCCACACCGGGGTCAGAGCTCTGATTAGAAAGATTTCTAGTCAGAGCTCTGACCCCGGTTTTCCGGTTTTGGTTTAGAGCTCTGACCCCGGTTTTGGTTTTGGTTATGCCGTTCCCGCGCTGGCAGCCGTCAGAACCTGCCCTTGAACTTGCAGTTGCTGGCGCCTCGTTTGCGCGACTTGCAGCGCTGCACGCGCGTCGTGCCTTGCGCGTCGTTGTCGATCTCCACCGCGAACAGCCTGCCATCGACGCAGCGCGCACTCCACAGCGCCGTATCGCGCTCATCGCTGCCTTGATAGATCGCGCGCTTGATGCCGATGCATTTGATGCCCGCATCCGTCACCGCCTCCCCCAGCGCCGCCTTGCGCTTCGTCTGCGTCATCTTGGCCAAGGTCATGTGGACCGGATTGGCGCATGCCGCGCCGGACAGCGCGGCGATCAGGGCGCCCGAGATCAGGCGTGAGATCAATTGTTTCCCCACAAAATTTCCTTTATACAGTGCCAGCACGGCCGGCGTAACGTTCGATTGTTCGGATACCCGCTTCCATTTTTTCGCGCGCCGAGGCATTGGCCGAGTGCACCCGCATCACGGGCGGCTGGAAGCCTGCGGTGAATACCTGTTGCTCGATCCACAGCACCACGTCGTAACCGGTGCCGCGCGCGTCGTCGCCCAGGTCGTGATCGAGGCTGATGTCAGTGACCGCGCCCGTGCCGAGCAAGGCAATGGCCTCATCCGGCCAGTACACCCGCACCCACCCTGGCGGGGTGGCGCGTTCATCGTCCAGATACACCTTCATGCGCGGCGGCTCGCCGGCAAGACAATTGCCATCAATGCAGCGCAAGCCGACGCGGCCAGCGCGCCGGCAAGCAGCAGGAGGCGGGCCAGCCGGAAGGGCGAGAGCAATGGGACGTGATTCATGTGTGTTGTCGGTCGTGGCAAGCAGCGGGGTCAGATATCCGATCAGAAATCTTTCTAATCGGACGTCTGACCCCGGTTGGGCAACAAAGGGAACGCGAATCGTCAGGTGCTGACGTTTTGCGCCCAGGCCAGTGCCGACAGGTGGGCCTTGTTGACGTCGACCGGCGTGATGTTGATCGACTTGGCCAGCGAGGCGACCAGCTGCGAGTTGAGCTCGCACGCTTCAGCCAGCGCCAGGTACGGGCCATAGGCGCCGCCACGGGTGAGCAGCGCGCGCACCACTTCGTCCGGCAGCTGGATGGTGTCGAGCACTTCTTTCATCGACAGGCCCAGCAGACGGTCGAGCAGCGAGAACATGCCGGTCATGAACAGGTTTTCGCTCTCGCTGCGCGGCAAGCCTTTGTTGCCGAGCAGCTCGGTCAGGCGGCCGCGCACGACCGCCGTTTCCATCAGCACCGGCGAGTAGCCGCTGGTGCTGGCCGTGGCCAGCAACAGGGTCAGCCAGCGGTACATCGGCGAGTAGCCGAGCATGGTGATGGCCTGGCGCAGCGATTGAATTTCGCGCCCGACCCCGAAACCGGCCGAGTTGATGAAGCGCAGCAGCTTGTACGAGAGCGCCGGATCGCGCTTGAGCACGCTTTCGATCTTGGGAATGTCTTCGTTCTTTTGCACCATCTGCATCAGTTGCAGGATGATGGTCTGGGCCGGGTTCATGCCCTTGACGGGCGTGCCGGCGCGCGGCGTCAGGTGCAGCTTGCCGACGAAGGCATCGAGTCCGAGCGCGGCGCAGGCGTCGAAGTCGGCCCAGGTGGTGACCGGACGGCCCACCATGCGCACCGACGACTGCTTGGCGGCCGCATACGTGCGCGCCTGGGACGCCACGTCGGCGCCCGAGAAGCGCACTTCGATGTAGGAAGCGCTCATGCCCAGGTTCTTGCCGAGGTGGGCCAGGTCGCCGTCGCGCACCGAAATGCCGACGCCGCCGGCGCGCAAGCCCTGCACCGCGGCCAGGGTGTCCGGGTCGGCCAGGTCGGAAGCCTTCATGGTCAGCACGGTGCGCTCGGGCGGCATGGCGAACAGGGCGTCGGTCGATAGCATGTTCGGAACCGCGTCGAGGAACAGGACTTTGTCTTTCAGCAGCCAGCCGTGCTCGTCGTCATTGACGTTCTCGGCGACGAAGCCGATCAGCGCCTCGAGCTCTTCGTCGGTGACGGGCTGGTCTTCATGATGCTGCCAGGATAATTCATAACCGATCACGCGCTGCTTGGGATCGAGCAGGGGTTCGCGGACGATAAAGTTTGATTCGTGCATTGTATGGGTCGTTTAGGTGGTGCCATGCGAAAGCGGGGCAATGCGCCCCGCCTGACTCAAAATCTCAGCCGGCTTAAAAGCCCAGGCTGTCCAGCAGATCGTCGACCTGGCCCTGGTTCGACACCACGTCGTGCCGGGTGGGGTCGATCTGCGGGCCATTGAGCAGCCCGTTGTCGTATTCGCGCTTGACCTCGGCCGGCGCAAAATCGACCAGCATCTGCACCAGTTGCTGTTCCAGGTTGCGGGTAATGGTGGTCACCTTGGTGATCACTTGCCCGGTCAGGTCCTGGAAGTCCTGGGCCATCATGATGTCCATGAGGTAGCCCTTGGTGGCGCTGCTGGCGCTGCGTGCCTGAGCCATGGCCGCCACGCTGCGCTCGGCCAGCGCGCGCCATTCGGCGTCGCTGGTGGCGGGCGCATCGAGCAGCGCCTGCCACGAGGCCGACAGGCCGGCCGCGCCGCTGTCGATCTGGTCCTGCAGCGGGCCGGCCCCTTCGGTCGCGGTGAGCACCTTCTGGGCTGCCTGTTCGGACAGGCGCGCCACGTAGTCGAGGCGGTCGCGCGCATCCGGAATGTCGCTGGCGGCTTTTTCGATCAATTTGTCCAGGCCAAGGCCGCGCAGGCTCTCGTGCAGCGCGCGCGTCATGTGGCCGATCCGGCTGAGGAACTCGTCGTGCACGCCCGGCTCGTCCAAACCACCGTCCGCCTGGCCCGCGCCTTCGGTGAGGTGCTCGCTCATGGTCACGCTCCGCTTTTTTCGAGCTTCTCGAAAATCTTGTTCAGCTTTTCGTCGAGCGTGGCGGCCGTGAACGGCTTGACGACATAGCCATTCGCGCCCGCCTGGGCGGCCGCGATGATGTTCTCTTTTTTGGCTTCGGCCGTCACCATCAGCACCGGCAGCTTGGCCAGCGCGGGGTCGGCGCGGATGTTCTGCAGCATGGTCAGGCCATCCATATTGGGCATGTTCCAGTCCGAGACCACGAAGTCGAACGTTTCGCTACGCAGCTTGGCCAGCGCCATGACGCCGTCTTCCGCCTCGTCGACATTGGCATAACCCAGTTCTTTCAACAGATTACGCACAATGCGGCGCATCGTGGAGAAATCGTCAACAACTAAAAAACGCATCTTTGGATCAGCCATTAAATTACTCCGTTGATTCTCTTACTTAGGTTATTGACAGACTTCCCCCTACTGGCGAAGCAGACTAAAGGATAGCAGTTTTGTTGCTGTGAAGCGAATAAACGAGCAGCAAAAAGACAGTAATTCGGGCCAAACCAGACCAAACCGGATCAAACGCGCAACGCGCGGCTGCCATGCGTTGCCAGATAGCCAAGGACCATGCCCGGCAGCGCGCTCAGGGCCCCTACTTCGTGGGTGCCGCCCATGGCGATCGCTTCGCGCGGCATGCCGAACACCACGCACGATGCCTCGTCCTGGGCGAAGTTGTAGGCGCCCGCCGTTTTCATGTCGAGCATGCCGGCCGCGCCGTCTTTGCCCATCCCGGTCAGGATCACCCCGACCGCATTTTTACCGGCCGCCTGGGCCGCCGAGCGGAACAGCACGTCGACCGAGGGGCGGTGCCGGTTGACCGGTTCGCTCTGCTCGATGCGGGTCACATAATTGGCGCCCGAACGCGCCAGCAGCAGGTGCGAGTGGCCCGGCGCGATGTAGGCGTGGCCGGGCAGCACGCGCTCGTCGCCGGCCGCTTCGCGCACGCTGATCTTGCACAGGCTGTCGAGACGGCGCGCAAACGAGGTGGTGAACCCTTCCGGCATATGCTGGGCGATCAGGATGCCGGGGCAGTCGGACGGCATCTGCATCAAGAATTCGCGGATCGCTTCGGTGCCGCCGGTGGAGGCGCCGATGATGATCAGCTTTTCCGACGACGTGAGCGGATTGCGCAGGGCCGGCAGCGCGCCGGCCGCCTTTTCGCCGGTGACGGTGCGCGGCTTGATGCGCGCCTTGGACGCGGCGCGGATCTTGTCCGATATCAGTTCCGTGTATTCGCGCATGCCGCTCTGGATCGAGATCTTCGGCTTGGTCACGAAATCGACCGCGCCCAGTTCCAGCGCGCGCATGGTGATTTCGGAGCCGCGCTCGGTCAGCGAGGACACCATCACCACCGGCATCGGGCGCAGGCGCATCAGCTTTTCCAGGAAGTCGAGGCCATCCATCTTGGGCATCTCGACGTCGAGCGTGAGCACGTCCGGGTTGGTCTGCTTGATCAGTTCACGCGCCACCAGCGGATCGGGCGCCACGCCCACCACTTCCATGTCGGGCTGGCTCGAAATGATCTCGCTCATGACGCTGCGGATCAGCGCCGAATCGTCCACGATCAGTACTTTGATCTTCATATAGGCTTTCAGAATTCAGGAGCAGTAGGCTAAAACAGATCGATCGCGCCGCCGACCGGTTCGACCTTGAGGCGGCTGGCGTAATCGAGTTCGCGCCGCGCCAGGGTATCGTTATGGGTCTGCATCAGCTTCTTGACCAGCACCTTGCCGGTGCGCGGGAAAAAATAAACCTTGCGCGGCCAGATATCGTTCAGGTCTTCGGCCACCACGCGCATCTTTTCGGTTTTCAGGAAGTTCATGACGAAGGCCGCATTGCGTTCGCCCACGTTGATCGCGGTGAAGCCGCGCAGCACCGCGCCGCCGCCGAACACTTTCGCTTCCATATTCTCGCGCCGCGCGCCGGCCTTGAGCAGGTCGTTGATCAGCACTTCCATCGCGTAGGTACCGTAGCGCATCGAGGCCGAAATCGGGCTGTTCGGATCACTGCCGCCGTCCGGCAGCATGAAGTGGTTCATGCCGCCCAGGCCGGTGACCTTGTCGCGGATGCAGGCCGACACGCAGGAACCGAGCACCGTCACGATCAGCATGTCCTTGGGCGTGTAGTAGTACTCGCCCGGCAGGATCTTGGCCGCGTCGCAGTCGAAGGTGCGGTCGTAATACACGTTGGTTGCGAATTGTTCTTTGATTTCGATAGCCATGTTCAGTTCTCAGTTCACTGCGGGTCGCATCAGCTCCGGCGACCATCGAGTTCGTACACGGTTTTGCCACGCAGTTTGAGCGACTCCGACACGTACAGGAAATTCTCGGAGTGGCCGGCAAACAGCAGTGCGTCGGGCTTCATCAGCGGCACGAAGCGCGAGAGAATCTTGCGCTGGGTCGCCTTGTCGAAATAGATCATCACGTTACGGCAGAAAATGACGTCGAACGGGCCTTTCAGGGGCCAGCTGTCGCCCAGCAGATTGAGCTGCTTGAAGGTGATCAGCTGGCGCAGTTCGGGACGCACGCGCACCAAGCCTTCCTGGTCGCCCTTGCCGCGCAAGAAAAAGCGCCGCGCGCGCTCCGGTTCGAGCTTGTCGATGCGGTCGATCCCGTACACGCCGCTGGCGCCCGCGGCCAGCACATTGGTGTCGATATCGGTGGCGATGATCTGCACCGGCGGCGTGAGCGTGTTGAACGTTTCGCACACGGTCATGGCGATCGAATACGGCTCCTCGCCGGTGGAAGCGGCCGAGCACCAGATCTGGATCGGATGGTCGCGCAGCTTTTTCACATGCTCGGCCAGCAGCGGGAAGTGGTGCGATTCGCGGAAGAACGAGGTCAGGTTGGTGGTGAGCGCGTTGGTGAACGACTCCCACTCCTCGCCCAGGCGCCCCGCTTCCAGGTCGTCCAGGTAGCGCCCGAACGAGACGATGCCGGTGGCGCGCAGACGGCGCGCCAGGCGGCTGTAGACCATTTCCTGCTTGCTGTCGGCCAGCGAAATGCCGGCGCGCTGGTAGATCAGCGCGCGCACGCGCTCAAAATCACTTTTGGTGAAGTTGAATTCCTTGACGGTTTCCGTTTTCGTTTGCGTCACCTTGCTTCACCCTGTTTCCGTTGATATGCGCGCGCGGCCGGCTGGCCGCCGGCAGCTTAAAACTCTTCCCAGTCGTCTCCCGGCGCCGCCGCGGCCAGCTTGCGCGGCTTCGATGCCGGCGCCGGCTTGGCCACGGTGGCCACCGCGCGCGCCGGGGCGCGCTGCGGCGCCGGCGCGGCGCGGGATGGGGCAGGCGCATGCACGGCCGCCTTGCGCTCGTCGCCATTGAGCTTGAAGATGCTCACGGCGGCGGCCAGCAACTGCGCCTGCTCCTGCATGCTTTCCGCCGCTGCCGCGGCTTCCTCGACCAGGGCCGCGTTCTGCTGCGTCATTTCGTCCATCTGGGTGATGGCCTGGTTGACTTCTTCGATGCCGTTGCTCTGTTCCTGGGTCGCAGCGGTGATCTCGCCCATGATGTCGGCCACCTGCTTGATCGAGGTCACGATCAGGTCCATGGTCTGGCCAGCTTCGTCTACCAGCTTGCTGCCGGCATCGACCTTGTCGACCGAGTCGCCGATCAGCGCCTTGATTTCCTTGGCCGCGCCGGCCGAGCGTTGCGCCAGGTTGCGCACTTCCGATGCCACCACCGCGAAGCCGCGGCCCTGTTCGCCGGCGCGCGCCGCTTCCACCGCGGCGTTCAGCGCCAGGATGTTGGTCTGGAAGGCGATGCCGTCGATGACGCCGATGATGTCGACGATCTTGCGCGAGCTTTCCTTGATCGAACCCATCGTATCGACAACCTGCGACACCACGGCGCCGCCCTTGACCGCCACCGACGATGCCGACACGGCCAGCTGGTTGGCCTGGCGCGCATTGTCGGCATTCTGCTTGACGGTGCTGGTCAGTTCTTCCATCGAGCTGGCGGTTTCTTCGAGCGAGCTGGCTTGCGACTCGGTGCGCGAGGACAGGTCGGCGTTGCCCGAGGCGATTTCCTGCGAAGCCACGGTGATCATTTCGGTCCCGGAGCGCACGTCGCCCACGGTCTTCGACAGGCTGTCGTTCATGTCCTTGAGCGCCTGCAGCAGTTCGCTCGTTTCATCCTTGCCCTCGACCCGGATTTCCGAGGTCAGTTCGCCGGCGGCGACCTTCTTGGCCACCCGCACGGCGCCCAGCAGGGGCGAAGCGATCGAACGCGTGATGACCAGGGCGCACACCACACCCAGCGCCACGGCCAGGGCGCACACCGCGAACATGATCATGCCCACGCGCTGGTCGGCCAGCACCGACTTCTTGAGGAAATCGTCCGCTTCCAGTTGCTGCTTGTCGACCAGCTTGTTGAGGACATCGAGCGTCTTCTGGTTCAGCGGATCGATGCGCTGGGCGATGACCTTGGCCGCGCCTTCGCTGTTAAACGCCAGCACCTGGCCGATGGCTTCCTTGAAGGCGACGTCGACTTCCTTGTCGAGCGCGGCGATGTCGGACAGCAGCTTGGTTTCGGCTTCGTCCAGGCCCGTCGCCTGCAGCCTGGTGCGCGCATCCTCATAGCGCTTGCTCTGCACCTTGACCTTGTCCTGTTCCTTCTGCATCAGCGCGACGTCGGCCTGCAGGCCGATATTGCGCATGGCGATGCCGGTCTCGAGCATCGCACTCTTCATGCTTGCCGCGTGCAGGTTCTGGGCGCTGGCGCTGGCCAGACCCGTCATCAGGCTGTTCTTGTTGCGAGAATTGAGCAAACTCGCCATCAACGCCATCGCCACCAGAATCAGCAGGATGCTGCCGAAACCGAAGGCCAGACGCGTACCTATTCTAAAATCGCGCAGATTCATCGTTCTCTCCTCGATACTTCATATGATGGTGGCGTGGCCGCTTCTGTGGAGTCGCTCCCGCCGGCATTGCGGTTGTCAGTCTTGCGTGTCTCAGGCGGCCAGTTTTTCGATCAGGCCCATTTCGCCCGACGACATCAGCTTGTCGATGTCGATCAGGATCAGCATGCGCTCGTCGACCGTGCCCAGGCCCACCAGGTAGTCTGAACCGAAGGCGGTGCCCATTTCCGGGGCCGGCTTGATCTGCTCGGGCGTGAGCGTGGTCACGTCGGAGACGCTGTCGACCACCATGCCCATGATGCGCCCGCCGATGTTGAGGATGATGACCACCGTGAACTGGTCGTACACCGGGGTGCCGAGGTTGAACTTGATGCGCATGTCGACCACCGGAATGATGATGCCGCGCAGGTTGATCACGCCCTTGATGAACTCCGGCGCGTTGGCAATCCGCGTCACCACTTCGTAGCCGCGGATTTCCTGCACTTTCAGAATGTCGATCCCGTATTCTTCGGAGCCGAGCGTGAAGGCCAGGAACTCGCTTCCGGCGCCATCCTTGACGTCGCCGTTCTTGGAGGAGGTTGAGGTCATTGACATGATAAATCCCTATCTGGTTGCTGGTATTGGTTAGGAGAAGATGGCGTCGTCGGCCAGCTGGCGCGAGGAGCGCATCAGGGCCGAGACATCGAGAATGAGCGACACGCCGCCATCGCCTAAGATGGTGGCGCCGGAAATCCCGGTCACCTTGCGGTAATTCGATTCGAGGTTCTTGACCACGACCTGCTGCTGTCCGACCAGATCATCGACAAACAGCCCGGCCTTGCGCCCGTCCGACTCTAGGATCACGACGATGCCTTCGCACGGATTGGTAAAGCGCGGCACGATGTCGAACATCTGGTACAGCGGAATGAGGGGCAGGTATTCGCCGCGCACCTTGATCACGGGGCCGCGTCCGGAGATTTCCTTGATGTCTTCCGGCGAAGGCTGGAGCGACTCGACCACGAAGCCGAGCGGCAGGATGTACACTTCTTCGCCGCAGCGGATCGACATGCCGTCCAAGATGGCCAGCGTGAGCGGCAGCGAGATCGAGATCGTGGTGCCGAAGCCCTTGGCCGAGCGGATATCGACCGAGCCGCCCATGGCCATGATGTTGCGCTTGACGACATCCATGCCCACGCCGCGTCCCGAGACGTCGGTCACGGTTTCGGCGGTCGAAAAGCCCGGCGCGAAAATGAGCTGCCAGACGTCCGCGTCGCTCATGTTCTCGCTCACCGGCAGCCCGCTCTGGGCCGCCTTGGCCAGAATGCGTTCGCGGTTCAGGCCGGCGCCGTCGTCGGACACTTCGATCACGATATTGCCGCCCTGGTGGCCGGCCGAGAGGAACAGGCGCCCCGCTTCGGTCTTGCCGGCGGCGGCGCGCGCTTCCGGCATTTCGATGCCGTGGTCGATGCTGTTGCGTACCAGGTGGGTGAGCGGATCGACGATGCGCTCGATCAGGCCCTTGTCCAATTCGGTGGCGGCGCCGTTGGTGATGAAGTCGACCTTCTTGCCCAATTTGGCCGCCAGGTCGCGCACCATGCGCGGAAAGCGCGAGAACACGAAATCCATCGGCATCATGCGGATCGACATGACCGCTTCCTGCAGGTCGCGCGTATTGCGCGTGAGCTGGCTGACGCTGTTCAACAGGCGCTCGTGCAGCATCGGGTCGAGCGCGTCGCTGCGCTGCTCGATCATGGCCTGGGTGATCACCAGTTCGCCGATCAGGTTGATCAACTGGTCGACCTTCTCGATCGAGACGCGGATCGACGACGATTCGGCGGCGGCGTGCTTGTCGTCCTTCTTGACGACCTTTTTCTCGGCCGTCTCGGTGACGTCGAGCGGCTCGGCGCGCACGGGGGCCGGCGCGGCGCTGGCCGGCGGCGCTGCGACAATGCCGGCGCTGGTGCGGATATGTTCGATCGGCTGGAAGAAACCGTAGCCGCGTTCCTCGTCGGTCTTGTCCTGGCTGGGCGCGTCGATCGGGTCGAAGAAACCGTAGCCCATGTCGTCTTCGACCTTGGCCCGTTCGCGGTCTTCGAGGACCTGCTGCTCGGGCGTGAGCGCGGGCGCCTCGAAGATCTTCAGGTCGTCGGGATCGAGCACGAACGAGCAGATCGCGATGATGTCCTCGAGCGACTCGTGGGTGGTAACGGTGATCGCATGCCGCTCGCCCGGCAGCGGCATGACCGACACGCGCCCGAGCAGCCCCAGTTCGGCGGTCAGCGCATTGACGTCGCGCTGCTCGACATGCGGCATCTCGATGCGAAAGCGCCGCCCGCCGCTGCTCACGTTGGCCTTGATCGAACTCTGGATGAACGACGGCGCCGGCGGCGCGGCCACCGGCACCACGTCCTGCGAGAGCTCCTGCAGCATCATGCGCACGTCGGCCACGGCGTCCTGGTCGACGTGGGCGCCGTTGCGGTGGCCGTCGAGCTGCATCTTGAGGATGTCCTTGGCCGCCAAAAAGGCGTCCACGTGCTCGGCGGTGAGCGCCATTTCACCCTTGCGGATGCGGTCGAGCAGCGACTCGAGGATGTGCGTCACTTCGGTCATGTCGTTCAGGCCGAACGTCGACGAACCGCCCTTGATCGAGTGGGCGGTGCGGAAAATGGCGTTCAGGTCTTCCGGATCCGGCGACGCAATGTCGACGGCCAGCAGCAGACGCTCTTTTTCGGCCAGCAGTTCTTCGGCTTCATCGAAGAAGACCTGGAAAAACTGGCTTATGTCGATGGTCATGTTCAGACTCCGTGAATTTCGCGATGCATCATTGCGCGTGCTCCCACCCCGGTCATCAGCCGATGACTTTTTTGACCACTTCGATCAGGCGCTGCGGGTCGAACGGCTTGACCAGCCAGCCGTTGGCGCCGGCCGCACGTCCCTTGGTCTTCATTTCGTCGGACGATTCGGTGGTCAGCATCAGGATCGGCACCTTCTGGTACGCGGGCAGGCCGCGCAGCAGCTTGATCAGCGACAGGCCGTCCATGCGCGGCATGTTCTGGTCGGTCAGCACCAGGTCGACCGTCTGCTGCTTGGCCTTTTCCAGCCCGTCCTGGCCGTCGACCGCTTCCACCACGAGGTAACCGGCGGCCTTGAGACTGAATGCCACCATCTGGCGCAGCGAACTGGAATCGTCGACTGCGAGTATTGTTTTAGCCATTTTTGCTCCTGCTTTTTTTAAATCGGGGGCACCGCGCCCATAATCATCGAGAGTGAACCTTAGAACAGTTCTATGTCGCCACTTTCCAGATGCTGCTGATTGACTGCTTTTCTTAGTACACTGCGTAATTCGAGCGACTGGATCGCCAGCGCCATGCTGACCTTGCCGAGCAGTTCGACGATTTCCTCGCTGCCCGCCTCCGGCACGATGTCGGCGCCGTGCGAGCCCAGGGTGCCGAGAAATTCGCGCAGGCCGGTCACCCGTTTCAGGGTGCGGTCGATCAGCTGGCTCGTCATGTCCTGGAACTGCATGCTGGTAATGGCCGTGTTCACGTGCGCGCCGATCTCGTCGGACATGCCGCCCAGGCGCGCGCCATCTTCCGCGCTCGGGGTGCCGCCGGCCAGCAGCAGGTTGATGGTGTCCTGCTGGGCTCCGACCGCCGTGTGGATCGCCATGAAGCTGCTGGTGAGCTTGTCGATGGCTTCCTCCAGCAGCAGCTCGGTCTGGATCAGATCGGTCTCGACTTCCGTCAGGTGCTTCTTGCCGTGATCCGACACGCCCGACAGCAAGCGCTTCACGTGCGAGCCCAGTATTTTCTTTCTTGTCATTCGCCCTCTCCCCTATCTTCCCTGACCATCATGGCGCTGCCTTCGGCACCGCTGGTGCCGGTGTTTGCCCTGCCGCCGCTGCCGGCGTAGCGACGCCCGGCTGCTCCGGGACGTCCAGCGAGGCGCCATCGCGCATCACCGCTTCTTCGGTGCGCTTGTTCATCACGATGATGCTGATGCGCCGGTTCATCGCGGAAAACGGGTCCTGGCGATCCAGCGGCGCGGCCGCGGCCAGCCCCACCACGCGCAGGATCTTGGCGTCGCTCATGCCGCCGATGACCAGTTCGCGGCGCGAGGCGTTGGCGCGATCGGCCGACAATTCCCAGTTGCTGTAGCCGGTGTCGCTCATGTAGGGCGTCGAATCGGTGTGGCCCGACAGGCCGATCCGGTTCGGTACTTCGTTGAGCACGATCCCGATCACGTGCAGGATGTCGCGCGTGTACGGCTGCAGTTCGGCCTTGGCCAGGTTGAACATCGGCCGGTTCAATTCGTCCACGATCTGGATCCGCAAGCCTTCGCTGGTGATATCGAGCAGCAGCTGGTTCTTGTACTTTTTCAGCAGCGGATTGGCCTCGATGGTCGCTTCCAGCTTGGCCTTGAGCGTTTTCAGGCGGTCCGCTTCGGCCGCTTCCAGAATCGCCTTGGCCGCTTTCAGGTCGTAATTCTTCTTGTCCGGATCGTTGCTGCCGCGCTTGACCTGGCCGTTGCGGCGCGACAGGTCCTGGCCGCCGCCCTGCACGATCGAGGAACTGTCGCCGCTGCCCGAGCCGCCCGCCATCGCCACCTTCAGCGGGGTCTGGAAAAAATCGGAAATGCCGTTCAAGTCACCCTTGCTGGTCGAGCCCAGCAGCCACATGAGCAGGAAGAAGGCCATCATCGCCGTCACGAAGTCGGCGTAGGCAATCTTCCAGGCGCCGCCGTGGTGGCCGCCGGCGGTCTTCTTGATGCGCTTGACGATAATCGGGCGCAGCCCTTCATCGGACATAAGCGCTCCGTGCGGTCGGCATCATGCGGGAAGAAGGGTCGCTGTGCATGATGGGCTTATTTGGTCTTCGATTTCTTGATGTGCTCTTCCAGCTCGGCAAAGGTCGGGCGCTCGGTCGAATACAGCACCTTGCGCCCGAATTCGACCGCCAGCGCCGGCGCGTAGCCGTTCAGGCTGGCCAGCAGGGTCACTTTCACGCACTGGAACATCTTGGTCGATTCTTCCAGCTTTTGTTCGAGCAGGCTGGCCAGCGGACCGACGAAGCCGTACGCCAGCAAAATACCAAGGAAGGTACCGACCAGCGCCTTGGCGATCAGGATGCCCAGTTCTGCCGGCGGTATGCCGACCGACTCCATCGTATGCACTACGCCCATCACCGCGGCCACGATGCCGAACGCCGGCAAGCCATCGCCCAGCTTGGCGATGCAATGGGCGGGAACCGCGCCTTCATGGTGGTGCGTTTCAATTTCGTTATCCATCAGATTTTCAATCTGGAAAGCATCCATATTTCCCGATACCATCAGCCGTAGATAATCGGTCATGAATTCGACAATATGGTGATCGGCCAGCACGCCGGGATATTTGGAAAATACCGGGCTTTGTTCCGGATTTTCGATATCGCCCTCAATCGACATCAAGCCTTCCTTGCGCACCTTGGAAAGGACGTCGAACAGCAGCGACATCATTTCCATATACAGGTCCTTGGTATAACGCGACCCCTTGAACAGTCCGGGAACGGCCTTGAGCGTGGCCTTGATCGATTTGCTATTGTTGCCGACGAAGAAAGCGCCGAAAGCCGCACCGCCGATCATCACCAGTTCGAGCGGCTGGAACAGCGACGCGAGGTGGCCGCCACTGGCGGCAAAGCCGCCGAAGACCGAGCCGCAAACGATGATGTATCCGAGAATGACTAACAAAGTGCGCTGACTCCCAAGGTGGAAAGAGCTCGGGCAGCGCCCGACGTTTTAAAGATAACAACGCCAATATATGAATGGCAATTCATGCTGTCGGATCTTTAAAAAGCTCGATTCATTTAATTTACATACGGAACTACAATAGCGTGAGAAGGCGCGAGCGGCAAGGAAAACCCTCCCGGTTGTCTCCTAAAAGTGCCATCCGTACAAAGGCGCGCCACGCCCTGTAGGCATAAGAATAATATCCGGTGTTTTTTCCGTTATCAGAAACTCATAACTGAGCAAAATCGCACCTGGACGCATCTCCTGCGATGCCTTGCGCCATAAGGCGCTCATGGCCGCCGGCGACAGATAAGCGAACACCGCATCGTAGCTGCTTAAATCAAGATGATCGTAATCGCCACGCACAAAACGGGCGCGGCTGCCGCTCAGGCGCGCGCGTATCCAGCTGAGCAGCCACGGCAGCGGCGCCAGTTCGATGCCGACAAATTGCGAGGCCGGCCGGCGGCGCGCCATCTCCATCGTAAAACCGCCCAGGCCGCTGCCGATATCGACCACCAGCAGCGGCTTGTCGTTCGGCAGCAGCTTGTCGACTTCATTCCACACCCACTTGCCGGATGGGTAGTACGGCACCTGGGTGCGGAAGGTCGACCAGTACAGCGCCAGCAGGAACAGGAAGATGGCCAGAAACAGCAGCGGCGGAATCTGCAAGCGGTGCGTGCCCATCAGGGCCAGGGGAAACACCAGCTGGATGCCGAGCCACCACATGGCCAGGCCGCGCAGGCGCGTCAGGGCGCAGGCCAGGATGCCCTGGATCAGGGCGGCGTCGGCGTAAGACAGGATGGCGCCGGCGCGCGCCAGCAGGAACACCACGATCAGGGTCAGCGGGAAGGCGGCGCACTGCAGCACCAGCGCCTGCGCCGCGGGCGCGCGCCAGATGCGGCGAAGGGCAAGGCTGGCGCCCTGCCCTTCGGACGAGGCACGAGGGGTACGAGGGGCTTGGCCGGTGGTCACGCGCCGTGCAGCGCCGCCGCGGCGTCGTGCGCATCTTTGGCGTCGCTCGCGTCCTTGGCATCCTTGGCGTCCTTGACCTTCCTGGTCTTGCCGGCGCGCGAAGGCATGTTGCACAGGCCGCACTGATAAGCGTGGTTCAGGTCGAGGCAATCGACCACGAACTTGCCCTGGCACTTGTCGCACGGGGCCATGGCCAGCATCTTGCTCTGGAAGAAGCGCACCAGGGTCCACGCGCGCGTCAGCGACAGCAGCGGTTCGACGCCTGGCTCGGGCGGCATTTGTTCGAGGTACAGCTTGTACGCCTTCATGACCGCTTCGATGCCGGTGGCGCCGGCGTGGACGGTGAGGAATTTATGGATATTGATGAACAGCGAGGAATGGATATTCGGCTGCCATGTGAGGAACCAGTCGGTCGAGAAAGGCAGCATGCCTTTCGGCGGCGAGACGCCCTTGAGTTCCTTGTACAGCTTGAGCAGGCGTTCGCGCGAGAGCGAGACCTCGGTTTCGAGCAGTTGCAGCCGGGCGCCAAGGTGAATCAATTCGATCGCCAGCTGGATTTCCTGGGCTTCCGATACGACGCTTTTCTTGGACATGACGACTCCCGACGTTGCTGTTTTCAGCGGCGCTTGCTGCAAAAAAGCCAGCAAGCCTTACACGATTTCTTCGACTGCCTGGCCGGCCATCAGGATGGCGGCGTGGGACTGGGCGAGAACGCGGTCTTTGCTGTTGTTGGTCAACATCGACAGAATAGCACTGTCGTCGAAACGGAAGCGCGCCAGCATCATGTTGCCGCCGGCCAGCTTCAGGATCTGGGAATTGCTCATGTTTTCGATCAGTTCAGCGATGTCCGCCGAAATCCCGAGACGGAAGATCGCGGTCACTTTGTCGGCGCGAATCATCTGCTGGGCGAGCATCAGGTAGCTCAGGTTCGCATCACGAATTTCAGCCATCATGTCGTTCGCAGTCATTTTCCGTCTCCTTCAATCCGTTGAAATCTGGCGCTGTGTTCGTATTGCCAGTGAGATAGATTCTGACTGTACAGCAACAATACGAGAATAGGCGCGCGCCTGTATTTTGGGTGAGGTACAGATGAGGCGAGTCCGTAGGTGTTCGTCCTACGAACACTGCCGGATCATGGTCGCGCCCCTATGACACCAGGGCGGAAAAGCGATTTGTGGGACGCGGTGTAACTGACCCGTCGACGCGGTTTTTCTGTCGTCTTGTACCGGTTACGTCAAACTGTTGGAGAACTTGAGGGTTTTTTTAAAATAATTTGAAAAGAATTCAAATTATTCTTCGGATTCCCGCTTGTCTGAGTTGTTAGCGGCATGCCCGGACGAAACTTTAGGGCCGGAATGCATCTTTTTTCAGAAATTTTTGTGGCGAAAAATTTAAGTGTGTCGCAGATACAACTCATCCATAGTAAGCGCGCTTCGAAAAAGGATGGCGTTTGCCGCGCCGCGGCAATTCAACGGTCCGGATAGCAGGCTGCCAATCCGCCCCAAATTCTTGCTACACTCCCGCACCGGCTTCAATTAGATGAAGCCTAAAGTAATTTTTAAGGTGAACGATGAACCGTAACGACTGCCTTGCCCTCGACGCCGGGGACGCCCTCGCCCACCTGCGCCAGCACTTCGACTTGCCCGACGGCGTGATCTACCTCGACGGCAATTCGCTGGGCGCCCGTCCGCGCGCGGCGCTCGCCCGCGCCCAGGACGTGATCGCGCGCGAATGGGGCCAGGACCTGATCCGCAGCTGGAACACGGCCGGCTGGTTCGACCTGCCCAAGCGCCTCGGCGACCGCCTGGCCCCGCTGATCGGCGCGCGCGCCGGTGAAGTCGTTATCAACGACACCACCTCGCTCAACCTGTTCAAGGCGCTGGCCTCGGCCCTGCACATGCAGTCCGGCGCGCCGCAGCGCAAAGTCATCGTCACCGAGCGCGGCAACTTCCCCACCGACCTGTATATGGCCCAGGGCCTGACCAGCTGGCTCGACCGCGGCTACCAGGTGCGCCTGGTCGACTCGGTGGAAGAACTGCCGGCCGCCATAGGCGCCGACTGCGCCGTCGTCATGCTCACCCACGTCAACTACCGCACCGGCTACCAGCACGACATGGCCGCCATGAGCGGCCACGCGCACGCGCAAGGAGCGCTGATCCTGTGGGACCTGGCCCATTCGGCCGGCGCCGTCCCCGTCGACCTGCAGCGCGACGGCGCCGACCTGGCCGTCGGCTGCACCTACAAGTACCTCAACGGCGGCCCCGGCGCCCCGGCCTTTATCTGGGTGCCCGAACGCCACCAGGGCGCCTTCAGCCAGCCGCTGTCGGGCTGGTGGGGCCACGCCAACCCCTTCGCCATGGCGCCCGAATTCACGCCCACCGCCGGCATCGGGCGGGCGCTGTGCGGCACCCAGCCGATCGTCTCGCTCACCCTGGTCGAGTGCGGGCTGGAGGTGTTCGAGCAGACCGACATGCACGCCATCCGCGCCAAGTCGCTGGCGCTGACCGATGCGTTCATCGACCTGGTTGAGACGCGCTGCACCACCCATCCGCTCGGTCTTGCCACCCCGCGCGAGCACGCCCGGCGCGGCAGCCAGGTCAGCTTCACCCACCCGCACGGCTACGCGGTGATGCAAGCGCTGATCGCGCGCGGCGTCATCGGCGACTACCGCGAGCCGGCCATCATGCGCTTCGGCTTCACGCCGCTCTATACCAGCTTCGCCGATGTATGGGATGCGGTCGAGATCCTGCGCCAGATCCTCGACGACCAAGCCTACGATATTGCCGCCAGCCGCGGCGCCGTTACCTGAAAGCGAATCATGTCCGATGAAGCAAAATGCCCGGCCCAATGGCACGGCGCCAAGATGGATTTCAGCGAAGCGATGAGCTATGGCGATTACCTGGGGCTCGACCAGATCCTCAACGCCCAGCATCCGCGCTCGCCCAATCACAATGAAATGCTGTTCATCGTGCAGCACCAGACCAGCGAACTGTGGCTCAAGCTGATGCTGCACGAACTGCAGGCCGTGCGCGTGAACCTGCGCGCCGGCGAACTGGCGCCCGCCTTCAAGATGCTGGCGCGGGTGGCGCGCATCATGGACCAGCTGGTGCACGCCTGGGACGTGCTGGCCACCATGACGCCGCCCGAGTACACCGCCATCCGCCCATTCCTGGGCGCGTCGTCGGGCTTTCAGTCGCACCAGTACCGCGAACTCGAATTCCTGCTCGGGAACAAGAATGCCGCCCTGCTGGGCGTCCACGAAACCGCGCCGGCGGCCCACGCGGTGCTCGACCGCGAACTGCGCGCGCCGTCGGTGTACGACGAAGCGGTGATGCTGCTCGCGCGCAGCGGCTTTGCCATCGCGCCGGAACGCCTCAACGCCGACTGGACCCTGCCCACCGCCGCCGACGAATCGGTCAAGGCGGCCTGGCTGGCCGTGTACCAGGACCCGTCGCGGCACTGGGCCTTGTACGAACTGGCCGAAAAGCTGGTCGACCTGGAGACGGCGTTCCGCTTCTGGCGCTTCCGCCACGTGACGACGGTCGAACGCATCATCGGTTTTAAAACCGGCACCGGCGGCACGGCCGGCGTGAGCTACCTGCGCAAGATGCTCGACGTGGTGCTGTTTCCCGAGTTGTTTGCCTTGCGTACAGCCCTGTAAGGCGCTCAGGCGCGGCTGGCAGGTTCCCCCTCCCTCATACGGCTATTTCACGATGAGCCAGCCGTACATATTGCCGCGTGCCGGCTTGCCATCGAGCATGGCTGGCGTAAAGCGGCAAGATTTTATCAATGCGCTTGCCGCGCTCACGACGGCAGGGTCAGTTTCCTCGGATTTCATACCGAAGGTATTGCCTCCTTCATCAAGAAGAAAGCGCACTGCAATGCCGTCAGCCCGGCGAATGAGATTGCCAGTGACGGGCAGGAAGGCGCCAAAATACACCGACGGCTGGCAACTGCTAGCCACCAGCGCAGCCGGTACCGGCGTTTGCCCATTGTCTGCCAGCTTCCAGCGATAAGTCTGCGTCAATCCGGCACGGACGACTTGCGGGTCGGAGGTCTGCTCGAAGCGGCAGCTTTCGATCGCACGGATGGCCATGTGATCGAGGATTTTCCAGCCACTGCCGCGCGTTACGCGAACCGATGAAGGCCGCCCGTCGTCGTCGACGTCGTACTGCAGGACAGTCGTTCCCTCCAGTTCATAGCGCCGCGCTTCATCGGTCCAACCGGATGGGTTGCAGGCGATCACGGCCGGCCGACGGAATGCGCCACCCGCGTCCTGGGCCCAGCCAGTGGCGGCGGCGAGTGAAGTCACCAGCACTGCGCTGACTTGAAACAATTTTTTGACCACGCTCAACCGTTCTAATGTTTGATCCCGGCACCGTGCGGGCTCCGGAATGTGAAGTGCTCAAGCTCAACGGCAGGCGCATTCCCGTTCGCGAATTTTAATCGAAAAGTTGGACAGAACGCATTCTTGTCCCCGCCGCTGGCAGGATATCCCTAACACTTGCAGTATGTCAGTGTTTCTTCCAGGCCGCACGACGGAAAGGTTTCCATTGACTTGGCGAGGAGCGTGATGTCAAATGCTCCACAGTCACCTGAAAACGATTTCACCTATATTTGGGGACGACAGGCGCCCGCGCGCGCCGCACGCAGCACCGAGATGGCACCAAGCCCGATCCCGCCACTGGCCCGTCGCCCCTCGCTTACCGACATCCACTCAGGAGACAATAGCGATGAGCATGACCCTCAGTAATGCAGCAGCATCCCGTCCGACTTTCCGCACCACCCTTATCGCCCTGGCGCTGTCGCTATGCGCCGGCGCCGCGCTGGCCGACGTGCCGGCGCTGTCGGTCAGCGGCAACCAGGTGCTCGTTGGCGGCAAACCGGGCAGCATCAGCGGCAGCAGCATGTACTGGTCCAACACCGGCTGGCCCGGGGAGCGCTTCTACAACGCCGGCGCGGTCGGCTGGCTCAAGGACGACTGGAAGGCCAGACTGGTGCGCGCCGCCATGGGCGTGGAAGAACCGGGCGGCTACATCCAGTTCCCGGCAGCGAACAAGGCGCGCGTCAAGGCCGTGGTGGACGCCGCCATCGCCAAGGACATGTACGTCATCATCGACTGGCACTCGCACTACGCCTTCCGCCACCAGAACGAAGCGATCGCCTTTTTCCAGGAGATGGCGCGCACCTACGGCAACAACAAGCACGTCATCTACGAAATCTACAACGAACCAAAGGACGACGTGACCTGGGACGCCCACGTCAAGCCGTATGCGCAGGCGGTGATCGCGGCGATCCGCGCGATCGACCCGGACAACCTGATCATCGTCGGCTCGCCGCACTGGTCGCAGGATGCCGACATCGCCTCGCGCAATCCGATCACGGGCCACAGCAACATCGCCTACACCCTGCACTTCTACGCCGGCACCCATGGACAATTCTTGCGCGAGAAGGCCGCCACCGCCATGAACAACGGCCTGGCCCTGTTCGTGACCGAATGGGGTTCGGTCAACGCCGACGGCAACGGTGGTGTCAACTATCCCGAAACCAATGCCTGGATCGACTTCATGAAGAAGCACAACATCAGCAACGCCAACTGGGCGCTCGATGATGCCAGGGAGGGGTCGGCCAGCCTGGTGCCGGGCGCCAGCGCCACCGGCGGCTGGGCCAACTGGGACCTGACCGAATCGGGCAAACAGGCCCGCGAGACCGTGCGCTTCTGGCCATCCACGTCCGACACCGGCTGCACGACGGCCACGGTACCGGCCACCATCCAGGCCGAAGCGTACTGCCAGATGAGCGGCGTGCGGATTGAATCGACCGGCGACGCCGGCGGCGGCCAGAACGTCGGCTACATCGATAGCGGCGACTGGATGAACTACACGGTCGACGTGCCATCGGCAGGCCTGTACACGGTGTCCTACCGCGTGGCCAGCGCCAATGGCGGCGGCAACATCAGTCTGGAACGGGCCGGCGGCAGCCCGGTATTCGGCACCAAAGCGGTGGCCGCGACCGGCGGCTGGCAAACCTGGAGCACCATATCGCACGACGTGCAGCTCCCGGCCGGCAAGCAGTCGATCGGGATCGCGGCCAAGGCTGGCGGGTTCAATCTGAACTGGATCAGCATCGCCGCGGCCGGATCGGGCGGGCAGATCGCGCTGATTCAGGCCGAGGACCATGCGAGCATGAGCGGCGTGGAGTCGGAGCAGACCAGCGACGCCGGCGGCGGCAGGAACGCCAGCCATATCGACAGCGGCGACTGGATGTCGTACACCAACGCGCCCGTGGTCATTCCCGAAAGCGGTGCCTACACCATCGAATTCCGGGTCGCCAGCCCGGGCGGAGGCGAACTGAGTTTCGAGGAAGCCGGCGGCAAGCCGACCCACGCCACGGTGGCCATTCCCGCCACCGGCGGCTGGCAGAACTGGGCGTCGGTCAACAAGACCGTGACGCTGGCGGCCGGCAGCCATTCATTCGGCATCTACGCGAAACAGGGCGGCTGGAACCTGAACTGGATCAAGGTGAGCAAGGGCGCGCGCTAAGCGGGCCGCATGCCGTTGATGCTTGCGGCGGCCAGGAACGCTGTCGCAAGCGTACAGCCGCTGCAGGCACGATGCAGGGCGGCATGGGTGGCCCCGTGCGCAGCTGGGCCCCGTCATTAGTCGTACAATCGACCTAATCAAACGACTGACGCGGAGGGGTAATGGATTGCGACGTATTGACATTGGCGGGAATCTGGAACTCGGGCCCGTCGCACTGGCAAACGCACTGGGAGCACCGCAACCCGGCATGGAAGCGTGTCGCGCACCGCGACTGGAACAACCCCGATCGCCGGGAATGGGTGGACGAGTTGGATGCGGCGATTGCCATGAGCGAAGGTCCGCCGATCCTGGTGGCACACAGTTTGTCGTGCGGCCTGGTGGCGCATTGGGCGCGTTCGGAGTCGGTGCTGAGCATCGGCGGCGCGTTCCTGGTGGCGCCGGCCGATGCGGAAAGCGCGTCGTTTCCGACCGAGGCGGTGGGCTTTGCGCCGATGCAGCTGCACAAGCTGCCGTTTCCGAGCATTGTGGTGGCCAGCACCAACGATCCGTACGTGTCGATCGGACGCGCACGCGCGTTTGCCCAGGCGTGGGGCAGCCGCTTCGTCGAGATTGGCGACGCCGGGCATATCAATGGGGATAGCGGGTATGGGGACTGGCCGGAGGGGGAGAAGCTGCTGGGGGAGTTGTGCAGGCAGGTGTCGGGGTAAGACGCCGACGCCCGCTCCCGTCATTCCCGCGCAGGCGGGAATGACGGATATGGGACTAGTGGTGCTAATAACGATACTTATTTTGCCCCGGCCAGCAGCATTTCGTTCAAACGCTTCACGAACGTAGCCGGGTCGCTCAGCGAACCGCCTTCAGCCAGCAAAGCCTGATCGAACAGAATGTGTGCCCAGTCGCCGAACTGGGTACTCGCTGCATCTTCGTTCTTCAAACGCGTCACCAGCGGATGGTTCGGGTTGATTTCGAGGATCGGCTTCGATTCCGGTGCACTCTGCCCCGCCGCCTTCAGCATGCGCAGCAGATTGCCCGACAGCTCGTTCTCGTCGGCCACCAGGCAGGCTGGCGAATCGGTCAGGCGGAACGTCACGCGCACATCCTTGGCCTTATCGCCCAGCGCCGCCTTCATGCGCTCGACCAGTTCCTTGTACGAGGTCTCGGTCTCTTCGTGCTCCTTCTTCTCGGCTTCGTCTTCCAGAGCGCCCAGATCCAGGCCACCCTTGGCCACCGACACCAGCTCCTTGCCTTCGAACTCGGTCAGGAACGACAGCATCCATTCATCGACGCGGTCCGTCATCAACAGCACTTCAACGCCCTTCTTGCGGAAGATTTCGAGGTGCGGGCTGTTCTTGGCCGCGGTGTAGCTGTCGCCGGCCACGTAGTAAATCTTTTCCTGGCCTTCCTTCATGCGTCCGATGTAGTCGGCCAGCGAGGCATTCTGGTCGGCGTTGTCGTTGGCAGTGGAGGCGAAGCGCAGCAGCTTGGCGATGCGGTCCTTGTTGCCGGCATCTTCGCCGATGCCTTCCTTGAGCACCTGGCCGAATTCGGTCCAGAAGGTCGTGTACTTGTCCTTCTTTTCCTGCTCGTCGGCGTTGGCCAGTTCTTCCAGCATGCCCAGCACGCGCTTGGTCGAGCCTTCGCGGATCACCTTCACATCGCGCGACTCCTGCAGGATTTCGCGCGAGACGTTCAGCGGCAGGTCGTTCGAGTCGATCACGCCTTTGATGAAGCGCAGGTAGGCCGGCATCAGCTGCTCGGCATCGTCCATGATGAACACGCGCTTGACGTACAGCTTGATGCCGCCGCGCTTGTTGCGGTCCCACAGGTCGAACGGGGCGTGGCTCGGCACGTACAGCAGCTGCGTGTACTCGCTGCGGCCCTCGACCCGGTTATGGGTGTGGGTCAGCGGGGCCTGGAAGTCGTTCGAGACGTGCTTGTAGAATTCTTCGTACTGCTCGGGCGTGATCTCGCTCTTGTTGCGGGCCCACAGCGCGCTGGCCTGGTTGACGGTTTCGACTTCGTCCTTGAGCACCGTCTCGCTTTTCTCGGCGTCCCACTCGTCCTTTTGCATCACGATCGGCAGCGAAATATGGTCCGAGTACTTGCGGATGATCGATTTCAGCTTCCAGCTCGACAGCAGCTCATCCTCGCCTTCGCGCAGGTGCAGGATGATGTCGGTGCCGCGCGAGATTTTCTCGATCGCTTCGACGCTGTAATCGCCCTCGCCGGCCGACTCCCAGCGCACACCTTCGGAAGCGTCGGCGCCGGCGCGGCGCGTTTCGACCGTGATCTTGTCGGCCACGATGAAGCCCGAGTAAAAGCCCACGCCGAACTGGCCGATCAGGGCCGCATCGGCCTGCTGGTCGCCGGAGAGCTTGCCGAAGAATTCCTTGGTGCCCGACTTGGCGATGGTGCCCAGGTGCGAAATGACTTCGTCACGGCTCATGCCGATGCCGTTGTCCGAAATGGTGACGGTGCGCGCTTCCTTGTTGAACGCCACGCGGATTTTCAGTTCGTGGTCGTTGCCGTACAAAGCGTCGTTATTGATCGCCTCGAAACGCAGCTTGTCGGCCGCGTCGGACGCGTTCGAAATGAGCTCGCGCAGGAAGATCTCCTTGTTCGAGTACAGGGAGTGGATCATCAGTTGCAGCAACTGTTTTACTTCTGCTTGAAAACCAAGGGTTTCTTTTTCGGCAACAGCCATTTTTAGTCCTCGTGTAAGACGGGTTGAACGGATTGGAGAGAAATGGGGGTGTTCCGGGCGATTTCAAGGCCCGCGAGCTCAACGTCCCAATTCCCGGGCCAGGAATTCCCACACGCCCGGCTCCTGCGAGGTCGACACGTTCATGCGCATCCGGGTCGAGGGCAGCTGGCTGGGCGAAAACAGGGCGCCGGGAGCTAGCAGCAAGCCCTCGGCCATGGCGCGTTCGGCCAGGGCGATGGTATCGATGCCGGTGTCGGCCCACACGAACATGCCGGCCGGCGGCGCCACGTCGACCTTCAAGCCCACCTTTTCCATCTGGCGCACGGTGCGCGCGCGGACCTGGTCGAGCCGTCCGCGCAGGCGGTCCACGTGCTTGCGGTACAAACCCTCCGAGAGCACCTTGTACACCACCCGTTCGCCGATGTCGCTGGTGGTGAGCGTGGCCAGCATCTTGCGGTCGCACAGGCGCTGGGCCCACTCGGGAGACGTGGCGATGAAGCCGACCCGCAGGTTGGCCGCCAGCGACTTCGAAAAGCCGCCCAGGTAAATCACCCGATGCAGCTGGTCGAGCGCCGCCATGCGCGTGGCCGGCTGCACCGCGCTGCCCGGATGCAGGTCGCAATAGATATCGTCTTCGACGATGGTAAAGCCGTGTTCCTCGGCGATGCGCAGCACCTGGAACGCCTTGGCCGCCGACAGCGAGGTGGAGGTGGGATTATGCAGCACCGAATTGATCACGTACAGCTTCGGTCTATGCAGCGCCGCCATGGCGGCCAGTTGCGCGATGTCGGGACCGTCGGCCAGGCGGGCAATGCCGACGACCTTCAGGCCCATGGCCGCGAACGCGCCGAACATCAGGAACCAGGCCGGATCGTCCACGAAAATGGTGTCGCCAGGGCGGGTGAACTCGCGCGCCACCAGGTCCAGCGCCTGGGTCACGCCAACGGTGGTGACGATCTGCTCGGGGGCGGCGTCGATTTCCAGTTCGGCCAGCTTGAGCTGGAGCTGCTGGCGCAGCGGCAGGAAGCCTTGCGGCGCGCCGTAGTTGACCAGCAGCGCCGCGCTCTGGCGGCTGACGGCGCGCAGGGCGTTGGCGATCATCGGGCCGTCGAGCCATTCGGACGGCAGCACGCCGGAACCGGGCACGCGCTGCGATGGCGCAGGGCGGAACATGTTCCGGATCAGCCAGACCACGTCGAGCGGCTTGGCTTCCAGCGGCGCCGCTGGCGCGTCGGGCATGGAGCGCTCGCCGGCGTTCAGGGGCGAGCGCTCGCGCACGAAAAAACCGGCGCCGCGGCGCGATTCCACATAGCCCTTGGCCACCAGCTTGTCGTAGCTGGCCACCACCGTGAAGCACGACACGCCGTGGGTGGCGGCGAACTGGCGGATCGACGGCATGCGCGCGCCGCTGCGCAGCAGCTTGTCGTCGATGCGGCTCGCTACCGAGCGCACGATCTGGTCGATCAGCGTTTCGCCCGAGCTGCGGGTGAGCAGGCCGATGGCGGGATTGCCTGTATTGGTCATGGCACCGTCACAGTATGCGTAATTATATGGTCAAGTGTATTGGTACTGTATTGGTTTTCTCGTCTAGGATACACCTATCGACCTTCCCGTTCCACCCCTTTGAAAGAGCGCCATGTACCTGCCTTCCCTCGCCGAGCTTGATGCCGCCGCCGCCCTGGTCTACCGCGCCATGCCGCCCACGCCGCAGTATTCGTGGCCGCTGTTGAACGAGGCGGTCGGCACCGAGGTCTGGGTCAAGCACGAGAATCACACCCCGCTCGGCACCTTCAAGGCGCGCGGCGCGGTGGTCTACCTCGAGGCGCTGGTGCGCCGCGCGCCCGAGGTGCGCGGCATCATCGCCCCGACCCGCGGCAACCATGGCCAGGCGATTGCCTTCAGCGGCGCGCGCCTGGGGCTGCAGGTGACGGTGGTGGTCCCGCACGGGAACAGCGTGGAAAAGAATGCCTGCATGCGCGCCCTCGGTGCGCGCGTCATCGAACATGGCGACGACTTCCAGGCAAGCCGCGAGCATGCGCTGGCACTGATGCGCGAAGAAGGCCTGCACATGGTGCCGTCGTATCACGAGGATCTGGTGGCGGGCGTGGCCAGCGGCTGGCTCGAACTGTTCCGCGCCCAGCCCGACCTGGACCTGGTGCTGGTGCCGATCGGCCAGGGCTCGGGCATCTGCGGCGCGATTGCGGCGCGCCACGCGCTGGGCGTCAAGACCCGGATTATCGGCGTCGTGTCGAGCCATGCGCCGGCGTACCAGCTCTCGTTCCGGGCCGGGCGCAGCATCGAGGCGGCGGTCAGCACCGTGGTGGCCGACGGGCTGGCGTGCCGCGTGGCCGATGCGGCGTCGCTGGTGGCCGTGCTCGAATGCGCCGACGACGTGCTGGCCGTGACCGACGACGAAGTGGCGCGCGCCATGCGCCTGTACTACCGCTGCACCCACAATCTGGCCGAAGGCGCGGGCGCGGCGGCGCTGGCGGCGGCCATGCAGATCAAGGACAGCGCCCTGATCCGTGGGAAGAAAATCGGCCTGCCGTTGACCGGAGGCAATGTCGACGCCGAGCTGTTCCGTCGCATATTGCAAGGGCCTTGAACCATGACGACGATCGTGCCAAATGAGTTGACCAGTGCGGCGCGGCCCGGGATGTCGGACGAGAGTGCCGGCATGCTGCTGGGGCTGGTTGGCGTCGCCATGTTCAGCCTGACCTTGCCGTTCACGCGGATGGCGGTGGCCGGGCTGGAGCCGGTGTTTGTCGCGCTGGGACGGGCGCTGGTGGCGGCGCTGCTCGCTGGCAGCTGGCTGGTGTGGAAACGCGCGCCGCTGCCGCCGAGGTCCGCGCTGTGGCCGCTGGCGATGGTCTCGCTCGGCTGCGTGATCGGCTTTCCGTGGCTGACCTCGGTTGCCTTGCGCAGCCTGCCGGCATCGCACGGCGCGGTGCTGGTCGGCATATTGCCGCTGGCCACGGCGCTCGTCTCGGCGCTGCGCGGCAACGAAAAGCCCTCGCTGGGTTTCTGGCTGACCGCTCTGACCGGCTCGGCTATCGTGATCGGCTTCGCCCTGCGCCAGAGCGGCGGCAGCTTTCATCAGGCCGACCTGCTGATGTTCGGCGCCGTGGCGGCGGCGGCGGTGGGCTACGCCGAAGGCGGAAAGTTATCGCGGAGCATGGGCGGGCAACAAGTGATCAGCTGGGCGCTGGTGTTATCGGTGCCGCTGGTGTTGCCGCTGGTGATCTGGCTGGCCTGGCCGCAAGTGGGCCGCATGGCCGAGGCTGGGGCGCAGGCGTGGATTGGCTTTGCGTATGTGTCCGTATTCTCGATGTTCATCGGCTTTTTCTTCTGGTACCGCGGCATGGCGCGCGGCGGCATTGCCCGGGTGGGGCAAGTGCAACTGCTGCAACCGTTCATGACCCTGGCCGGCGCCTGGATGCTGCTGGGCGAGCCGCTGGAAGCGGCCAATATTGGCTTCGCGCTGGCGGTGATCGCCGTGGTCGCTATCGGTCGCCGCATGCAAATCAAACGCTAAAACCACCAACCGGGGTCAAAAACCACCAACCGGGGTCAGAGCTCTGACTCGAAATTTTTTTGTTGCCTAACCGAGGTCAGACCCCGGTTAGGCAAGTTTTGGGGGACGAGCAGAGTCGACACACCCGATATGCGGCCAAACTGTTTCCGATCAAAAATAGTTTACATTGAAGTAGAGCAAATGTTTCGAGTCAGAGCTCTGACCCCGGTTGTAGGGGTTTTAGAAGTTGTTTAGCCGGAGTTTGCCGCCGGTTGTGCGAGGTTCTGGCAGGGCGCGATTCCGGTGGGCAGCCGGTCGTGCCCGACGTACAATACTGCCTTGTTCTTTCTTATCGCATCGAGGAATCGCCATGACCGTCTACGACAAACTGAAATCGCTCAATATCACCCTCAGCCCGCCAGCCGCACCCGTCGCCGCGTATGTGATGTACGTGCAAACAGGAAATCTGGTGTTTATTTCCGGACACATCGCGAAGAACGCCGATGATTCCGTGAACGCCGGTCAGCTGGGCAAGGAAATCACCACCGAACAGGGCGTCGCCGCCGCACGCGCGATTGCGATCGATCTGATGGGCACGCTTCAGGAAGCTTGTGGCGGCGACCTCGGCAAGGTCAAGCGCGTGGTTAAGCTGATGAGCCTGGTCAATTCGACCCCCGGCTTCACCGACCAGCACATCGTCACCAACGGCGCCTCGGAACTGCTGGGCGAGGTGTTCGGCGATGCTGGCAAGCATGCCCGCTCGGCCTTCGGCGTGGCGCAGAATCCACGCGGCGCCTGTGTGGAAATCGAAATGATCGTCGAAGTCGCTTAAACCAACATCAACATCCCGGACGCTGCTTATCCGGCGGCGTCTTTCCAGCCGCTTACCCAGCGTGCTCTATAATCGGCCCAGTGCGAACCCGGCCGCCTTGACTGTGAGACCAGTATGAAAATCGAAAATCCAAACCCCATCGAGTGGCGTTTTTCCGAGCGCGCCAGCCAGCTTCAGAGTTCGTTCATCCGCGAAATCCTGAAGATCACCCAGCGTCCGGAGATCATCTCCTTCGCCGGCGGCCTGCCCTCGCCTGCCACCTTCCCGGTCGAACACATGAAGGCGGCCTTCGACAAGGTCCTGTCCGAAAACGGTAAAGTGGCGCTGCAGTACGGCCCGACCGACGGCTACCCGCTGCTGCGCGAGTGGATCGCCAATTCGCTGTCCACGGCCACCTGCAAGATCCTGCCGGAACAGGTCCTGATGACCTCCGGCTCGCAGCAGGCGCTCGACCTGCTGGGCAAGGTACTGATCGACGAAGGCAGCCGCGTGCTGGTCGAAACGCCGAGCTACCTGGGCGCGCTGCAGGCGTTCTCGGTCTACCGTCCCGAATTCAAGTCGGTCGCCACCGACGAGCATGGCCTGGTGCCGTCCTCGATCGAAGCGGTGGCCGAAGGCGCGCGCCTGCTGTACGCGCTGCCGAATTTCCAGAACCCGACCGGCCGCAGCCTGTCCATCGAGCGCCGCCAGGAACTGGTCGAAACCTGCGCCCGCCTCGGCCTGCCATTGATCGAGGACGATCCGTACGGCGCGCTGAGCTACAAGGGCGAGCCGTTCCCGAAAATGCTGAACATGAATCCGGACGGCGTCATTTATATGGGCTCGTTCTCGAAGGTGCTCACGCCCGGCATCCGCCTCGGCTACGTGGTCGCGCCGCTGCCGCTGGTGCGCCGCCTGGAGCTGGCCAAGCAGGCCGCCGACCTTCACACCGCGCAGCTGACCCAGATGGTGGTCTACGAAGTGGTCAAGGATGGCTTCCTCGATCAGCACATCCCGACCATCCGCACGCTGTACGCCAACCAGTGCCAGGCGATGCTCGATGCGATCACCGAATTCTTCCCGGCCGGCGTGACCTGGACCAAGCCCGAAGGCGGCATGTTCATCTGGGTGACCCTGCCCAAGCATATCGACGCCATGAAACTGCTCGACCAGGCCATCGCGGCCAAGGTGGCTTTCGTGCCGGGCGCGCCGTTCTACGCCAACGAAGCCGAAACGAATACCCTGCGCCTGTCCTTCGTGACCGTGCCGCAGGAGCGCATCCGTGAAGGCGTCGCCATCCTCGGCAAGCTGATCGCCGCGCAACTGTAAGCGTCGCTTCACCAGCGTCGACGCCGTCCCCCAGCTCACTGGCGGACGGCGTTTTTGCATGTGTATGCAGCATGGGCCCCATGTTATCTTGAGGCAAGTTCAACAGCGTCGAGGAAGCGGATGGTGAACCGGATCGCGAACGCCCAGCAGGCGGCCTTGTCCATCGCGCCGGCCTGGCCCGATCGGAAGGATGGCGATCACCGGCGCGGGCATGACACGAGCGGCAAGGGCGCCATTTACCCATGAGGCATAAAGCCACACAATCGCCGTAACAGGCACAATTGAATTCATAACAGGAATACAATTAGCCGACAACAGCGCGCTCTGCTAGGTATGGGAGCCTATGCTGGGCACACTCGTGGATGCGCCATGGATATTCAGCACCGCAACAACGTCACCTGTTACGGAAACGGTCCCTCGACCCTGGTATTCGGTCACGGTTTCGGCTGCGACCAGAACATGTGGCGCAAACTGCTGCCCTCCTTCACCGAGCGCTACAAGGTCATCCTCTACGACCTCGTCGGCAGCGGCAAGTCGGACCTGTCGGCCTACAACGAATTCGACTACGTCACCCTGCACCGCCACGCGGAAGACTTGCTCGAAATCATCCACGAATTTTCCAACGAGCCAGTGGTGTTCATCGGCCATTCGGTCAGCGCCATGATCGGCATGCTGGCCGCGATCCGCGAGCCGGCCATGTTCGCCGGCCAGGTCATGGTCGGTCCGTCGCCCTGCTTCATCAACGATGGCGACTACATCGGCGGCTTTAACCGCGAAGACATCGACGGCCTGCTGGGCCTCATGCACGACAATTACCTGAAGTGGGCCGCCAACATCGCCCCAATAATCATGGGCGCGCCGGACCAACCCGACCTGCAGCAGGAGCTGACCGCCAGCTTTTGCCGCAACGATCCCGAGATCGCCCGGCACTTCGCGCGTGTCACGTTTTTGTCCGACCACCGCGCCGACGTGCCGCGCTCGCACACGCCGACGCTGGTCCTGCAAAGCACCGACGACATGATCGCCCCGCGTGAAGTCGGCGAATACATGCGCAAGCACCTGCCGGTGAGCTGGCTGGCCTTTGTCGACAATATCGGGCACTGCCCGCATATGAGCGCGGCGAGCGACAGCACGGAGCTGATCCAGACATTCATCACGCGTTTGCTCAAGTAAGCGCGCTGCCGGATAATGCAGGTCGAAGCGGCGCCGCCGCGACAACCTGCGAGAAGACCTTGACCGACCAATTCAACCAGAGCGACATCGACGCCGTCTACCGCGTTATCGCCGCGCGGCGCGACGTGCGGCACTTCGTGCCGGGCGCCATCGACGAGGCACTGTTCGCAAGGCTGGTCAACGCGGCGCACCAGGCGCCCAGCGTGGGGCTGATGCAGCCGTGGCGCTTCATCCGCATCCGCAGCGAAGCGGTACGCGAAGCCATCGTGAAGCTGGTCGACGAGGAGCGCCTGGCCACGGCCGACGCGCTTGGCGAGCGCGGGTCGGAATTCATGCGGCTCAAAGTCGAAGGCATCCGCGAATGCGGGGAACTGCTGGTGGTCGCGCTGATGGACCGGCGCGAGGAATATGTGTTCGGCCGCCGCACCCTGCCCGAGATGGATCTTGCATCGGTCGCCTGCGCGCTGCAGAACATGTGGCTGGCCTCGCGCGCGGAGGGGCTGGGCATGGGCTGGGTGTCGCTGTTCGATCCAGACAAGCTGGCGGCGCTGCTGTCGATTCCGGAGGGAGGCAGGCCGGTGGCGGTGGTCTGCATCGGGCATGTGGCGCAGTTTTATCCGATGCCGATGCTGGAGATGGAGGGGTGGGAAAAGCGCAGAAAGCTTGAAGATCTGGTGTTTGTCGATAGCTGGGACCAGAAGGATGTGTCAACTGCGTAATCGCACCGAGGTTCCAGCTTCCGCTGCCCGCTTGAGTCGCTTCCGCCACCTCCACCGTCGGTTCTGGCAGTGCCAGAGACGACGGCGGCATCAAGGCTTCCTCGGATACCCCGTAATCTCCGCAATCTGCGCATACATCGGCTGCAACCGCGCGTACATCTTCCGGTACACCTGCTTGTACAAGCGGTCGTACATCGCCTGGTTCGCCGCAATCGGCTCGAACACCCGTCCAATGCGCGTCATCCCCGCAATCGCCGCCGCAAAGTCCGGATACAAACCCAGCCCCACCGCCGCCGCAATCGCCGCTCCCAGTCCCGACGTTTCATACACATGCGGACGCGCGGTCGGCAGCCCGAAAATGTCGGCCGTCAGCTGCATCGCCGCGTCGCTCTGCGACCCGCCCCCCGACACGCGCAACTCGGTAATCGGCACCCCGCTGCGCTTTTCGGTGCGTTCCTTCCCCTCGCGCAGCGCATACGCCAGCCCTTCCAGGATCGCGCGGTACACATGCGCGCGCGTGTGCACATCGCCAAAGCCGATAATGGCGCCCTTCGCCTCCGGCCCCGGCACGCGGATGCCCGGACTCCAGTAAGGCTGCAGCATCAGTCCCATGGCCCCCGCCGGCACCGCGTTCACCAGTTCATCGAACAGCTGCTCCGGTGCCACATCCTCTTCCAGCGCACGCGCGCGTTCGTGGTGGCCGAACTGCTCCTTGAACCAGTTGACCATCCAGTAGCCCCGGAAAATCTGCACCTCGGTGCTGTAGGTATCCGGAATGGCCGCCGGATACGGGGGAATGAAGGGCGTCACTTCCACATAGCGCTTGCTGGTGGTGTTGATGGTGGCGGTGGTACCGTAACTGAGGCAGCCGATATGCGGCGCCTGGCAGCCCGCCCCGATCACTTCGCACGCCTTGTCGGCCGCCGCGGCCAGCAGCGGAATGCCGGCCGGGATGCCGGTCAGCGCGGCCACCGCGTCGCCAATGAGGCCGATCACGGTACCGGGCGCCACCAGCTCGGGCAGCATCTGCGGCGTGATCGCGAGCGCCTGCCACTTCCAGTCGCGCGGCCCGGCCCAGCGCTGGCACTTGTAGTCGAACGGCAGATACGCCACCTGCGAGCCTGTCGAATCGACGTAGCGCCCGCACAGCCGGTAATTCAGGTAGCCGGACAACAGCAGCACCTTGTGCGTGCGGTCCCACACCTCCGGCTGGTGCGCCTTGATCCAGTTGATCTCGGCCTCGCCGCGAAAGTAGTCGATCGTGCCCTTCACGCGCGCCACCCGGAACGCGGCGTTCCACCACATGCCCACGCGCGGCGCCAGGTCGGTGCGGCGCTGGTCCAGCCAGGTGATGGCCGGGCGTAGCGCCTTGCCATCCTGGCCCACGTTGATCACCGTGCCGCGCTGGGTGGTGACGGCCACGCCCTGCACCAGCGCCTTGTCGGCACCAGGCTGCTCCCATAGCTGCTTGCAGGCGCGGCACAGCGACTGCCAGTAGTCTTCCGGGTCGTGTTCGGCCCAGCCGGGATGCTCCGAAAAATAGCTCTCGAAGTGCACCTGGGATTTGGCGACGATATTACCCTGCAGGTCGAACAGGATCGCACGCACGCTCTGCGTGCCGTTGTCGATGGCGAGGATGGTCTTGTCAATCATGGCTGTTCATCCTCTCGGTCGGGCTGGAAGGCCGTAGTGCGCCTGCCATAATGCCAGATAGGCCGCTTCGCTTGCATTCCAGCGGGCGTCGTCCCATTCCAGCTCGCGCTGGCAGATGGCCCGGATGCGCGCCATGTGGCGCACCCCGCCGCCGCGCAGCTGCAATCCGAGCCGCGTGCGGCGCAGCAGCAGGTCTTCCAGATGCTGCACCGCTTCGGTGCGCGCAGCCCAGCGCAGTTCAGCCCACAGCGATTCGGTGCCGGGGATGGTATCAAGCTCGCCCGTTTCGGCAGCGTCGATCAATGCCTGTGCGTGCGCGCCGTAGCGGCCCCGCAAGCGGCGCACCACTGCCGCGCGCAGCGGTGCGATCACCGACGGCGCTGGCGCGAACACGGGGCGCGGCGCAAGGTCGTCGCGCCAGCCTGCCAGCAACGGCATGGCGTGGCGCAGCGCATCGAGGGCGATCACGCGGAAGGTGGTCAGCTTGCCGCCGGTGACGCTCAAGAGCCCGTTTTCCAGCCACACGGCATGGTCGCGCGATGCCTTCGACGGATCGCCCGCGCCGCTGTCGATCACCGGCCGCACGCCGGCGTAAGTGGCAATCACGTCCGACTCTTGCAGCGCCAGCTGCGGAAACTGCGCATGCAGCGCCGCCATCAAATAGTCGAGTTCCGCCCGCGTGATGGCGGCTTCGCTGGCCAGGCCGTCGCCATGATCGACGTCGGTGGTGCCGACCAGCGTAATGCCTTCCCAAGGAAAGGCGAACACCGGGCGCCCGTCGGCCGGGTGCATCAGGCTGACCGCCTGCGCCAGCGGCAGGCGCCACGCCGGCAGCACCAGGTGACTGCCGCGCAGGGGGCGCAGGCGCGGCGCGGCGCCGGCATGGCCGCGCAGCTCGTCGGCCCAGGCGCCGGTGGCGTTGATGACCAGGCGCGCGCGCACCTCGTGGGCGGCGCCATCGCGCCCATCATGCAGCAGCGCGCCGTTGACCGTGCTGCCACTCCTGAGCAGCGAGCGCGCGGCCATGTAGTTGATCGCCACGCCGCCATGGGACTGGGCTTCCTGCAGCACGCGCAGCACCAGGCGCGCGTCGTCGGTCTTGGCGTCGGTGTAGAGCATGCCGCCCTGCAGACCCGCGCGCGCCACGTTGGGCGTCATCATCGCGAATTCAACGTCGTTGACGTAGTGGCGTTCGCGCTTTCCGGCCATCAGGTCGTAGATCGCCAGTCCGACCAGGAAGGTCTTGCGGCCCGGTTTGCGGCCCACGTAGTCGCCGAAGGCGAAGCTTTGCGGTTCCACCAGCCCGGCGGCGCCGGCCAACAGCGCGTCGCGCTCGTGCACCGATTCGCGCGTGAGAGCGAATTTGCCCTCTTTCAGGTAGCGCAAGCCGCCGTGCACCAGTTTCGACGAACGGCTTGACGTGCCCCAGGCAAAATCGCGCTGTTCGACCAGCAGCGCCTTCAGGCCGCGGCGCGACGCCTCCAGCAGGATGCCGGCGCCGGTGATGCCGCCGCCGATGATCAACAGGTCCCATTCGCGCGCCAGCAGCACTGGCAAGGTCTCATGCCAGCCGTTCTGCCAGTGGGCAGTCACGGCGACACCAGCTTGCCCGGGTTCATGCGCCCGTCCGGATCGAAGTGGCGGAACAGCGTGCGCATGGCGCCCATGCCCAATAATCCTTTTTCGGATGCGAGGTAGGGCGCGTGGTCGGCGCCGACACCGTGCTGGTGGCTGATGGTGCCGCCATTGATGACGATCGCTTCCGACACGGTGCTCTTCAAACGGCGCCAGCGCCGCAAGTCTTCTTCGTAATTGCCCGACAGGCGGTACACGAAGGTGGTGTAGACGCTGGCGCCCTGCGCGTACAGGTGCGACAGGTGGGTGTAGGCGTGCACCCGCTCGCCGCAGGATGCCATGGCCTGCGTGGCGGCATCTTCTAACGCGTGCATCATCGGGGTGACGCCCGGCCAGTCGACCGCCGTCTCCACCGTGTCGATGGCGTAGCCCTGCTCCCATGCGGCATTGCGCAGGTAGACGTTGCGGAAGCGGTTCTGCTTCCATTTGTCGCCCATGGTGCGGCCCACGTGCACGCCGCCGCCGGCGCGCGCGACCGCCAGCGCGGCGCGCAGCGCATGTTTCGCGTTGGCGGCGGTGCCGCTGGCGCCGATCATCAGCATGCATTTGCCGTCGGCGCAGCCGCGCCAGCGCAGCCAGGTTTGCAGCGCGCCGATCAGGCGCTTGTGGCCGGCCAGGGTCAGCATGGTCAGCGTTTCGAGGGGATTGGACAGGCGCAGCATCGACAGCGGCAGTTTGGCCTGGGCCAGTTCGCGCGTGGCGGCGGCCGCCGATTCCCAGTCGGGGAAGAACACGGCGTGGAACGCTTCGTACTGCGGCAGGCGGCTCACGCGCACCGTCGCTTCGGTCAGGATGCCCAGGCGTCCTTCGGAGCCGAGCACGATCTCGCGCAGGTCGGTACCCGCCGCCGACGCCGGAAAGGTCGGCAGGTCGAGCGTGCCGGCCGGCGTTTCGACCCGCCCGCCGGCGAACAGCTGTTCGATGCGCCCGTAACGCAGCGATTGCTGGCCCGAGGAACGCGTGACCACCCAGCCCCCCAGGGTCGAATATTCGAACGATTGCGGAAAGTGGCCCAGCGTGTAGCCGAAGGCGCGCAGTTGCGCTTCCAGGTCCGGCCCCAGCACGCCGGCGCCGAACGTAGCCAGCTGCGCTTCCTTGTCCAGGTCGATCAGGGCGCGCATGCGCGTCATGTTGATGGTGAGGACAGGCGCCGCTCCCGCTTCCACGCCGACATGGCCGGCCACGCTGGTGCCGCCGCCGTAGGGAATGACGATGGCGCCGCTGCGTGCCGCAAAATCGAGCAGGTCGCGCACTTCTTCCCCGCTTTCCGGATACGCCACGCCGTCCGGGGCGGTGTCGATTTTGCCGTAGCGAAGACGCAGCCAGTCGGGCAGGCTCTGGCCGAGCGCATTGGCCAGGCGCGCGCCGGCCGAGGTGTCGACCAGCGGATGCGGCGGCAGGCGGCTGGCGCCGATGCGCGCGCAGGCGTCGGCGTGGCTGGTCTCCGCCCCGGCGGTCCCGGGCCCGAGGCGCTCGCCCAGAAACGCCAGCGCGTCCGCATTCAACGCAAATTCAATGGCATCGTCGCCCCATCCGTTCCACCGCTTCATCGTTTTTTCCCGTTATACTTGGCTGTTCATCCACGGCCGCCAGCGTATGCGAAGGCGGGCTTCACGTATTGCGCTTTTATGACAACCGCTTTGTTCAAACATGCCAGCGATGCCCCCAGTGCTTCGGCCTGACGCGCGCCGCGTCACCGGGTCCTATCTGCAGCCGCTGCTCGAAGCGGCGCAGGCGCGCGGCGTGGCCCCGGCCGCGCTGGCCGGCGCCGCCGGCCTGCCCGCGACGGCGCTCGACCGGCTGCCCGACTCGCTCGGCGCGGCCGACTACGTGCGCCTGCTGGGCGCCGGGGCCGAGCTGGCGGACGACCCGCATTTCGGGCTGCACGTCGGCGAACGGGTAAAACTGGGTACTTACAGCGTGTACGGACTGATTTTGCTGTCGTGCCGCGATTTTGGCCAGGCATTTCAGCAGACCTTGCGCTACGAGCAGCTGGCGCACGACCTGGGGCGCTCGCTGCTGCATCTCGACGGCGAGCAGGCGCACTACGAATGGGTCAGCAACTACCCCGAGGGCAACCGCCATCTGGTCGAAAGCGTGTTTGCAGGCATCCGTACCTTCAGCACCTGGCTGGCCGGGGCTGCGCTGCCGGCGCCGCAACTGCGGTTCACGCATGCGCAGCAGGCCGACGGCGCCGAATACGAGCGCATTTTCGGCGTGCTGCCGCGCTTTGGCGCCCCGGTCAACGCGGCCGGCTTCGACGCCCAGCTGCTTGGCTGGCCGGTGCCAAACGCCGATGTGGGGCTGTATCCGGTGCTGCAGCAGCACGCCGAACAGCTGCTGCGCGAACGCAGCCGGCGCGACGATGGCGTGGCTGCCCAGGTGCATGCGGCCATCATCCGCAACCTGGCGCACGACCGGGTGCGGCTGGCCACCATCGCCGAGGAACTCAAGCTCTCGCCGCGCACCCTGCAGCGCAAACTGAGCGAGGCCGGGGCCAGCTTCCAGCAGGTGCTCGACCAGGCGCGCTACGCGCTGGCCACCGATTACCTGCGCCAGGGCAGCCTGTCGCTGGTCGATATCGCGTTTTTGCTGGGCTATCAGGAGCAAAGCGCGTTCTCCCACGCGTTCAAGGAATGGTCCGGCGTAAATCCCGGAGCATGGCGCGATGGCGGCCATTTGCGCCTATAATACGTCGCTGTTCCGATCTACGCTAACCCTGCGCTTCCCCTGCGCCAAACCTGGCAACGCCGTGAATCCACATCTCGATAAACTGCATCCCTACCCTTTTGAAAAACTGCGCCAGCTGTTCGCGGGCGTGACCCCGAACCCGGACTACGCCGCCATCAGCCTTGGCATCGGCGAGCCGAAACACCCGACGCCCGCCTTCATCCAGAAGGCGCTGGCGCACGGCGTGCCGGGTCTGGCCACGTATCCGACCACGGCCGGCACCGACGCCTTGCGCGGCGCCATCGCCGGCTGGCTGGAACGCCGCTACGGCGTGCCGGCCCTGAATCCGGCCACCCAGGTGCTGCCGGTGAACGGCTCGCGCGAGGCCCTGTTCGGAATCGCCCATTGCGTCGTCGATGCCTCCAGACCGGCGCCGCTGATCGTCTGCCCCAATCCGTTCTACCAGATCTACGAGGGCGCGGCCTACCTGGCCGGGGCCACGCCGTACTTCGTCAATTCGGAACCGGGCCGCAATTTCGGCTGCGACTACGCCAGCGTGCCGGACGATATCTGGCCGCGCGTGCAGTTGCTGTACCTGTGCACCCCGGGCAACCCGACCGGCGCCACCCTGTCGCTGGAAGACTGGAAGCAGCTGTTCGCGCTGTCGGACCGCCATGGCTTCGTGATCGCGGCCGACGAATGCTATTCCGAGATTTACCACACCAGCACCGCGCCGCTCGGCGCGCTGGAAGCGGCGCACCAGCTGGGACGCAGCGGCGGCGAGACCCCGTACGCGAACCTGATCGTGTTTTCCAGCCTGTCCAAGCGCTCCAACGTGCCGGGCATGCGCTCGGGCTTCGTGGCGGGCGATCCGGCCGTGATCAAGAAGTTCCTGCTGTACCGCACCTACTGCGGCGGCGCCATGTCGCCACCGGTGCAGGCGGCGTCCATTGCGGCCTGGGGCGATGAAACCCACGTCCAGGAAAACCGCGTCAAGTACCGCGAGAAATTCGCCCTCGTCACCCCGCTGCTCAAGGAAGTAATGGATGTGGAACTGCCCGACGCCGGCTTTTACCTGTGGGCCGATGTGCGCCGCAGCGGCCTGTCGGACACCGAATTCGCGCGCCGTCTTTACGCGGAATATAATGTCACGGTCCTGCCGGGCAGCTACCTTGCGCGCGAGGCCCACGGCATCAACCCGGGCAGCAATCGCATCCGCATGGCCCTGGTCGCCGAAGTCGACGAGGGTGTCGAAGCGGCCCAGCGCATCGTCCAGTTTTGCAAGGCCCTGAAGTCGCAATGAATCCGTCGCACCGAATCCGCCACACCACCTAACAAGATACCGATCATGACCCAACAACTTCAAAACCTCATCGACACCGCCTGGGAACAGCGCGCCGAGATCACCCCGGCCAACGGCACGGCGGAACTGCGCGACGCAGTGGCCCACGTGATCGCAGGCCTGGACGACGGCAGCATGCGCGTGGCGCAAAAAACCGGTGCCGACTGGGTCGTCAACCAGTGGATCAAGAAAGCGGTGCTGCTCTCCTTCCGCCTCGAGAACAACAGCGTGATGACGTCCGACGGCACCATGCAGTTCTACGACAAGGTACCGACCAAGTTCGCCAACTACACGGCCGACGATTTCGCGCGCGGCGGTTTCCGCGTGGTGCCGCCGGCAGTCGCCCGGCGCGGCAGCTTCATCGCCAGGAACGTGGTCTTGATGCCGTCGTACGTCAACATCGGCGCCTACGTCGATGAAGGCGCCATGGTCGATACCTGGGCCACGGTCGGTTCGTGCGCGCAGATCGGCAAGAACGTGCACCTGTCCGGCGGCGTGGGCATCGGCGGCGTGCTCGAACCAATGCAGGCCAATCCGACCATCATCGAAGACAACTGCTTCATCGGCGCCCGTTCCGAGATCGTCGAAGGCGTCATCGTCGAGGAAAACTCGGTCATTTCGATGGGCGTGTACATCGGCCAGTCGACCAAGATCTACGACCGCGCCACCGGCGAAGTGAGCTACGGCCGCGTGCCGGCAGGTTCCGTGGTCGTCTCGGGCAACCTGCCGTCGGAAGATGGCAGCTACAGCCTGTACTGCGCCGTGATCGTGAAACGTGTGGACGCCAAGACACGCGCGAAAACCGGTATCAACGAATTGCTGCGCGGTATCTGATACAGTAAAAGTCCAAACCAGGAGAAAAAAAATGGCAATGGACCGCTTGTTCCATCTGATGAAAGAAAAAAACGCGTCGGACATGTTCTTCGCGGTCAATTCGCCCGTCCACATCAAAATTAACGGCAACCTGATTCCCATCAATCAGCAAAAGCTGGAGCCGGAAAACATTTCCGCCCTGCTCGCGGAAATCTGCACCCAGGCGCAGATGGATGAGTTGATGCGTGAAAACGAGCTGAACCTGGGTATTTCGGTCGCCAACCTGGGCCGTTTCCGTTTGTCGGCCTTCCGCCAGCGCGGCACCATTTCGGCCGTGTTCCGCTTTGTGCCGGCCGTGATTCCGGCACTGGAAGACCTCGGCCTGCCGCACGTGCTGGCCGACCTGATCATGGAAAAGCGCGGCTTGCTGCTGCTGGTCGGCGCGACCGGTTCGGGCAAGTCGACCACCATCGCCTCGATGCTGGACCACCGCAACGAATTGCGCGCCGGCCACATCCTGACCCTGGAAGACCCGATCGAGTACCTGTTCAAGAACAAGAAATCGATCGTCAACCAGCGCGAAATCGGCAGTGATGCCAGCAGTTTCTACACGGCACTGCGTAATTCGATGCGCCAGGCGCCCGATTGCATCCTGATCGGCGAGATCCGCGACAAGGAAACCATGGCTGCCGCCCTGGCCTACGCCCAGTCGGGTCACCTGGTACTGGCGACCTTGCACGCGAACAACTCGTACAATGCGCTGAACCGGATCATCAGCTTCTACCCGATCGAAAACCGGCCCGCGCTGCTGCAGGATCTGTCGTCGGCGGTCAAGGCCATCGTCTCGCAGCGCCTGGTACGCTCGGCGGCCGGCGGCACGCGCCAGGCGGCGGTCGAAATCATGGTCAACACGCGCTATATCGCCGACCTGATCGACAACGGCGAGATCGGCCAGATCAAGGAAGCGATGGAAAACAGCCTCTCGCCCGGCTCGCAGACGTTCGAGTCGGCCTTGTACGAACTGGTCAAGAGCGGCCTGATCACCCAGGAAGAAGGCCTGGCCAATGCGGACTCGGCCACCAACCTGTTGTGGCTTCTTAACAACGGTCCGGAAGTGCGTGCGGCCAGCACCCAGGAGGCGGCGCCCAAGCCGGTCGAGGAATCGTCGTCGTTTACCGAGTTCACGCTCAATAGCTGATTCCGGCGGCGCCGCCGCTGCCCACCTCTGCGCCACCCGTGCAGGGGTTCTTCCCCGGCTACGCCACCCGCGCAGCGATCGCCACCCGGGCGACTGCGCTGGCAGGGTCGCGCCTGTGGTATCCTCCCGGGTTCCCCAAGAACACTCAGGCAACCACGCCCGCATGCCGGGTGACGGCTGGCCGCGCTCCTGATCGACCATGAAAAAAACCCTGTACGGCATTCCCAACTGCGACACCGTCAAAAAAGCCCGCACCTGGCTGGCCGACCACGAGCAGGCTTTCGACTTCCACGACTTTAAGAAGCAGGGACTCGAACGCGCCACCGTGGCCGCCTGGCTTGAGCAGCTCGACTGGGAAGTGCTGGTCAACCGCAAGGGCACCACGTGGCGCAAGCTGCCCGACGAGCGGCGCGCGGCCATCGTCGACAAGGCCAGCGCGCTCGAACTGATGCTCGAACAGCCTTCCGTCATCAAGCGCCCTGTCCTCGCAGGCGCCGGCAAGCTGTCGGTCGGCTTCTCCGACGACCAGTACCGCCAGATCTTTTCACTGTAATGCCCTGCTAAAGAACTCAATGACCTTTTCCCGTACCCTCGCGCTGACCGAAAAACTGATTGCGCTGTCGTCGATCACGCCCGATGACAAAGGCTGCCAGCAGCACCTGATCGACCTGCTCTCGCCGCTCGGCTTCGCGTGCGAGACCATCGAATCGAACGGCGTGACCAATCTGTGGGCGCGCAAGGGCAGCGCGGCCCCGGTATTCGTCTTCGCCGGCCATACCGACGTGGTGCCGACCGGCCCCGTCGAACAATGGCAATCGCAACCCTTCATTCCGACCCAGCGCGACGGCAAGCTGTATGGCCGCGGCGCGGCCGACATGAAGACCTCGATCGCGGCCATGGTCGTGGCGTGCGAAGAATTCATCGCCGAACACCCGGACCACACCGGTTCGATCGCCTTTCTCATCACCAGCGACGAGGAAGGCCCGGCCACCGACGGCACCGTGGTGGTGTGCCGCCTGCTGGAAGAGCGCGGCGAAAAGATCGATTACTGCCTGGTGGGCGAGCCGACATCGGCCAATGTACTGGGCGACATGATCAAGAATGGCCGCCGCGGTTCGCTGTCGGGAAAACTGACCATCAAGGGCATCCAGGGCCACATCGCCTACCCGCAGCTGGCGCGCAACCCGATCCACCAGAGCGCCCCGGCGCTGGCCGAACTGGCCGCCGAGCAGTGGGACGCGGGCAATGAATACTATCTGCCGACTTCCTGGCAGATGTCGAACATCCATGCAGGCACCGGCGCCAACAATGTGATCCCGGGCGACGTGGCGATCGACTTCAACTTCCGCTTTTCAACCGCCAGCACGGCCGAGGACCTGAAAGCGCGCGTACATGCGATCCTCGACAGGCACGGCCTCGAATACGACCTGGCGTGGACCTTGTCCGGCCTGCCCTTCCTGACCCCGCGCGGCACCCTGTCCGATGCGCTATCCAGCGCCATCCTCACCGAGACCGGCTTGCAGACCGAGTTGTCGACCACGGGCGGGACCTCGGACGGGCGCTTCATCGCCCGCATCTGCCCGCAGGTGATAGAATTCGGCCCTCCGAATGCCAGCATCCACAAGATCGACGAGCACATCGACGTGCGTTTCATCGATCCGCTCAAGAATATCTATCGCCGCACGCTCGACAACCTGCTGGCGCCTGCGCCGCACAACACATGACCCGAGAACAGCCATGACCACTACCCTGTTTACCACGCCGCGCGACCTGCTGCGCTATGCAATCACCCGTTTCAACGGCGCCAAGCTGTTTTTCGGCCACGGCAGCGCCGAAGCGCTGGACGAAGCGGCTTACCTGATCCTGCATACGCTCAAGCTCCCGCTCGACAAGCTCGATCCCTTCCTCGACGCCCGCCTGCTGCCGGACGAAGTACTGCAGGTGCTGGCCGTGATCGAACGCCGCGCCAACGAGCGCGTGCCGGCCGCCTACATCACCAGGGAAGCGTGGCTGGGCACCTATGCTTTTTATGTGGACGAGCGCGTGATCGTGCCGCGTTCCTTCATCCATGAACTGATCCCGCACCAGTTCAGCCCCTGGGTGGAAGATCCGTACGCGGTCGAGAACATCCTCGAACTGTGCACCGGGTCGGGCTGCCTGGCGATCATGATGGCCGACGCCTTCCCCGACAGCGTGGTCGATGCGGTCGATATTTCGCCCGATGCGCTGGCCGTGGCCGAGCACAATATCCGCGAATACAAGCTCGAAGGGCGGGTCAACCCGATCGCCTCGGACCTGTACCAGAATGTCCCGTTCAAGAAGTACGACCTGATCATCTCGAACCCGCCGTACGTCAATTCGGCGTCGATGGCGTCGCTGCCGCCCGAGTACCTGCGCGAGCCGCAGATCGCGCTCGATGGCGGTGCCGACGGCATGGACCTGGTGCGCAAGATCGTCGCCGGTGCGGCCGAACGCCTCACGCCAAACGGCATCCTGATGGTCGAAATCGGCAACGAGCGCGATTACGCGGAAGCGGCCTTCGGCCACCTCGGCCTGACCTGGGTGACCACCAGCGCCGGCGACGACATGGTTTTCCTGCTCACCGCAGAACAGTTGCAAGCACAGTAATCCCCACTCATTACAAAAAGTAGAACATGATCCGTTTCCTGAACGTTAGCCTGATGCGCGGCACCAAGCCGCTGCTGGAAGGCGTCGACCTTACCCTCAACCCGGGCGATAAAATCGGCCTCATTGGTGCCAATGGCGCCGGCAAATCGAGCCTGTTCGGCATGCTGCGCGGCGAACTGCACCCGGACCAGGGCGAGATCGATTTCCCCGCCAAATGGCGCATGGCTTACGTGGCCCAGGAAACGCCGCCGCTCGAACGCGCGGCGCTCGACTACGCCATCGACGGCGACGTCCACCTGCGCAAACTCGAAGCGGAACTGGCGCGCCTGGAATCGGAACCTGAATCGACCGAGAACGGCATTGCCATCGGTGAGATCTACAGCGCGCTGGCCGACGCCGACGCCTACACGGTGCAGTCGCGCGGCGAACAGCTGCTGCTGGGCCTTGGCTTTTCGCTCTCGCAGATGCAGCAGCCGATCGCCAGCTTCTCGGGCGGCTGGCGCATGCGCCTGAACCTGGCGCAGGCGCTGATGTGCCCTTCCGACCTGCTGCTGCTCGATGAACCGACCAATCACCTGGATCTGGACGCGATCATCTGGCTGGAAGACTGGCTCAAACGCTACGCCGGCACCCTGATCATCATTTCTCACGATCGCGACTTCCTCGACGAAATCGTCAACGTCATCGTGCACATCGACGAGCGCAGGCTGAAACGCTACTCGGGCAACTACTCCGGCTTCGAGCGCCAGCGCGCGGCCCAGATGATCCTGGCCGCCGGGGCGCTGGCCAAGCAGCAGCGCCAGCGCGCCCACCTCGAGTCGTTCGTGAACCGCTTCAAGGCGCAGGCCTCGAAAGCGCGCCAGGCCCAGAGCCGCATGAAGGCACTCGAAAAGATGGAAGAACTGGCGCCGTTGCGCGCCGCAGCCGAATTCTCGTTCGAGTTCCGCGAGCCGCTGGCCGCACCGAATCCGCTGCTGGTCATGGAAGACGTGGACGCCGGCTACCATATCCTCGACGAGCATGGCGACAAGGTCGGCGACAAGGTGATCGTCTCGAACATCAAGTTCTCGCTGCAGATCGGCCAGCGCATTGGCCTCTTGGGTGTGAACGGCGCCGGTAAATCGACCTTGATCAAGACCATCGCCGGCGAACTGATGCCGCTGACCGGCGACGCCACGCTCGGCAAGGGCCTGTCGATCGGCTACTTCGCCCAGCACCAGGTGGAAATGCTGCGCCATGACGAATCGCCCCTGTGGCACCTGGCGAAAATTGCGCCGACCGTGCGCGAGCAGGAACTGCGCAACTTCCTGGGCGGCTTCAACTTCCCGGGCAATATGGTCACCAGCCCGATCCGCCCGTTTTCCGGCGGCGAGAAGGCGCGCCTGGCACTGGCGCTGATCGTCTGGCAGCGCCCTAACCTGCTGCTGCTCGATGAACCGACCAATCACCTGGATCTGGAAACGCGCGAGGCGCTGACCATGGCGCTGGCGCAGTTCGAGGGCACGCTGGTGGTGGTATCGCACGATCGCCACCTGCTGCGCGCCACCACCGACCAGTTCATCATCGTCGCCGACGGCAAGCTGCAGCCGTTCGACGGTGACCTGGACGACTACAAGGACTGGCTGTTCCAGACCAAGCTTGGCAAGGGCACCACCGTGCTGCCGGCGGCGGGCAAGGACAACAAGACGGCCTTCCCGGTCGCAACCGCGGTGGCCACGCCAGCCGCTCCGGTGGCCGACAAGAAGGACCAGAAGCGCCAGGACGCGGAGCTGCGCCAGCGCACGGCCGCGCTGCGCAAGCCGATCGAGGGCAAGATCAAGCGCCTGGAAGAGCAGATCGCCAAGCGCAACGAGCAGAAGGCGGACGTTGACGCCAAGCTCGGCGAAGCGAGCATCTATGAAGCGGCCAACAAGGCCAAGCTGAAAACGCTGCTGGCGGACCAGTCGTTCTACAAGAAGGACCTGGCGCAGCTGGAAGCGGAATGGCTGGAGCTGCAGGAGCAGCTGGAAGGTTTGGCGGCTTAACCCCACGGTCGCCGCGCACTCCCCGTCGGCCACGATCCCCCGTCGCCCCCGCCCCCGCGCAGGCGGGGGCGACGGGGTTGCGTTCAGCGGGAGAGCAAATGCGCAAATGCGCGCGGAGACGGCGCCAAATGCGCGCCGGGGCGGCAGTGCTTATGCGGCCTTTTGCGCGCCGGCGACGGTCTCGCGCCGGATCGACATCAGCTTGTCGATGTCGACCAGGATCAGGCGCCGGCCATCGGTTTCGCCCAGTCCCATTAAATAATCGCAATCGCTGTCGCGGGTCAGCCCCGGAATCGGCGTGATCTGATCCGGATACAGGCGCACCACATCGGTTACCCCATCGACCACCATCCCCATCACGCAAGTCGACAACTGCAGGATGATCACGTCGGTCATCGGGTCGGGCGAGGCGGCGCGCTCGTTGAACGCGACCCGCATGTCTACCAGCGGCATGATCACGCCGCGCGACACCGCCACCCCTTTAACAATCGCGCCTTCGGACGCGAAGCGTTCGAGCGACTTGAATGTGCGCAATTCCTTGACCTTACGAAAGTCCACCCCGTATTCCATACCCCCCAACTGGAAGCTCAGGAACTCCATCTTGCCGATGGGGGCAGACTGCGTTGAAATCGTGTGCATGGTGGTCCTTTCGTCTCTGCGGGGGCTGCGGCAAGGTCGCGAAACCCCATCGTAATGCGCGTGTGCAAGCCTCTCGTTGAGCGCGATCAAGGTTTCCAGCCGTCTGGCTGTGCTTGCAATGCAAGCGGAACGCTTTACAATGGGGCGGCAATATTCCGGGGCGACAATTGCAAACTTGAAGGATGGATAATGTATCAATGGGTGAAGCGAATTTTTTCGGCTTCCGAGCCGGCGCAGGATGCGCCTGGCCAGGTGCCACGCAGCCAGCCGGCACCTGCCGTTGCCGCAAGCGCGGCGCCAGTGGGCAGCGCCGCCCAGCTATCTTTCGAGCAACGCGACGGGGTCAACGGCAGCTACTTCAATTGGCTGTTCGACAATGCCGACGTAACCGGCCTGGACACCACGCCGCATGAAAACCGGGTACTCGATGCGCTGACGGCCATCCTGGCGTCGCAGCAGTCGGGCGCGGCGCTGGTGCGGCGCCTGCCAGGCCTGCTGCCGCAGCTGCTGCAAAGCCTGCGCAGCGATAACTTTTCGGGCGCGCAACTGTCGCGTACCATTTCCAATGATGTGGTGCTGGTGGCGGCCGTGATCCGCATGGCCAATACCTCGTTCAAGGGCAGCGGCACCACGATCAGCAGCGTCGAACACGCGGTCATGCTGATCGGCCAGGAAGGCTTGCGCCACCTGCTCACCAGCGTCGCCTTCCGCCCCATCATCGACCTCAATTCGGGCCAGTACACGCGCCTGCTGGCGCCGCGCATCTGGGACCAGTCCGAGCGCTGCGCGGTGGCCAACCGCATGCTGGCCGAGGACATGGGCATCGATCCCTTCGAGGCCTTCCTCGCGGGCCTGGTGCAGAACGTGGGGCTGATCGTCACCCTGCGCATCATGGACCAGATGAGCCGTGACGATAAAGAATTGGGCTCGGAGATGTTCTGCGCGCGCCTGGTGCGCGACGCCCGCATCCTCACCTGCAGCATCGGGCGCGAATGGAATTTCCCCGAAAGCGTGGTCACCGCCATCGGCGAACAGGCCGGCATGCGCAAGGGCGTGACGGTGTCGCCGCTGGGACGCTTGCTGACCCAGTCCGATTACCTGAGCAAGGTGCGCCTCCTGGTCGATAACGAGCGCCTGGACAAGGACGATCCGGTGCTGTTCAAGGGCCTCTCGCCACGGGCGATGGCGTGCTATCGCGAGCTCGATGCGATCGCTGACGATGCGCCGGCGCCGCCGGGCGCTGCGCCGGCGCCGTGAGCGCGGTCATCGATCCGGGCGAAGTGGAGTTTTCCGCGATCCGCGCCCAGGGCCCGGGCGGGCAGAACGTGAACAAGGTCTCGTGCGCGGTGCACTTGCGCTTCGACGTGGTGGCGTCGTCGCTGCCGGACGCCATCAAGGAACGGCTGCTGGCCTTGTCGGATCAGCGCATCACCCAGGCGGGCGTGGTGGTGCTCAAGGCGCAGCAGTCGCGCAGCCTGGAACAGAACAAGGAAGATGCGCTGCGCCGGCTGCAGGAACTGGTCGACAGCGTGGCCGTGCTGCCCACCGTGCGGCGCGCGACGCGGCCGACCCGCAGCTCGCAGCGCAAGCGGCTCGATTCCAAGACGCGCAGCGGGCAGACCAAGGCGATGCGGGGCAAGGTCAGCGAATAAACGGCCGTGTTTCACGCCCTTTGCCGCAGCGTCGCCTCATGCGCCCGATGCGCCGCTCTGCCAGTCCACCGCCCCCTCTTCCGCCACTAAAATCACATCGCCCACGGCGCGCTTGGTGCGCAGCTTGAGCTTGATGTCCTTGGCGGGAAAATCGTAGATGCTGGTGCCGTCCGGGTTGTAGGTCATCGAACGCACCACGGTTTCGCCCTCAAGCCGCTTGACCGCCACCGAACTGACGCCGGTGCTGTCGCTGCGCTGCCGCACCAGCTCCGCCACCAGCGCGGCGCCGGCCTGCTGCTCCGTCTCGGCCGCCTTCACATCCAGCGATACCTTGGCGATCGCCTTCAACGCCGGCCCCACGGCCAGCGCCATCTTCTGGAACATCGGCACCTGCTCCTCGGTGAGAATCAACTCCTTCTTGCGCACCTTGGAGGCCAGCATGACGTACTTGCGCACCTCGGGCTCGTTGGTCATCGCTTCCATCTCGGCCTTGCGGCGCGCCGCCAGCTCGCCGAACTGCTCGACCCGCGCGGACATCGCCGCGATCACCTCGTCCAGGCGCGCCGTGTCGGGCTGCAGCGCGAAGATGCTCATCTCGCTCTGGCGGCGCGGCCCGGCGCTGTTGATCGCGACCGTGCGCGCCGCGATGGCGCAGCCCTCGGCCTGGCTGATCACGACTTCGTCGGCCATGATCTCGCAGTTCACCGCATGCGTGATCGTCACGCGCGTGCCCGACACGATGCAGCTCTCGGCGCGGTTGATGACCACCTCGCCCAGGCTGGCCTGAATCACCGAGCCCGAGGCCACGCCCTTGACGCGGATGTCGCCGCGCGCATTGTGCGCGCTGCCGCCGACCAGGTTGCGGTTCAACAGGACCGCCCCGCCGCGCGAGATGATGCTGCCGAAGACGTCGGCGTGGATGGTGATGCCCTCGCCTTCGACCACGCGCTTTTCCTGCACCTCGCCGAATTCCTCGAAGTCGCCGGCCAGCTTGAGGTTACCCGTGGTGCGCGCGCTCACGCCATCGCGGCTGACGATCTTGTCGCCCACCGAAATCCGTCCGGTCGCGCTGTCCACGTTCAGAAAGCCGGCCTGCTGGGCGATCAGGAATTCTCCCTCGCCCGACACCTCGACCACAGTGCCCTCGCCGGCCATGGGCGCCACTTCGGTATCGTTGGGAATGGGCGGATCGATGCGCAATCCGGACAGCTCGAAACCGGCCGTGCCGGGCACGCGCGGCACCTTTTTAAGCAGCCGCACGCCCTTGTCGACTTGCGGAAAGCGGTTCTGGAACGCCATCAGATCGAGCTTGCCGTTGGCCAGTTGCAGCGGCGCGTCGCTGCGGTGCAAGTCGCTGGTCACTTCGATCACGTGCGCGTCGCGCCCGGGGCGCGGTTCGAGCAGGCTGGCCACCACCACGCGCTCGGACTTGCCCGCGTCGATGGCCTGGCGCACCGCCTCGACGTCGATGCCGAAGCGGATGCCCTTGCCCCACATGTCGGCGATGAATTCGTCCACATCGAGCTGGGCCAGGATTTCCGGCCCTTCCGGATCGTCGGGGTCGGGCACGTACACCGGCTCGAAAAAGTATTCGGCCTTGCCGCGGTTGATCTTGACCGCCTTGTAGAGCGGCCGGCGCAGCGGACTGAACGGCTGGATATCGGAAGCGAGGCGGATGATCATGTGGCCGTCGGGCGAGCGCGGCAAAGGAGCACCGGCGCCGTAAATGGCCTTGATCATCAGCGGATAGTCGAGGTCGACCAGGTAGCTGGTGGCGAAAATGCGGTCGATGGCGGCCCCGAAGGTCGTGCCCAGCACGCTCGGGTCGCCATACACGCCGTCGGGGCGCTTGATGATGCAGTGGTCCAGCTCAAGTTGCGCATCCCCCGCTACCGCGGGCGAACGCGGCGCACTGAGGCCAGATGATTCAATCGACACGACGGCACTCCATTGCAGGCTTATATACCTGGCAAGTATATTTCGCTATTAGTAAGTTTTTCCTAGCGTAACAGGTTGTGCCGCCCAAATAAACATGCGGACGCGTAAAACTCAACAAATGTAAGGTTTTGGACGGGGAGGCGGACGGCGCGGGTGGTGCCAGCGGGAACGGGCGCCGTGGCGCGCCCGGAAAGGCGGTCAGCGGCGCGGCGCGTTCCGGTAGATGTCGACGCCGGCTTCGTTGATCTGGCGACGCAGGTCGCGCCGCTCGTCGGGCGTCATCATGCGGCCGCCGCGGCGCGCCGCATCGGCATTGTTCTGCGCATTCTGGTCCTGCTGGGCCTGCAGCTGGCGGCGCTGCTCGTCGGCGCGCGCCTCGAACTGGCGCTGCGTATCCTGGCGCTGCTGTTGCTGGGCACGCTGGGCATCCGCGATGCGCTGGGCATCGCGCTCCTTGTCGCCGGAATTGGCCTGGGCCATGGACAAGCTGGCGCAAGCGAGCAGGCAGCACACGGCCACACGACGGACGAACGCACGCCCGCAGCGCTGTGCGCTTGCGACTGCCTTGGTTTGTGTGTGCGCGTTATTCATAATGATTCCTCTTCCGCGATGCCTGGTAAACATATAAGCTTGACTTGCTTGAACCCAGTGTATGACCATTTGCACCGAGGCATAAGCCGAATTGGGTAAAGTTTGTAACAGTATGTAATGACCTTCGTGCTGGGTGTTTTATCGGGCGATATGACGTTACCATAGCGACATGAATCTGACAAATCTGACAGCCAAATGAACACACCCTCGACCCCGATCTCAGGCAACAATACAACGCAGGCTAACGCCAATGGTCATGCCGCCAAAATTATGGTAGTCGACGATGACGTGCGCCTGCGCGATTTGCTGCGCCGCTACCTCACCGAACAAGGCTTTTCGGTGGTCACAGCCGAAAGCGCGCCGGCCATGAACAAGCTGTGGCTGCGCGAGCGCTACGACCTGCTGGTACTGGACCTGATGCTGCCCGGCGAAGACGGCCTGTCGATCTGCCGCCGCCTGCGCGGCGCCGGCGACCAGACCCCGATCATCATGCTCACCGCCAAAGGGGAAGACGTGGACCGCATCGTCGGCCTCGAAATGGGCGCAGACGATTATCTCCCGAAACCGTTCAATCCGCGCGAACTGGTGGCCCGTATCGGCGCCGTGTTGCGCCGCAAAGGTCCGGACGAGATCCCGGGCGCGCCATCGGAAACGCCGCAATCGTTCGAGTTCGGCCAGTTCGTGCTGGACCTGGGCACGCGCACGCTCAAAAAGAATGGCGACACGGTGCCGCTGACCACCGGCGAATTCTCGGTGCTCAAGGTGTTCGCACGCCATGCGCGCCAGCCGCTCTCGCGCGAAAAACTCATGGAACTGGCGCGCGGACGCGAATACGAAGTCTTCGACCGCAGCCTGGACGTGCAGATTTCGCGCCTGCGCAAGCTGATCGAACCCGATCCCTCCTCGCCGCTGTACATCCAGACCGTGTGGGGCCTGGGCTATGTGTTCATTCCTGAAGGCCAGCCACGCTAGTGTTTTCGCGCGATTCGACCACGCCCCCGGGCACGCGCCTGAGCTGGCTCAGGAGCGGCCTGTTCTGGCGCACCTTCCTGCTGCTCAGTATCCTGACCACGGTCTCCATGGCCTCCTGGATCGGGATGATCAGCGCGGTGCAGCGCGGCCCGCAGGTCGAGCAGACGGCCGACCTGGTCATTTCGGTGGTGACTATCACCAAGGCCGCCCTGACCCACTCGGCGCCCGAACTGCGGCGCGAGCTGCTGTTTGAACTGGTCAGCAACGAAGGCATCCGCATCTTTACGCTGGAAAGTTCGGACGCGGTCGATCCGCCGCCCGACAGCGCCCTGATGCCGGAAATCGAAGCCATCATCAAATCCAAGCTCGGCGCCGACACGCGCTTTTCCAGCCGCGTGAACGGTACCGCGGGCTTCTGGATCAGCTTCAAGATCGACGACGACGGTTACTGGCTGATGCTCGAACGCGAACGCCTCGAAGGCCTGACGGGCGTGCAGTGGCTCGGCTGGGCCACGGTGGTAGGCGCCCTGTCGGTGGTCGGCGCGGCGCTCATTTCGAGCCTGGTCAACCTGCCGCTGGCGCGCCTGACCGCGGCCGCGCGCGCCATCGCCCAGGGCAAGAAGCCGGACCGCCTGCCCGAAAAAGGCTCGAAGGAGATCATCGAGGCCAATCGCAGCTTCAACCAGATGGTGGAGGATTTGCAGCAGGTCGAATCGGACCGCGCCGTGATTTTGGCCGGCATTTCGCACGACCTGCGCACGCCGCTGGCGCGCATGCAGCTCGAACTGGAAATGGCCAAGCTCAGTAACGAGGCCCGCGAAGGCATGCAGTCCGATATCGGCCAGATGGACGCCATCATCGGCCAGTTCCTCGACTACGCCAAGCCGACCGAGGCGGCCACGTTCGTCCCGATCGATATCAGCGAGCTGCTGCAGGACACCGCGCGCGAAGCGGAGCGCATGCTCGACATCCATGTGAGCACCCACATCGAAGAAGGCGTGCACGTGATGGGCAACGCGACCGACCTGCGGCGCGTCTTCAACAACCTGGTGGAAAACGCGCGCCGCTACGGCAAGACGCAAGGCAGCGACTTTACGGAACTCGACATCTCGTGCCGCATCAAGCCGCACGGCCTGGGCAAGCGCGTGGTGATCGAAGTGCAGGACCACGGCCAGGGCGTGCCGGACGACCATATCGAACTGCTGCTCAAGCCCTTCACACGCATGGACAGCGCGCGCGGCCAGGCCAACGGCGCCGGGCTGGGGCTGGCGATTGTGGAACGGGTGGTGTTGCGCCACAACGCCGAACTGCAGGTCAGCAATCGCGAAGGCGGCGGCCTGCGTATCGCGCTGGTGATGCCGCTGGCGAGCTGACGCCACATGCCGCGCGCGCCGCCGTGCGGCGGCGTGCAGGGCCCGCTGTCAGCGCGATTACGGCGATGGAGTGCGCGCTAAAAAGCGCCAGCTTCCGCTAGCTTTGTCGCGATTCCAGCCGATGCTGGTCGACACGCAGAGAAAATTGCTCTGGCAACTGTTACCTCGCACATCCAGATACGTGTGCGTGTCGTTAATAACCTTACGATTTAGCAAATGGATTTCCTGCTCTAAATTAATAGACTGTCCCGTCGGCACCCCACCCGCAGGAAGAATCTGCCAGCTACTGCTACTGGCGCTGGTATTTTTTGTCAGGGACGTCGACACGCACAGCACGTTGCTTTGGCAACCCTCGCCACGGGCGTCGAGGTAGCCGCCGGGAGCGCCATCGCCTGTCCCGGTTGTCGCTGGATATTGATTTATCACATACACGTGATCTCCCTCGATCACCGGGTCCCCGTTCCTCTTCGTCACATCCACGGGAAGGATCATCCAGCTGCCACTGCCCCGGTCCCGATTGACCAGTTTAGCGGTGGATACACACAAGGTGTTGCCGTTGCAGCGGCTATCGCGCACGTCAAGATAACCGCCGGTCCAGTTCATGTAGCCATTTTGCACGTGATAAATCTGGCCATAGCGCATGGGGACGGGGTCTGCCCCCATGCCTGCTTCGCTCGTGTTCGCTGCGCTTTCCTGTGCGAAAGCAGGTGGAATGAAACAACACAGCAGCATCATTCCGATGAAGCGGACAAGGCTGGCGCGTGCTGAGGAACTTGCTGACATACATCTATTTTTATTCATGAACATGGTTTCTCCCGATGGGTTAACTACATGAAAATGATCTATTTGAAGATGTGAAGCCCATTGAGCTTACAGGAGATAACACTGCTGCTCCACCTTTCCGAAACAAGAATTCGCTGCTGTCATCGCGTGTCGCAACGACGCGACGCATACCTTCATGCGCTTCCCATTTCAAGCCCGCACGATGTAGTTGCCGATGTCGAAGCGGCGCGTAGCCCTGCGGTAAGTAAAAGTGAAACCGGGCCAGATCGCGTAGTTCCTGCCATGGCTGTCGAGGTACCAGTTCTTGCAGCCGCTGCTCCACACGCCGCCGCGCAGCTTGCGCTGCAATGCCGCGTTCCAGGCGCGCTGCACGTCCTCCTTCACCTCGACCGATTGCAGCTTTCGTGCGCGCATGGTCTTGATGGCGTCGACGGCGTAATTGACGCCCGATTCGATCATGTAGATCATCGAGCTGTGCCCCAGGCCCGTATTCGGCCCGACAATTGTGAAGTAGTTCGGGAAGCCGGCCACGGTGCAGCCCTTGTAGGCTTCCAGGCTGCCGGCGAACATGCGCTTGCCGCCACGTCCGCGCACCTCGACGGCATGCAGCACGCGCTCGACCTCGAAACCGGTGGCGAAGATGATCACGTCGGCCGCCAGTTCGGCGCCGTCCTCGCTGACGATGGCGCTTGCGCCCACCTGCTTGACGCCGCCGGTGATCAGCTTCACATTCGAGCGCGTGAGGGCCGGGTAGAAATCGTTCGCCATCAGCACCCGCTTGCAGCCGAACTTGTAGTCGGGCGTGAGCTGGCGCCGCAGCAGCGGATCGGCGATTTGACTGTGCAGGTGGCGCCGCGCCAGCCACTGGGGCAGCGCCAGCATGCGCGGCGTGTAAAGGAACAGCGGCGCGCGCGATTCGTACAGCAGGTAGTTCAGCGCGCGGTAGGCCAGCCGCAGCGGCGCCACGCGCGCCAGCAGGGAGCGCTCGCGCGGGCCGATCATGCGGTCCGGACGCGGCATGATCCATTGCGGCGTGCGTTGATAGACATCGAGCTGCGCGACCAGCGGCGCAATCTCCGGAATGAACTGGATCGCGCTGGCGCCGTTGCCAATGACGGCAACGCTTGCCGCGCAGGTCGACCGTATGGTCCCAGCGGCTCGAATGGAATGTGGGGCCGCTAAAGCCGTCCAGGCCGGGCAAGGCGGGAATGGCTGCGCGGCTCAGGGCACCGGGAGCGCTGATGACGCTTCTGGCGGTCAGCGCGCCGGCGCTGGTGCGCACGGTCCAGTAGCCGCCCGCTTCGTCGAACTGCGCGCCTTCGTATGCGGTCGACAGGCGCAGGTGCGGCGCCAGGCCGAAGTCGCGCACCACCGAACGGGTGTAGTCGAGCAGTTCGCCCTGCCCCGCAAAACGGCGCGTCCAGTGCGGGTTGGGTGCGAACGAAAATGAGTACAGATGGCTGGGAATGTCGACCGCGCAGCCGGGGTAGGTGTTGGCCCACCAGGTGCCGCCGAATTGCTTGTCCTTTTCGAGGATGACGAAGTTGTCGATGCCCGCCTGCTTGAGGCGCACGCCTGCGCACAGGCCGCCGAAGCCGCTGCCGATGATGACGGCATCGAACTGCGGAACTGTCATCGATTCGGCACGCGCCTCTGCACCAGTTCGGCCCTGAAGCGCGGCTTGCCGTCGCGGTCGAGCGCGTAGCTCAGTTTCAGGCCGTCGGGCGAGACGCTCAGGGTCCAGACATTGGTGGCGGCGGCGGGAATCAGCTTGGCTGTGTAGGCGTCGGCATGAAACGATTGCGCAATGGCGCTGCCGTTGCTGCCGGCCGCGCCGCCGTACATCGTTTGCGCGTCCGGCGTGCCGTCGGCGTGGCGGTGATCGTGCTGCAGGGTGAGGCCGGACGGCGTACGGGTGACGATCCAGGTGCGCGACGTGTCCTCGCCGACGGCGAAGGGAATCCGGATCTCGCTGGCATTGCAAGCGCTGACGGTGGCGACCAGCTTCTTGCCGGCGAAGGCTTCTCCGCCATCGTTGGGCGCGACCGATGCGCCTTCGTAGACGGCGCCGCACAACTTGCCGAGGTTGGCGAAAAATGCGTCGCGCGCGCCGTTGGCGTCGGCCGCATTGCAGGGCAGCGCCAGCGCGCTGGCCAGGACGACGGCTGTGGTGCGCAGGATCATGGGCTTATTCTCGTAGGGTGATGGTGGCGATGACGATAGGCGCGCGCTACGTAAAAGTCAACATGTTGCGCGCGAAACGCTATGCGCGAATCCGCACATACGTGCATTTATGCAAGAGGTATAACGGTAGAACACTGTTCATAACCAGGAGAAGAAGATGATGAAGAAACTGTTGATTGCCGCCCTAATTGCCGGCTCGCTCGGCAGCGCCGCCATACCCGCCAGCTCGGCGGTGATCATCGTGCGCGAAGCGCCCCCGGAACCGCGTTCCGAGCGGACACCGCCGCCACGCCGCGGCTATGTATGGGCCCCGGGCCACTGGGACTGGCGCAACAATCATCACGTGTGGGTGCGCGGTGCCTGGATCCGCGACCGCAAGGGTTACCACTATACCGCGCCGGCATGGCAGGAGCGCGATGGCCGCTGGGAAATGCAACGCGGTAACTGGGCACGCGGGCGACGCGATAACGACGGCGACGGCGTTCCGAACCGTCACGATGAACGGCCAAACAATCCGAATCGTCAGTAATTGATGGCTGGGGCCTGGCCCGGCGCCGCGCGCCGGGTTCAGCGTCCCGCTCAAGCCGCGCACTGCAGCTTGAACCGTCGCCCCGCCCGCACGGGGCAAAAGCAACGGATGGCGCGAGGTTCAGCAAGGCGACGGCTGGCCGCCGCATTGCGTGACAAGGTAGTCGCGCACCGCGCTCACGTCGGTAAACGGCATTTCCCCGATCACCTGGCGGATATGCCGCAATGCATCCCACAAGAATTCATACTGCCCCTCCCGCACCGGCACCAGGCTGTACACGCCCGTGGTGGTGGTGAAAAAGTGGCGCTCGTTAGGGACAGTGAACGCCGGCATCAGCGGTGCCCCCTCGTCATCCCAGAAACGCCACAGCGTCGCCTCGACATCGACCGCGTCACAGTAGGCGGACGCCGTCAGCGCGTCGGGAAAGACGAGCAGGGAGCATTCTTCGGTGTCGGCGGCAAAGATCATGATGTCCAATCGGGTGCGCGGGGCGATGTTTTTCTGGCATCACCCTTACCTCAACCGTAACACACAAAACAACATTTCGCGACTGTTTGCCCCGTAAATGCAGCGCTCCTGGGTAAGCGAGCTCCATCCGGGCAGGATTAAGCGTTTTCATCGCCATCCGCGCCGTCATGACGCGTCCGCATTTCACCCGCGTTCGCCGTAGGAGCCGGTTGGGACAGCTTGACAGGGATAGGGATAGGGAGGCCGCCGCACGCGCTGGCGGGCAGGCAATGGCATGCGTCTACGCCGCCAGCGCCTTGCGCACTTCGTCCGTATCGGCCGGCCGCACCACGCGCGCCACTTCCTGCCCATCTTTGATGACCACCACGGTGGGCCACAGCTTGACCTTGAAGGAACGGCCAAGCTTGCGGCCGCTGCCATCTTCGACCTTGATATGGCGCGCATCCGGAAACGCGCCCAGCGCCTGTTCGATCAGCGGCGCCGCCGCGCGGCAATGGCCGCACCAGTCGGTGCCAAAGTCCAGCACCACGACGCCCGGCGAGGCGTCGATGTCGCTGCGTTCCGGCTGCGCCGGGGAATACGGTGTGCTCATGCGCTTGCTCCTGATGTCATCCGCATAAGCCTACCGCAAAAATCCGCGCGAGGCTGCACAACTCAGACTATATGAAACGGAAACATTGCCAAAAACCAATTTAAGGCTTAGAATAAACCATTTTATGAGTAGGGTCATTATGGCGATCGAACTGTTCAATAACGGCAAGCACATTTGCCTGATGTTTTCCGACCTGGTCGATGAAGGCGAGGGGGCGTCGGTGCAGTCGAACCAGTTCCTGATTGTTCAGGACGGCACCGGCATCCTGCTCGATCCGGGCGGGATACTGACCTACAATGAGCTGTACATGGAAATGAGCAAGTACTTTCCGCCCAAACAGCTACGCTATGTGTTCGCTTCCCATGCCGATCCCGACATCATCGCCTCGCTGCCGCGCTGGCTTGCCGGCTCGGATACCAAACTGCTGATCTCGTCCATCTGGTCGCGCTTCGTGCCGCATTTTTGCGCGCAAGGCAAAACCGAAGGCCGCATCATCGCCATTCCGGATGAAGGCAGCCTGGTGCCGCTGGGCGATACCGAATTCCAGATCCTGCCCGCCCACTTCCTGCATGCCGAAGGCAATTTCCAGTTCTTCGACCCGGTCAGCCGCATCTTGTTCTCGGGCGACATGGGGGCATCGATGCTGCCGGAGGGGCTGGCCATGGACCCGGTGCAGGATTTCGACAAGCACCTGCCCTACATGCGCGGCTTTCACTCGCGCTACATGGTGTCGAACAAAGTCTGCCGCTACTGGGTCGAGATGGTGCGCAAGCTCGATCCCGAATGGATGGTGCCGCAGCACGGCGCGCCGTTCAAGGGCCGCGCCATGATCGCGCGCTTCCTCGACTGGATCGACACCCTGCCCTGCGGCGTCGACCTGATGACCCAGGAAATGTATCAGGCGCCGCGCCGCATCAACGTCGCCCTCTGATAATTGCCGAAGACAAATTTATTTTCAATCGCGAGGATTGCCCCAAGTAGTCTCGTACTGACATAGTCGCGGGAGCTGCCGCAGCTCCCCGGCCGTGCGATGTCGATAGTCAGCTGGTCCGTTGCGCGCCTCGCGCGGCGGCAGTCACTTTGGGAGTCACCTTGGTAATGCGTAGTCAAAAATGGCTTGTCGCCGCGTGCAGTCTGCTGGTTTTCCAATCCTCGTTCGCCCAGCAAAAACTGTCCCAGCCTCCTCCGTCTCAAGTTCCCCTGCTGCTGATCGGTGCCTCGTTCGCCGAAGGTAAAACGCCGTCTCACGGCGCCGACGCGCCACTGGGAGGCATCGCCGTTGGCTTCGGCAATTACCTCAGCCTGGGCCAGGCGCTCACCCGCCACCGCAAGCTGCCAGGCTATGTGATCAGCGAGGCACAGGCCGGCGCGGGCACCTTTGCCCGTGCGTTCTGCGCACCCGGAGCCGCCACCTGCGGACCGGCCGGCTGGGACAGTTACCAGACCCAGCTCGAACGTGCCCTGTCGCGCGTGGCCCTGCCGCCGACCTTTACCTCGTACACGGCCAAGTACGTGGTGGTAACCACCGCGAACGATTGCCTGCATGCGGACGCCGCGGGCATACCCCAGTCGGAATCGCAGCCGTGCACGCTGAACGACATGAACGCAAGCATCGACCGCCTCGTTGCGGTGGGCAAATTCGCGCTGTCGAAAGGCGTCACACCGATTTTTGATGTCGCTCCACAGTATGACCACCTCGATCTGCCGAAGTTCCAGTCGGCATTCGGGCTGGCGTGGGTGATCGGCGAGCAGGATTACACCCAGTTGCGCACGCTAGGTACAACACGCCTCAAGGCCGAGCTGCCGGGCGCCATCGTGCTCGATATCTGGAAGGATTACACGCATATCGGCGACGGCATCCATCCCGATTACGAGACGGCCGAAAGGCGGCGGACGTGATCGCCAGACACTTGCGCAAGCTCGACCGCTAAGAACCAGGTAGGCAGGCACAATGATTGCGAATTCAGTTCCGAAATCTTTCATCAAGATTCGGCTTCGCTGAGCAACTGGTTGCGTTTCTGACTGACGAAGCGCCGCCAGAAATAATTGGGCTGCTTTCACAAGTTTTCGATCCGGCTCAACTCAGGCAGGTAAGGCGACAGGTCATACAGAAACAGCCCTATACCATCAGGCCGGCCTGTAACGGCGGCGCATAACTGCAGTATGGTTACAGTCCGTGCTGGGCTATTTTTTCAATCCCGCCTGTTTTCGCAACACTCGCGTTTGCGAGGTTGCCCGGATCAGCCGGTAGGAATAGACTTTAAAACGCGGGCGTTCCACCTCGTAGTCGCTTACTCGCTTCTTCTGGAGAATGGGAGAGTCACGTGCATATTAATTTTCGCCGCACCAAGGCGTCTATAGCCATCAGTCGATTGATAGGTGTTGCCCTGCTGTTTTCGCAACTACCGTCCAGCGCCCAGAAAGACTGCCCCCCGTTGACCCTTCCTCCTGTTTCTATTGCGTCGTGGGATGCGGATACCGCTTACGAAATGACCGTACGCGACCTTGGAGGAGGACAGCTGCGCATAACCATCGTCGGAGACATCCTGATGGTCGATGCGGCACGGTTCGCTTCGTTGGTGCGCACCGTGGACAAAGCACCAGGCAACGTGGCAGAGGTTGTCTTAGATGCGCGGGTCGTAAGAATATTAGAGCCGATCGCGCTGCAAAGTGGGATGCTGCGCATATTCGCTGACACGGTGTCGATTGAAGAACGGGGCTTGGTGGCGCTCACCAAAGCACCAGGTTCTGCCACGGACGGCTTGGAGATCAATGCCACAATGGTTGACGTACGCAGCGCGATACCAATCCCACTCCAATTGTCGGTGAAGGCAGGCAGCCCCCGGCGAGTCAAAATCAGGGCCGCACGCCTCATGACCAGCGCCGGCCAACTTCAAGGAGCGCAGGCAGCCCGCACATTATGGCGGCGCAGTGCGAACTTCGACGGAATCATCCCCGACAAGCTGCCGCCGGAATGGGAGGTAGACATCAGCGATAAGGGCGGTGCTGATGCCATCATGGCGATGCAGCAGCCTGCTGCATGGCCCGGCTACCTGGCTTACAAGCTACGGAAACACCATTCTCTAGCGCCGTTCGATAAAGCCCATCAGCTGGACTTGAATGGTCGTATCCGCGTCGTCCGCCCGCTCATCGAACAACTTCAGCGGGCCGACGTGTTGATGGAGTTGGACGCAGTCTCGTTGCTGATGAATCGCAACATTGATCGTCGCGGCTACGGACCTGCGCACGTACCGTCAGAAGACCTTGTCGTGGCGATGCGTCGTTTCGCCACCACGCGGATCGAAGCACAAAAACAGCTGATTAATTTGCGGACGATTATCGCTTCAGCCCACCAAAGTCCAAAGCTCGATGTGGGGGCACTTAATACGGCAAGATCGCGGATCCGGTTGCTCAACGATGCGCAAGAACAGACTCGAGCGGAAGTAGGTGTAGTCTTCACAGACATAGCCGTACTGCAGGCGCAAGGGAAGGAAATCGACGCGGCGATCGTCATCGAACGAGAAAACAGTCGGAAAGCGCTCGAAGACCTCAAGAAGAAGCAGAAGGATTTGGACAATATCAAGCTGGCGACCACCGTGGTCGCCGTTGGCGCTTCATTTGTCGGTACCCCGGCCGCCGGCGCTGCAATCGCCACTGGTGTCGGAGTGGCAGGCGATTTGGTGTACGCCCATAATGCCGGAAAGCCAATGAATGTTGAAACGCTTGTGACGATCGGTGCAAAAAGCGCAGCGAATTTCAAGAAATTTCAAGATGCGCGCGAGGCCTGGGATAAGCACAGTGAAAACCTCAGCATCGCAAAACAGGTTTTCGACGGCAAAGCTGTGACCATGAAGGGGGAGAAAAAGATCCTCACGAAGATGGATGCGGCAAAGCGCGTTGGCGATTCGGCCGGAGATTTTGCCAAAAAAGTAAAAGCGGTGGCAGACGGGCTTGGTGCAATCCCTAAGCCAGATATGATGTCCCAAAACGGTATTGAGGCAGAAAATACGGAGCTGCAGCGACATCTTGGAAGGCTCGTAGAAGTGCAGCGGCAGTTATCGGAAAAAGCGGCGCGTTTGGACGGGCTGCAGAGCGCTCTCACAGCAGATGAGGCGGCGCTAGCGGAGACCCGTTTGGTCGAACAGGTGCTTCTTGAACTGAAACCCGCGAACGATCAGGAAGTTATGCGTTGGAAGACCGCAGCGCTTCAGCTATGGGCGCGCGAGCTGCAAAGCCTGTACCAAGACGCAATGGACCTTCGTCGCAGCCTTTTTTTCGAGACCTGGAAGACACCTACCTTGTCGCAAGATGTGCTTCACTATCCCGAAGAATTCACAGCCTATCTCGCGGCAGGGAGATATTCGCCAGAGGCCCCGAACGCTACCTCTCCAATCGCGCTAACCACGGCCCATCTTGATAATGAAATCGCGAGACACATGGCTGTGCTCGATGGGATTGCGCGCAGCGTTAGCGATACATGGAATGTTTACCAGGCCGAACGCGCAGCCGGTGCACAGCCTTTTTTCGATCAGCAAGAGATATCCAGCAGGGAAAGCGCACCGCCCTCGGTTAAATTTTTCATCGAACAAGTGAATGCCCAGATCCGTCGGCAGATCGAAAGGCCTGAAACCCGCGACAATCTTCAATTTACCTTGCTTATTCCGTTCGACATGACGCCCCCACCAACTGATCTTCCCGAAAGGTTATTGCAGGCTGGCGTAGTCACCCCAAAATTCGAGAATCCGACTTCGCTAGTAGGCAAGAAACTCATGTTTGACGTTACCTACCGACTAGCCGGCGAAATCAAGCGCAACCAGCAATGCGCCTATGTCGATCTCAGCGTCCCGGGCGGAAACAAGACGTCCGTTTGGCGCAGCTCTTCAGATGAAATAGCAAGTATCGAGTCGAAGCGCGCAGAAGCAGAGCAACCACTTACGTTTACTTCCTTACGTCAGTCACGTGCAGCACCGCCAGCCCGCACTCTCTACTTTCTCTCGGTAATTGTCGGCGGATCGCCCCAACACGGCAATTGGAAAAATGTCCCGACACTCGACAGTTTCACTTTTTGGAGGAGGATCGTGCAATGAGATTCCATGGTTCAAAAGTGTCACTTGGCAGACCGGTTACAGCTGCCGTATTTCTCGCTGCGGCGGCTCACCATGTGCAAGCTGCCGATGTCCCTTTTAGGGTGGCTTTCGAGGCTGCTTCCGGGCAGGACGTGATCTCTATCGCAATTCCCGATAGCGACACACTCGTGTTCGACGGAGGATCCTTCTACACCCAGGGGCGTCGAATCAATGTTGTGGCCGCTAAGGCACGAGCGACCGACGCAACCCGAATCGGCTTTTTTGCTCCCGATAATCGTCCATTACCCAAGACTGGCGTTGCAGGTACCGGCACTGCGGGTGCAGGGGGACCGAATGCCGCGTGTGGCGGTAACGGCTGCAACGGCACTGTCGGCGGAACCGGTGCACAAGGCGTCGCTGGTGACCCCGGTGCTGCTGCGTCAACTATGGTCTTCGACATAGGTACGCTTACAGGCGGAGGCAAAATTCATTTGTCAGCCACAGGACAAGCGGGAGGTCAGGGGCAAAAAGGTGGAAAAGGAGGCACAGGTGGGCCTGGAGGCGAAGGTGCGCAACGCTCGTGCGGTGGCTTTTTTGGCCTCGACACAAGATCAGGACCGGGTAACGGGGGGGCAGGCGGGACCGGCGGGACGGGTGGTATCGGCGGAACTGGAGGGCAAGGCGGTGGCAGCGGGTTCCTCGCACTCTCTTCGAACCTTGAAGCGCTTGTGAAGTCAGGCATATTAATTACCGACCTCGTCCCCGCGGCCGGTGGCCCGGGAGGAGATCCGGGCGATCCCGGCGACCCGGGCGGCCCCGGTGGCATGGGGCGCGGTAACAGCTGCGGCGGTGGCGGCAGCGGAGGGAACGTTGGTTCGCCTGGATCGCCAGGCGCCATTGGCGGCACGGGACTTAGCGGTGGCCAGGGCACATTGCGCTATTTGGCAAGCGAGCTGGCGAGGCCTGTCGCTGTGCCAACGCCCGGAGATAAAAAATAGCCCGTTCCCCGTATCAGGCGTTAGTCGCAGGCAAGCACGGAGGATTTACCGGGTCCCAATGCGATAGGTAGAGTAGCCCCCGCAGCAATCCGATTTTTTGACGAGAGGCGAGCCCAATGAACAGGAACTGCGACATTTTGCTCACTTGTCGTCAAATCTTTGTGGCGGCAGGATTCTCGATTGCCGCCATCATGCCGACCACGGCTGCGGACATGTCGTTTAGGGCCGCGTTCGACGCAGCCTCAGGCCAGGACGTGATCTCAATCGCGGTTCCCGACACAGACACGTTGGTGTTCGATGGCGGCGCTTTTTATTCGCAAGGGCGTCGTATCAACATCGTCGCAACGAAAGCCAGGGCGACGGGAGAGACGTGGATTGGATTCTTCGCGCCGGAAATTCGGCCCCCGACCTTACCCGGTGTCGCCAACACCGGTGAGGCGGGCGCAGCCGGTGCCGGAGGCGCTTGCAGCAGGAGCGGATGCAATGGCGCTGGCGGCGGACAAGGGGCGGAAGGGGCAAAGGGAACGCCTGGCGCTGCGGCCCCGTCATTGGTATTCGACGTTGTAAAGCTCGAAGGTGACGGCCGAGTCGTTCTAGCATCTGCCGGACAGGGAGGCGGGCAAGGCCAAAAAGGTGGAAAAGGGGAACTGGCGGCAGCGGCGGCGACGGCGCCAAAAGATCCTGCGGAGGCCTCGCGGGCCTGGATACCAAAGCTGGTCCGGGAGATGGCGGCACGGGTGGAGCCGGTGGCGTGGGAGGCATGGGCGGGACTGGGGGCCAGAGTGGCGACAGCGGCCTCATCTGGGTGAACACAACGCTAGGGGAAATCATCAAGGCCGGGGTCTTGGCCGTTGACCTGAGTCCGGCCGCCGGCGGCGTCGGCGGTGAACCGGGAGATGCCGGGAATTCCGGCGGGGGTGGCGGCATGGGACGGGGCAGCTCGTGCGGAAAGGGTGGCAAAGGTGGATCGAGAGGCGCTCCTGGCACACCGGGCCCTCGTGGCGCTAACGGGGCGACAGGGAAGGCAGGATTGATGCAGTATTTGGCCAGCGAAATCCCAGCTCCCGTGGCGACATCGGCGGCGCGCAGCGATTAGTCTAGTTTTCTAAGGCAAGTACGATGCAGGCAGTCGCGCCAATTGATTGTGAATACGGCTCCAAGAGCTTGCATCAAAAATACAACGCTGTCGACTAACTCGCTGTCTTTCTGCCTGTCGAGGTAAGTCAGAAATACTCGGGCTGCTTCCACTAGATTTCGATCCAGTTCAGCCCAGGAATGTAAGGCGGCAGGTAATACAGAAACAGTCCTGGTGCCTGCGTTGGCGTTTTTCGATAACCGAAGGCGGGCCGCCTCAGCGCGTCAGTACCGTCGCGCCCAGCCGGTCGGCCAGGAAGTCCACCAGCGCCGCCACCCGCGGCGCCAGCGCCCCCTGCTTGTAGAACACCGCCCACACCGGCTGCGACCATGGCAGGGTCAGCGGTTCGAGCACCGGCACCAGCCGGCCAGCCGCGACATCGGCGCGCGTCAGGAAATCCGCCAGGCAAACGATACCCGCGCCCGCCAGCACCAGGTGGCGCAGCGTTTCGCCGCTTGATGCGGTCACGGCCGGCGTCACACCGACGCCCTCCACGCCCGCGTCCGCCAGGGGCCAGGTGTTGAGCGAGGCCGGCGCGGTGAAGCCCAGCAGCCGGTGTGCGCCGAGTTCCCGTACCGTGGCAGGCATTCCGTGCCGGGCCAGGTACGATGGCGCGGCCAGCAGACGCAGGGCGCTGCTGCCGAGGTGGCGCGCATTGAGGCTGGAATCGGCCAGCTGGCCGATGCGGATGGCAACATCGGCCCGTTCTTCGATCAGGTCGACCAGCGTTTCGCCGCTGGCCAGTTCAAGCCGGATCAGGGGATAGGCCTCCAGAAAGGCCGGCACCAGCGGCGCAACCAGATGGTCGAGCGCCGGTGTGGCGGCGTTGACCCGCACCAGCCCGGACGGCTGGGACCGGCGCGCCGACACCTGTGCTTCGGTATCTTCCAGTTCGGCCAGGATCTTGCGCGCGCGGCCGAGCAGCCAGTCGCCCTCTTCGGTCAGATCCTGGCGCCGCGTGGTGCGGTGCATCAGCGTCATGCCGAGCTGGGATTCGAGGCGGGCAATGGCGCGGCTGATGCCCGATGGCGTTTGCCCGAGCCGTTCGGCGGCGGCGGAAAATGAACCGGTATCGATGACTGCGGCAAACGCACTCAGCGCTTCGACGTCGATCATTACTCGCTCTCCCCTGTTTGGCTCATGTCAGAAGGCATTGTACGGGAGAGCGGCGGCAGGGGTTTCAGAAAGCCGTCCCGGTCACGGCCGCCTCCGCCGGGGGGGCAGGCAGGGCAATGCTGCGCTGTGCGAACGGCTCGGTTGCTTGTCCGCCTCGCTTGCCGAACAGGATGCCGAATAGCGATTCCACGACAATCACTTGCCCGTCGCGCACCGCGCCGCTGACCGGCTCGGCCAGGCCGTCGGCAAGCGTGGTCAAGCTTGGCCGACGGCCGCGCAGGTCGAGGATCGTCACCCGTCCGTTGCCACCGTCGATGTCGTTCCCGAAGGCGAGCAGAATTCCGCGGGACAAACTGCGCAGCGCATCGTCTCCCGCAAGCGGCTGCGGTGTCGATGAAATGCAGCATGACAGCTGGGGAATTCATGAAAAAGGGCTTTGCACTCATCGGATAACTGAATATGATTCAGCAATGACCAATATGAATCTGGACGCCTTGTCCGCCTTTGCCGACATCGTCCGCTGCGGCAGCTTTCGCGCGGCGGCGCCGGAACGCGCCGTCACGCCATCCGCCCTGAGCCATGCCATGACCAAGCTGGAGCGCGACCTCGGCGTGCGCCTGCTGCGCCGTACCACGCGCGCCGTGGCGCCGACCGACGCCGGAAAGCGCTTGCTGGCCCGCGCCAAGCCGGCGCTCGACGATATTGCCGGGGCGCTGGAGGAGTTGAACGAGGTGCGCGACACGCCGTCCGGACGGCTTCGCATCACGGCGCCGCGCATGGCGGCGGCCACCGTGCTGGCGCGGGCGCTGCCCTCGTTCGCGCGCGCCTATCCGCGCATCGCGCTGGAGATCAGCGTCGATGACGGTTTCCAGGACCTGGCGGCAAACGGTTTCGATGCCGGCATCCGCCTGGGAGAAGCCTTGCAGCCGAACATGGTAGCCGTGCCGATCAGCGCCCCGGTAGCGATGGCTGTCGTTGCTGCACCAGCCTATCTGGAGGCGCATCCGGCGCCCGCATCGCCCGAGGACCTGGCAGCGCACGCCTGCATCGAGCTGCGGCTGCTCAGTTCCGGAACGCTGTATGGATGGGAATTCGAGCGCGGCACGCAAAAGCGGGTCGTCAACGTCGGCGGCAGGCTGCTCATGGATGATCAGGAACTGATTGTGCGGGCCGCAATGGACGGCTTGGGGCTGGCCTATTCGGCACTCGACTACGTTGCGCCGCACATCGAGCAAGGCCGGCTGCGCCGCGTACTGGCAGACTGGACGCCCGAGGGACCGGGGTTTTATTTGTACTATCCAAGCCGGAAACATTTGCCAGCGGCATTGCGCGCGCTGATCGAGCATCTGCGCCACAGCGCGTAATCGTCCCGCATTACCTTCGCACAGGCGGGATGAATGTATCCCAAACCCCTTCATTAGTGACTCACAGTCAAAAGTCTAGTGTGCCGTGGGGCATTTTTCTTCCTTCTCGTTCCGGGCACACTGCATAGCATCGCAAACGCCTCAACTGGAGAATCCATGCCACTCGCACTCTGGGCGCTGACACTGAGCGCTTTCGCCATCGGAACCACCGAATTCGTCATCGTCGGCCTGATCCCCACCATTGCCGCCAGCCTTGGCGTGTCCGTTCCCTCCGCCGGCCTGCTGGTGAGCCTGTACGCGCTGGGCGTGGCCATCGGCGCGCCCGTCCTGACCGCCCTCACCGGGCGCGTGCCGCGCAAGCAGTTGCTGCTTGGCTTGATGGCACTGTTCACCATCGGTAACCTGGTCGCCTGGATGGCTCCCGGCTACTTCGCCCTGATGGCCGCGCGCGTGCTCACCGGCCTGGCGCACGGCGTATTCTTCTCGATCGGCTCCACCATCGCCACCAGCCTGGTGAGCAAGGAAAAAGCCGCCAGCGCCATCGCCCTGATGTTCACCGGGCTGACCGTCGCGCTGGTCACCGGTGTTCCGCTGGGCACCTGGATCGGCCAAAGCTTCGGCTGGCAATCGACCTTTCTGGCGGTCTCGCTGCTGGGTGTGATTGCCTTTATCGGCAGCTACTTCCTGGTGCCGCCCACCATCGCCATGAGCCCGCCAGCGAGCCTGATGACGCAACTGGCGGTACTCAAAAAGCCGCGCCTGCTGCTGGTGTACGCCATGACCACCCTGGGCTACGGCGGCACCTTCATCGCTTTCACCTACCTTGCCCCGATCCTGCAGGAAGTGTCCGGCTTTTCGGCATCGAGCGTGAGCCTGGTGATGCTGGTCTACGGCGTGTCGGTCGCATGCGGCAATATCTGGGGCGGCAAACTGGCCGACAAGAAAGGCCCGATCAAGGCGCTGCAGATTGTGTTTGCGCTGCTGGCCGCCGTCTTGCTGCTGCTGACCTTTACCGCATCGAACATGTGGCTGGCGCTGGGCACGGTGCTGCTGTGGGGCGCGGTTGCCTTCGGCAATGTACCCGGCCTGCAGGTCTACGTGGTGCAACGTGCCGAACGCGACGCGCCGCAGGCCGTCGATGTGGCATCGGGCCTGAATATTGCCGCCTTTAACGTCGGCATCGCGCTCGGCGCCTGGGGCGGCGGGCTGATCGTGGCGCACGTGGGACTGATGGCCACGCCGTGGATCGGCGCCATTGTCGTGGTCGGCGCACTGGGACTGACGACGCTGGCCGGCTGGCTCGACCGCCGCGACGGACTGGTGCATGTGGCGGGAACCGGCCGCGCGGTCGCCGCGCACTGAGTGCCGGCGTGCGGCCACAGGCTGCGCGGGCTGCGGGGTGCGACAGAACCCGCAGCCAGTACCGTACTGTCCTTCACCCCAGCGCCCCCCGCACTCAGCGGTCGAGTTCGGGGTAATGCCGGAATATGCCGTCTTCGTTAAACGCAATCCTCCGCTTCGAGGCCAGGTAGGCGGCAATATTCGGCCGTTGTGCCACGTGGTCGTGCAGCGCGACCAGCCCGGGATAGTCCGGTTCCAGCCGCTTCATTGCCTTGGGAAACGCATAGCGCAAGCCCTCCGTCACCTGGAACATGGACAAATCCGCATAGGACAGGCGCGAACCCGCCAAAAACCCGCCACGGCGCTTGGGCTGCTGCAGCACACCCTCAAAGTAAGACAAGAACTTGGGGATCCGGTTCCCGACAAAGTCGGCGGCGCGTCGTTTGGCTTCCTTTTTCTGATCCTCGTAATACAGCGACACGCCGACAGGATGATGGGTGTCGTGCGCTTCGTTGACGAGGTCGGCAATGGTCAGCTGCAACTGATGCACCCACAAGCGGCCCGCTTCGGCGCGGGGCGCGAGGCCATGACGGGCGCCGAGGTACAGCAAAATATTGGCAGTCTGGCCGATGGTCAGCGCGCCGGCGGTGAGAAAAGGCGGCGCGAACGATGGCGTGGCCTGTGCCGCGAGGGCGGCGGCGACCTTGCCGGCGCCATTTTTCTGGCGTCCCACGTCGACATACGCGGCGCCGGCTTCCTCCAGCGCCAGGCGGACGAATTCGCCGCGCCCCTGGATCGTCGGCCAGTAATAAAGTTCGTACGTCATCGTGCCTCCCTTGCATGGATCAGTCGAGGGACGATGATGGCCCATCCGCCGTTTTCGCCCGCCTCCCGCAAGAATCCCGTGCTTGAGCGATAATCTCCCACCACCAGTTTGCCCATACAAGGAACCACCGTGCTCAACTTCGACTTCTACAATCCGACGCAGATCCTGTTCGGCCAGGGCCAGATCGCCGCCATCGCCAAACAGATCCCCGCGTCCGCGCGCGTGCTGCTCGTCTACGGCGGCGGCAGCATCAAACAAAACGGCGTCTACGACGAAGTGCTGGCCGCACTGGCCGGCTTCACCGTCACCGAATTCGCCGGCATCGAACCGAACCCCAGCTACGAAACGCTGATGCGCGCCATCGCCCAGGTCAAGGCCGAAAAAATCGACTTCCTGCTCGCCGTCGGCGGCGGATCGGTCATCGACGGCACCAAGTTCATCGCCGCCGGCGCCCTGCTCGAAGAAGATCCGTGGACGATCCTCGAAAAGCGCGGTAACAATATCGCCGCCGCCATGCCCTTCGGCGCGGTGCTGACCTTGCCCGCGACCGGCTCCGAAATGAACAGCGGCGGCGTCGTTACCCGCAAATCGACGCACGAAAAATTCTCGTTCATGAGCCGCAAATGCTTCCCCAAGTTCGCCGTCCTCGACCCGAGCAAGACCTATTCGCTGCCCACGCGCCAGGTCGGCAACGGCGTGGTGGACGCCTTTGCGCACGTGATGGAGCAGTACATGACCTACCCGGTCGGCGCCAAGGTCCAGGACCGTTTTGCCGAAGGCCTGCTGCTCACGCTCATCGAAGAAGGCCCGCAGGCACTGGCCAATCCCGACGATTACGACGTGCGCGCCAACGTCATGTGGTGCGCCACGCTCGCCCTGAATGGCCTGATCGGCGCCGGCGTGCCGCAGGACTGGGCGACTCACATGATCGGCCACGAGCTGACTGCCCTGCATAATCTCGACCACGCGCAGACGCTCGCCATTGTGTTACCGAGCATGCTGCGCGTGCGCAAGGAGGGCAAGCGCGCCAAGCTGCTGCAGTTCGCCGAACGCGTGTGGAACCTGTCCGGCGGCGATGAAGATACCCGCATCGAGGCAGCCATCACCCGCACCGAGGAATTCTTCGAGCAGATGGGGGTGAAAACGCGCCTGGGCGACTACGGCCTTGGCGCCAAGGACCTGGACGGCATCTTGAGCGCGCTCGAAGCGCACCGCATGGTCAAACTCGGCGAACAGCGCGACGTCACGCTCGACGTGAGCCGCAAAGTGCTGGAAATGAGCCTGTAATACGGGCGTCAGGCACGCCACACACGCTGGCGCGGGCAGCTGCGCCCGTGCCAGCTGTGATAAAATCGCCATTCGCTAGGGGTCCTGGAAGTTACTTTCCGGGTGAGAGATACCCTCCGTACCTGATCTGGATAATGCCAGCGAAGGAAAGCGCAAAGTAGTCCCCTCCTTTGTTTGCTCCCCCGTTGGCTCCGGCTTTTTCAAGCAACGCACCGCACGCCGGCGCGTAATACGAGCACACTATGTCATCGCCAAAATTCAAGCAGTCCGTCATCGCCCTGTCCATCGTGCAGGCGTTCGCCTTTTCCGTTCACGCGCAAACGACCTCGCAGTCGATGCCTGAAGTTGTCGTCACCGGCGCCAAGCAGATCGCCGCCGAGCGCGCCAGCGTGGCCGGTTTCTCCGACACGCCGCTGCTGTACACGCCGGCGACGGTGGTGTCGATCAGCCGCGAGCAGATGCAGGACTACAGCATCCGCAACAGCACCGACGCCATGAGGTTCGACGCCAGCGTCAGCGATTCGTACAACGCCGTCGGCTACGCCGAGCAGTTCTCGATCCGCGGCTTCGCGCTCAATAACGGCGCGAGCTACCGCAAGGACGGCATCGCCATCTCGGGCGACACCCAGATCCCGCTCGAAAACAAGGAGCGCATCGAGATCCTGAAGGGCTTGTCCGGCCTGCAGGCCGGCGTGACCGCGCCGGGCGGCATCGTCAACTACGCGCTTAAACGCCCGACCGCCACGCCACTGCGCTCGGCCACCGTGGAAGCGCGCGAGCGCGGCACCGTGTACGGCGCGGTGGACCTGGGCGGCCGCTTCAACGACAAGCGCTTCGGCTACCGCGTCAACGCCGCCGGCGAGCGCCTGCGCTCCTACGTCAAGGGCGCGGACGGCGAGCGCTCCTTCGTGTCGGGCGCGTTCGACTGGCAGATCTCGCCCCAGGCGCTGCTGCAGCTCGACATGGACTACCAGAAGAAATCGCAGATCACCGCGCCCGGCTACCAGCTCATTGGCGGCGTCGCGCTGCCGACCAATATCTCGGCCAAGACCTTGCTCAACGAGCAGCCCTGGACCAAGCCGGTCGACACGCGCACCAGCAATATCGGCCTGCGCTTCGAGTATCTGATCAACGACGCATGGCGCACCACCATTACCGCCAACAAGCATGAATTCAAGCGCGACGACTTCACCGCCTTCCCTTACGGCTGCAGCAACGAGGGCGAGGGTTTCTATCCGGGCTACTGCTCGAACGGCGACTACGACGTGTATGACTACCAGAGCGTGGGCGAACGCAAGTCGCCGCTCGGCGCGCAAGCCCTGTTGCAGGGTAAGTTCGCCACCGGCGCAATCGGCCACGAACTGACCATCGGCGCGACGTATCTTGAGCGCAGCGACAAGGCCGGCGAATACGTGTACGACTACGTCGGCTTCAGCAATATCTACAACAACCTGATCGTACCGCCGGTGGACGCGAGCCGCACGACCGGACCGCTCACGGAACGCCTGAACGATCATGAACGCGGCTTTGTGGTGCAGGACATCCTGTCGCTGAGCGCGCAGTTCAAGCTGCACACCGGCTTGCGCTACGCCGCCATCAAGCGCAACGCAAGCACCGACACCAGCTTCCTGCTGCCGAACGTCGCGCTGGTGTACAACCCGACGTCCGACTGGACGATCTACGGCTCGCTGGCGCATGGAATGGAACACGGCGGCGTGGCACCCAAGCGCACCACCAATCAATTCGCGTCGCTCGAACCGAGCCGCTCGAAGCAGGTAGAATTTGGCGTCAAGGCAATGGTCAACGAGGCGCTGAGCATGTCGGCGTCGGTGTTCAGCATCGAAAAAGGGCTGGAATACACCAACGCGGCCAATACGTTCGTGCGCAGCGGCGAACAAAAGCACAGCGGGCTGGAACTGGCTGCCCAGGGCAAGGCTGGCAAGGATTTGAAGTACAGCGTCTCGCTGATGGCGCTGGACACGCAGCAGGAAGGCACCGGCACCGCATCACTGGACGGCAAGCGCGTGACCAACGTACCGAAGTTCAAAACGGCGACGGTGCTGGAATATGCGGTGCCGGCGGTCGCGGGTTTGAAGGTGAACGGCATGTGGCAGTACACCGGCAAAAAGGCGTTCGACATCGAGAACAAGACGATGGTGCCGGGTTACAGCGTGTTCAATCTGGGAACCGCGTACGCGACGCGTATCGCCGGTGTGTCGACGACAGTGCGTGCGACCGTGGACAACGTGGCGGACAAGTTCTACTGGCGCGATGTGACGCAGGAACTGGGCGGATACCTGCTGCCGGGTGCCCCGCGTACGGTACGGGTGTCGGCGCAGTTTGATTTTTAAGTAAGCCCAAAAACCGTCGTTCCTGGCACTGCCAGAAACGACGGCGAAGAGTTAGCGGAACGCGGTGAGTAACCGTACCGCCTGCACCATCCGCTCTTCCAGGCTACCTGTGACAAGCGAATACCTGATCCCCCGCTCATCGAGCATCTGAACCACCCGCTCGTGAATCGTCTGGCGCACCGCCTCCGATTCACGCTGCAACCCATCCGCTTCCCAAGGCCCATCGGGCGCCGTCACCAGGGTATACGCATACGCGTGGCGCTGCTCCAGCACCGATAACTGCGCATCGACCCTGTTCCAGTACCAGCGGCTGTAAATGGCCGTCATCAGCGGCGTGGTATCGCAGAACAGAAAACGGCTGGCTTGCCGAGCCGCCGCGTCTTCGCGCGCCATCTGGGTCAGCGCAATCGAAAACTGGTCGCACTCTTGCGGCACGCGGCCGCTGGTATGGACAAATTCGCGCAGGTACTCGGGCACCCACACGGTTCCGAAGTGCGCCGCCAGCGCCGCGGCCAGCGTCGATTTTCCCGACGATTCAGCGCCCAGGATGGCAACCCGCAGCACCGGCGTCATAGCTTGCCGTCCGCAATGCGCACCCAGGCGCGCCATCCGAACCACGCCATCACGACAAAAGCTGCGTACAGCACTGCCGTCACATGCAGGTTCTGGTGGATGTACAGGCCGACATACAGCACGTCAACCACGATCCACACGAGCCAGTTTTCGACCTTCTTGCGCGATAAAAGCAGTTGGCCGAGCAGGCTGCCCGCCGTAAGAAAGCCGTCGATGCGCCACACGTGGGAGTCGGTGTATCTGTGCAGCGCGTAGCCGATCACGGCGTACAGCACCAGCCAGCCGGCAATACCGCCAATCCAGCCGATGAGGCTCGACCGCGTCGCCACGAGCGGGGAATGCTGCTCGCCGCCATACAGCCACTGATACCAGCCCCACACCGACACGGCGATGAACACGCCTTGGAGGCACATGTCGCCGTACAGGCGAGCGTTGAGGAAGACGATGCCGTAGACGGCCGACGAGATGATCGCAAACAGCCACGCCCAGTGAGTCTGGCGGATATTGAGTACGACGGTGATGACCGCCAGGACCGACGCCGTCAGTTCGAGCGGCGTGGTGGCCAGGCCAAGCAGGACAATGGATTCGTTCATACGGAGGGAGTGGCGGAAAGTGGCGCAATTGTAGCGTATGCGCCGCTTTCCAAAAGGTGGAAACGCCGTCCCCACCTCGCCCGCATTTATTTGCGCGGGTACTTGATGGTCATTTCCTTGAGCAGGTTGTCGGCATGATCGACTTCCTTCATCACCCACAGCATGTAGCGGATGTCCACGTGAATGGCGCGGGTGATGTCGCTGTCGAAGTACCAGTCCTTGGTCACCGATTCATAGGTCGAATCGAAGTTCAGGCCAACCAGTTCGCCGCGCTTGTTCATCACGGCGGAACCGGAATTGCCGCCCGTGGTATCGGCGCTGGACAGGAAATTGACCGGCACCGTGTTCAGCACCGGGTCCTTGAACACGCCATAACGCTTTTCCTTGACCGCGTCGAGCAGCGGCTTCGGTGCGTTGAACGGCTCTGCCGCGGTATGCTTCTCGACGATCCCTTCGACGGTCGTGAACGGACCCTTGACGATGCCGTCGCGCGGCGAGTACGGCGCCACCGTGCCGAAGGTCACGCGCAGGGTCGAATTGGCGTCGGCGTAGACCGGCTTGCCTTGCGATTTCTTCCACGCGATCACGGCCGACATGTATTGCGGGATGATGCGTTCGAGATTGCCGTCAATTTCCTTGCGGCGGTTTTCCAGCGCCATGGTCACGTCATGCAGCTTGACGGCAAGCTGGATGAAGGCGTCGTCCGATTTCGCAAACGCCGCCGCGTCCTTGCCGATCCAGCCCAGGCGCTTGGCGGTCTCGCCCAGTTCCGACTGTTTGTACAGCGTACCGACGGCGCCAGGTGGCGGCAGCAGCGCGTCCAGGCCCTGCGGATGCATCTTCGCGGCCAGCTTCTGGTAGCGCTGCAGGCCGGCGACGAAGCGCGCCTCGTCCACGCTGCCCACGTACGATTGCTCAAGGCGGGTCAGGCGCGCCTTGATGAACGACAGGTCGCGCTCCTGGTAGCCGGTTTCGCGCTTGGCATCGGGCTTGGCCGCTTCCAGCGCCAGGCGGTAAACCGTGCGCGCACTTTTCAGCAGGTCGCTGTTGCTGGCGACTGACCATGCAAATTCCTGTTCCGACAGCGCCATGTCGGCGGCGATGGCGGCGTCCAGGTCCGCCAGCAGCGTTGGCGACACGCCCTGCTGGTTACCCGGCTTGTTGAACCAGGTGCGGAATTCGGCGTCCTGCACGTCCTTGATCGAGGCGATGTCCTTGCGCGCGAAGCCGTCGAGCAGGCCCTGGGTTTTTTTGAGCACGTTGTTGATGCTCTTGACCACGCTGGCGTAGCGCACGTCGTGGGCGGCGTTGCCCTTGGTGGCGGCGGCGATGACGGCCAGGTCGGCCTGCATGTCGGCCACGCGAACCGGGAAGTTGGCGTCGCGCGCGAAACGGATCTCGGACGGCAGTTTGTAGCGGCTGGTGCGGCCTGGATAGCCGGCCAGCAGGATCGGATCGCCGTTCTTCAGGCCTTCGGCCGAGACGACCAGGAAGTCTTTCGACTTGTACGGCACGTTGTTCGGTGACGGATCGGCCGGACGGCCATCCTTGCCGACGTAGGCGCGCAGGAAGGCGTAATCGCCGGTCTGGCGCGGCCACTCGAAGTTATCGACGTCGCCGCCGAAATTGCCGATCATGTCCGACGGCGCGTACACCAGGCGCACATCGCGAATCATCAGCTGGCGGATGCGGTAGTACTCAAGGCCGCGGTGAAAGCTCGGTACCGAGCAGCGATACGCTTTGTCGGTCTCGCATTCGGCGGTCAGGGCCTTGATCCGGTTCTGGACTTCTTCGTTGCGCTCGCGCCCGGACATGGATGGCGACAGGCCCTTGAGCACGCGGTCGGTGACGTTTTCGACTTTTTCGGTGACGTACACCAGGGTATTCGGGCCACCCGGCAGTTCGGCGTCGCGCGTCTTGGCGAGGAAGCCGTTGACGATGTAGTTCTTGTCGGCGGTCGAATTGCGCTGGATGGCGCCGTAGGCGCAGTGGTGGTTGGTGACCACGAGTCCATCGCCCGACACGAACGACGCCGAGCAACCGCCCAGCGACACGATGGCGCTCATGGGGTGCTTGGACAGGTCGGCGAGCTTCTCGGCAGGGATGGTGATGCCGATGCGTTTCAGTTCCGACGACAGTTGCGGAAGCTGGTATGGCTGCCACTGGCCTTCATCGGCATTCGCGGTAGCGAATACGCCGAGCAGGGCGACGGGTAAGGCGATGGATTTCAACAAGATATACCCCAGAAGATAAAAGCAAGCGGGGAGTATATCGCTGATGCAAAGCGGTGGAAATGATTTTGTCGGCGTCGTATTGACGGCCCGGCATGGCGCGAGTCGATGCGGGGCGGCGGGCCGATGGCACCGGCGAAGCCCTGCGTTACAATCAACTGTTGACAAATAATTACCCTCGCCCCATGCCTATATCGCCTGTCCTCATCAGAAACCCCATGAAAGCAGCGGGCGAACTGCCCGATCTGCTGGTGCTTCATCATGGCCAGGTGCGCCAACCTGTCCCCGCCGTGTTGCAGGTGCTTGGTGCATTTTGCGACGACGGCACCGGCGGCGCCATCGCGGCGGCAGTCGCTGTCGACGGGCGCCATGGCTACCTTGACGCCAGCGGCGACTGGGTCGTCGAACCAACGCTGAAGGACGCGCGTTCGTTCGGCAGCGATGGACTGGCGCGCTTTTGCGACCAGGGCCTGTGGGGTTACCGCAATCTGAAAGGTGAGGTCATCATCGCGGCCCAGTACGGAAAGGCGGAAGCGTTCAATTTCGGCCTGGCCGCCGTCATGATCGGCGAGCGTCGATGGCGCTACATCGACACCAGCGGGCAGTTTGCATTCGATGGTTTCCTGCGCCATGCCGGGCCATTCAGCGCGGTCGGCCTGGCGGTGGCCCGGGGCTCGACGTACAAATGCGGCTACATCGACCGCACCGGCGCCTGGGCAATCGCGCCGCGCTTCGAGCGTCCGGCGCCGTTTTCACCGCTTGGCGTGGCCCCGGCCACCGAGAACGGCGAGCTGTATGGCCTCATCAACCAGCAGGGCGAGTGGGTACTGCAGCCATGCTACAGCCAGATCGACGCCTTCAACGACGACGGCCTGGCGTACTTCCGGGTGGACTGGAACCACGAAGGCTACCTCGATGCCGCCGGCATCCCCGTGATCAGCGACATGCACCACCTTTCGCGGACCATGCGCAGCGGTATCGTCGTGGAGACCAGCCGCTCGTACCTGACCGCATCCGGTCCGCTGGTATTCGACGCGGCCCTGAACTGGTGCGACGACTTCAACACGCACGGCTTCGCGCTCGCACGTGCCCTCGACCCGGCACAAGGGCCGGTGTGGGGCATCGCGCGTCCGGATGCAAGCTTCGCAATTGCCCCAGCCGACATGCTCGAACCGCTGACGGACAAGGACCACAACATCGCCGCCCCACCGGTCGGCACGCCGCTGCTTGCCTTCCTCGCCCGCGATGGCAGCATCGCCATGCTCGACCGCGATGCCCGTGTGGCCTACCGCTTGCGCGCTCACACGGGCCCGCAGGGTAGCTACGCGGCGCTGTACGACGATGCGGACCGCTTGCTGTGGCAAGGCCCGCCGTGCGCCGCGCTGCAGCTGCCGCAGCCCTACTTTTGCGCGTCCCCCGATGCGCTGCTGGCCGAATTACGCACCGTCGACGAGCTGGTGGACTACGCCGAATCGATGGTTGCGGCAACCGAGGCCAAACTCCACAACATCGGCGCGCTGCTGCTGGCCGTGGAAAACGGCGAATCGGAGCCCGACGACGCATATGCCTACAACACGGGCAATGATGACGTCTTCAACCACGACGATGATCTCGACGCCGGCGGCAGGCTGGCAAAATCGCTGCATACCAGACGCCGGATTTTCCGCTCCTACCTCGACGAGGGCGAGAACATGAGTTTTGAATTCCTCAACGATGAGCGTTACGAGATGATGAAAACGGTGCACGCACGCTGCGTGGAGCGCCTGACCGCGCATTTCGGCCCACCGTCACTCGATCCCGACTACGCCGGCGCAGCGGCGCCGCCGGACACGCAAGCCTGGGGTATCGGCCAGCTATGGCTGGGAATCTGGGCCGACAGCGAGTATGGCGACGGCGACTCATGGCATCACATCTGGCTCGTCTGCACCCCCTCCCGGCAAGCGCTTGATACGGCTTTGGCGAGCCACCGCGCGCCCTGAGCGCAAACGATCACTACCCAATTGAACGAGACACGCGACATATGATTACCCAGCCTACCCTCATCAGAAACTACATGATTCGACCAACCGACGAGTGGAACGAACTGCTCGTGCTTCACGACGGCGAGGTGCATATCGCTTCCCCCGGCCTGCTGCAAGTGTTCGGGCCATTTCTCGATGACGGCGCGGGAGGCACCATCGTTGCCGCCATGTCCGTCAACGGCAAGTACGGTTACCTGAACGCCACTGGGGCCTGGGTGGTCGAGCCGGCGCTGGAGTATGCATTCCCATTCAGCGAGGGACTTTCGCACTTCTGCGAAGATGGCTCATGGGGTTACCGGAACGTGCGTGGAGAGGTCGCCATCCCGGCTCGATTCATGCGGGTAGAACCGTTCCACCAAGGCCTCGCCGCGGTGCAGATCGGGCGTGACAAATGGCGCTACATCGACACCAGCGGCCAGTTCGCTTTCGACGCCAGCTTCGGCCACGCCAACTCGTTCAGCGTGGTCGGCCTGGCCGCCGCGCGCGGCACCTCAAGCAAATATGGCTATATCGACCGCACTGGCGCCTGGGCGATTGCGCCGCGCTTTGCGCTGCCTTACGCATTCGCACCGGCAGGCGTGACGCCGGCGACCGAGAAAAACAACAAGTATGGCCTCATCAACCAACAAGGAAAATGGATTCTGGAGCCGGCCTACGAGCAAATCCACGACTTCAATGACGACAATCTCGCCTTTTGCAGGGAGTCGTACAACCATGAAGGCTACATTGACACGCATGGTGTGCTGGTGATCCGCGACATGGACCGCTTGTCGCAAACCATGCAGTGCGGGATTGCCATCGATTCCCATCGCACGTGCATGACCGCGCAAGGCGCGCTGGTATTCGACGCTTCCCTGGACTGGTGCGACCAGTTCAACGCCGACGGCTTCGCGGTCGCGCATCTGCGCAGTGCAACGCAAGCATCTGCATGGGGTATCGCCCGCAGCGACGGCACCTTCGTCGCGACACCCGCCGACGTCATCGAACCGATCAAGGTTCAGCATGCGCATGTCGTTCCGTCGGAAGCGAACACCCCGCTGGTCGCCTTCCTGGCGAGCGACACGCGCGTTGCCCGGCCGGACGGCGCCCCTCGCGCCAGGAGCATCGTCCTGATCGACCGCGACGCGCGCATCGCCTACCGCTGGTATTCAGAGCCCTGCCCCGAGGGCAAATACCCCGCGCTGTACGACGGCGCCGGCCAGCTGTTGTGGAAAGGGGCACCGAACGCCGTGCTGCATGCGCCGATGTTCTTCTTTTCAGCGTCCGCCGATTCCCTGCTCACTGAGCTCGGAAAATTCGACGATCTGACCGGGCTGGCCGAATCGATGGTGCAGGCAGCCGAGGGCAAACTTCACGATATCGATGGGTTGCTGCAGATGCTGGCAAGCGGCGAGGACGAAGGAACCATTTACAACAACGATAAAGATGACTTCGAGGAGTACGACGATAGCCTCAGCAACGAAGAGCAGCTGGCGAAGTTGTTACGTACGCGACACCGCATCTTCCGTTCCTATCTCGACGAAGATGAAAACGCCCGCTATGAGTTTCTCGCCGCCGAACGGCAAGCGCTGATGGAAGCGATGCATGCGCGCTGCGTGGTGCGCCTGACGCAGCGCTTCGGTTGGCCGGAGCGCGACCCCGATTACGCCGGCGAAGCGGCCACCCCCGACACCGTGGCCTGGTGTATCCAGCTTACCCAACCGGTGGCAGGACCGGAATCGGCGCGGCCGGAATCGAACCAGCTCTGGCTGGGAATTTCCACCCAGGTCGGCTATGGTGACGGCGACGTATGGCACCACATCTGGCTGGATTGCGCACCGTCGAAAGAGACGCTGGAGGCAGCTCTCGCCGGCCGCACTTTGCCCCAATACGGGCACGACGTAGACGACGGCGATCCCGTACCAGACACTGGCAACGACTGGCTGGCGCGGGTACGCGCATCGCCTGAAACCATCCTTACCATGCCAGAGGAACTGATCGACGACGCAATCGCCGATGCCGCCATCGAGTCCGACATCCGCGCTTACCCGTTCCTGCCGCCGCGTTTGCAAACCGCTGCACGGCTGGAAGTGCTGATTCGGCGTGACGCATCGACTGCAGCAAACATCCCGCCGATGGTCATGAACGCCGACGGCCTGGCCCTGGCGCGCTCGCTATATGCCGGCAACCCTGAATGGAAGTACTACGACGCGCGCAATTCGGCCATCCCCTCCAAACTTGATCATGCGTGCCTGGACCACATCTGGGGCTGCCTGCTCGACGAGAAAATGTGCGAGACGGCCTTGTTAAACGATGCGGATATCCGCCATGTGCCGTGGTGGCTGCACAGCGAGAAGATCGCCGGCATGGCGCTGGCCGAGAACATCAACAACATCTATTTCATTGCCCGTTCGGCGATCACGCCGGAACTTGCCGAGTACGTGGCCAGCCGGGGCAACCCGAAGCTGATCGCACGCATCCCGCCCGCGCTGCTGACCGAGGAACTGTGCCTGCGGGCGGTTCTGAAGAACGAGGACGCGTTTGCAGCGGTGCCCGATGCGCTCAGGGAGGCAGTGGCCAACGCGCTGATCGTGCGCGATCCGGACGCGGCGGGCGGCACCGGCAGCCGCTGGCATGCCTTGCGCGCCTGGACACATCTGGCAAATGGTGATCGCGATGCGGCAATCGCCGATGCGCAGTGCGCAATCGGCCGCACCGACTCCCCGGTGCACATGCACTACGTACTTGCCAGCGCCTGGCGCGACAAAGGCGATCTTCGGCGCGCCGCGCTGGAAGCGGCCAAGGTGCTGTCGCTGTGGAGCGACTACGTTCCCCGTTTCGACCCGGACGCCGACATCGCCTGGCTGCACGCCCTGGCACAAGGGGCGGCAAGCCAGGCGGACGACGCAACGCTGCTGGAAGAACTGGCATCGCAGCCGCACCTGCTGGCAAACATCCCGGGGCGACGCATCACGCGCGCGATGGTCGACCTGGCCGTTGGCGTCGATGCGCAAGCCGTGCAATTCGTGCCGCGACGCCTGATGACGACAGCGCTCTACGAACTGGCATTCAGCGAAGGCTGCAAGCAGTTCGAGCAGCTTGCGCCGTCGGTGATGAGCGAGGCGTTTTGTCTCTCCGCCGTGAACGAGCAAGGCTACGAACTGAAACATGTGCCGCCGGAGTTGCGCACGCTCGCCCTGTGTATCGCATCGGTGCGCGCACGTAGCTGGGTGATCGACGACGTGCCCGCACCACTGCGTGAAGCCGTCCTTGGCGCGCTCGCCACGTCGTCCACCTGAACAATCACTTACACGAAAGCCGTCCGCACATGATCGAGCAGCCCATCCTCATCCGAAATTACATGCACGGGCACGATGAAGAGCCCTACCTGCTGGTGCTGAACCATGGCCAGGCAACACAGCCCGCCCCGGCCCTGGAACATGTCCTGGGCGCGTTCCACGACAATGGCCAAGGCGGGGGCATCGCGGCGGCCAAGGCGACCGATGGCCGCTATGGCTACCTTGATACGCACGGCGCGTGGGTGATCGAGCCGACCCTCGACAACGCGCGTACCTTTGGCGACAACGGCCTGGCGCGCTTTTGCAGCGATGAGCGATGGGGCTATCTCGACCTGACAGGGAACACCGTCATCGCGCCGCAGTACGAGAGCGCACAGGCGTTTAGCGCAGGACTGGCAGCCGTGCGGACAGCCGCGAACAAATGGACCTACATCGACACCGGCGGCAAGCCAGCCTTCAAAGGCACCTTCCGCGAAGCGCGTAGCTTCAGCGCCGCCGGCCTGGCCGTGGCGAGCATCAAGCGCGACCTGTTCGGCTACATCGACACCAGCGGCGCCTGGGCCATCGCGCCGCGCTTCGCAAAGGCACTGGCGTTCAGCGCACAAGGTGTGGCGCCGGCCTCGGAAGACGGTGAGCTGTTTGGGCTGATCGGCCTGCGGGGAGAGTGGATCTTGCAGCCTTGCCACCGGAAAATCGGCCAATTCAATGTCGACGGCCTGGCCTACTGCGAAGAAGCCGGCGAGCGCTGGGACGATGGCGGCTATATCAACACGCGCGGCGAGCACGTGATCCGCCACAAACGGCGCCTGTCGCCGAGCATGTCGTGCGGGTTCGCGGTGGAAGCCGACAGCGCGTACGTCAACGCGCAAGGAACGCTGGACTTCGGCGTGTACGTCAGCTGGGCGCATCGTTTCAACCAGTTCGGCTTCGGCATCGCGCGCTTCGCCGGCGTCGAACAAACACCGCAGGGCGCGGTCGATCTGCCGCCCGTGTGGGCCATTGCCCGGGACGACGCAAGCATTGCGATGCCACCCGCCGGCGTGCTCGAACCGGTAACGGATGACGACTGCATGGTTGTATCGGCCGAGGCGAATACACCCCTGGCTGCCTTCATCGCCAGCGACAAGAGCGTCGCCCTGCTCGACCGCGACGCGCGCGTGGCGTACCGCCTGCGCGCCGAGCGGGGGCCGCAAGGCCGCCATGCAGCACTGTACGACGCCGCTGGCGCCCTTCTCTGGCAAGGTGCGCCACATCCGGCGCAGCACATGCCCCATCCGTTTTTCTCCGTGTCCGCCGATGCGCTGCTCGAAGAGATCGATAGCGTGGACGATCTGATCACCTTCGCGGAAGCGATGATGCTGAAGGCGGAAGAAAAACTGCACAATATCGACGCCCTGCTGCAAGCGCCCGACGGCACGGATGAGGATGAGGATGAAGATGAGGATGAGGATGAGGATGAAGAGGACGACGAGGACGAGGAGGATGATGACGAGGACGATGACCTCGACAGCGATGGGAAACTGGCAAAATCGGTCAGCACCACACGTCGCATCTATCAGTCCTACGTGGACGGACACGTGAACGCCGTGTACGAATTCCTCAGTTTCGAACGCGAGCGGATGTCCGAAGCGATGTACACGCGTTGCATGGAGCGCCTGGTGGCGCACTTCGGCCCGGCCGACCCGGACCCGGACGTTCCGGACGGCTCGCCCGGGGACGGCCTGCCTGGGTGGCAGGTTGCGCTGCGCCAGCCGATTGCCGGTCCGGATGCGACCCGGCCCGAATCGAACCAGTTATGGCTGTCCATCGAGCTGGAAAGCGACAATGGCGACGGCAACGAATGGCACAACATCCGCCTGCTTTGCTCCCCTTCCAAGGAGACGCTGGAGGCCGCGCTCGCAGGGCGCTGCCCGGCCGCACCGACGCCGCCGGTCGAAGAAAAACCGGTGCCGCAAACCGCGCAGGAATGGTTTGACTGGGCCTACGGCACGAAACACGCCATCACGCACATGCCGCCGGAACTGATCGACGACGCCGTCGCGGATTACGCCGTCGAGCGCGACGCAGAAGCCCTCCAGGAACTGCCGGCGCACCTGCAAACGCCGGCACGACTGGAACGCATCATCAGGCGTGGCGCCGATCACGCCGCGGATGTACCGGGCCGCTGCATGACGGCCGAGGGACTGGCGCTGGCCCGCTCGCTGTACGGCGATGACGATGACTGGTGCCGGCGCGACAAGCGCAGCTCGCGCGTCCCCACCACATTTGACGTCAACTGCCTTTACGACGTCTGGGGTTGCCTCATCGACGAACAATTTTGCATGAGGGCCCTGGCGGCCGGCGCCGGTCTCGGCTCGGTACCCCTGTGGCTGCGCAGCGAAACCATGTACGCCACCGTGCGACTGGGCAGCAGCGCCAACCTGCGCCACATTCCCCGGGCATCCATCACGGCGGACATGGTCATGCGCGTCGATGCCAGCGATCTCGCGCTGATCCCCGAGGCGCTCCTGACCACCGATGTATGCCGGGACTGGATCAGGACCGACCCGATGGCGCTGGGCTACCTGCCCGAAACGCTGCGCAGCCCCGAGCTTTGCCTGGCGGCCGTCAAGCGCAACGCGCAGGCGTTTTCCGGCGTGCCGGACGCGCTCAGGGAAGATATCGCCACAAGCATCATCGCGCGCCACCAGGGCCCGGCCGGGACAAAGGAAACCGGCTGCCGCTGGCACGCACTGCGTGCCTGGACCCGGCTATGGAACAGAAATTGGGAAGGCGCGATCAGCGACGCGTTGCTGGCCCTCGGGCATGTCGACGAGCCCGCGCACATGCACTACGTGCTGGCCAGCGCATACCGCGCGAACGGGCAGGCGTTTCGGGCTGCCGGGGAGGCCGCCAAGGTGCGGTCCTTATGCAGCGATTACGAGCCCGAATTCGGGCCGGCGGTCGATACGGACTGGCTGCGCACCATCGCGCGCACCGCTTTCAATGAAGCCGACGAGGCAACGCTGCTCGAGGAACTGCGCTCCAATCCGCTGGTACTGTCGCAAATTCCCGCGCGCCGCATCACCCGGGCGATGGTGGACCTGGCGGTCGGCATTGACCCGGAGGCGGCAGCATATGTGCCGAAACGCCACAAGATAAACCCCAGAAGATAAAAGCAAGCGGGGAGTATATCGCTGATGCAAAGCGGTGCAAATAATGTCGTCGTACGCGTATTGACGGCTTGCGCGGCCGGATGCACCGGCAAAGGCCTGCTTTACAATCGATGCTTAAACAATCGTCGCTCCACGCCCCATGCCGCCCGCGCCTGCCGTCGCCCAAAACCACTTCCATGCGGAGGGTGCCGCCGCCGAACTGCGGCTGGTGACCGCAGGCCGTGTCGGCGCTGCGGCCATATCGACGCCAGCGGCGTATGGATCGGCACTGCTGACATGGATGACGCGCGCGGCTACTGTGACGAGGGCATGGCGCGCTTCAGCGACGCCGTCCCGGCCCCGCTGTCGCCTGGCTTACAGACTATCGAACCATCCATCAGCGGAAGGCACGCCGACCAGCTCGATCACTGCCGCGGAATGGCCGGCCCGCTCGGGCGCATTCAGGTCGCCCGACGTGCGTGGGGCCGAGATGGTGTTGATCGCGGCGGTGATCGGAGCGTGCATATACATGACATCCGTTTCGTTCGTGACACTGGCCAACAGCCCGCGCGCGGCGGCTGCCGCCGCACTGCCGCTGTAAGCCGCCGCCCGCTCGACCGTATCGAGAGCGAAGGTGAAGGTCGATGCCACATCAATCTTGTTCGCCACCGTGGTGCTGTCAAGCAGCCCCTGGGCCGAGGTATTCGACTGGGCACCGGCCATGATCGACAACGATGCGTTGGCGCGGGTCAGTACGCCCGAGTCGATCGCCTCCGACCAGAACTTGAGTCCACTTTCGGCCGGCGCCCGGTTCAGCACATTGTGGAAAATGGCGTCAACGAAGGACTTGCTGTCGCCCTGGTAGAGAAGCTTCGATTCCGCACTCAAGCCGAAGGAATCGATCAATCCCTTGATGGCTGGATCGAGCGCATATTTCGCCGCCAGCTCATTCGCACTGCGTGGCGCACCCATGCCGATCAGCTGGTCCTGGAAGCTTGCCAGGCCCTTGGGGTCGGCCGCGCGCCCGAAATACGCAATGTACAGCGACTGGGCCAGGTCGTTGTAGGTGATGGTGAGCGGCTTACCGTTAAATTCGATCTTTTCGATGTTGGTCAGAATATCAAGATCGGCAAAGACTCCCGCCTGGACGCGCAGTTCGGCGCCGTGTTTGACAATCGAATACCCGACCTGCTGTACTTTATAGACCACCGTGTCGATGCCGGCACCACCGTCGATGTTTTCGTTTTTCGCAGTCGCAGTCAAGCGGTCATCGGCTGCCGTTCCGATCACATTTTCGCCCACCGGGCGGACCGCGTCACCGTGAATAGCAATGCTTAACGCGCTCGAAAAGGGGCTTTTGTCCCACCCGGGTGTGATGTAGAACTTGCCGGAATAGGGAGCGACGAAGTCACGGATCATATCCGTTGCAGCCAGGTTGTCGTTACTGTACGCGACAACGTTACCGAACCTGTCGTACAGTTGCAAAACGAGGAACGGATATTTGTTGTTGTTGGCGTTGTTATCGCTGGACAAGGAGTAGCTCCTGTCCTGAACGGCGTCAAAAGCAAACGTAACATGATCAAACGCGGTTTTCCCGCGGTTTTGAAAATAGGCGATGGTGTTATCCCGTTGAACAACTGACGGGTCTCCAAACGGGCCGTAAGGCTGGAACGTCAAAACATGGGCGCTGGCCATCTGCTCGGCGCTCAAATCAGGCAGCGCATCAATCGTCAAATAATTCATGAATTAGGATTTCAATATGATAAAAGTTGCTTAATTATAACATATATTTCCCAATATACTTGATGATCGATACCGCCCAAGCGCCGGACGGCGTGTAATCGATACCACACCGGCAAGCAATCAGGCGGCAAGCGGCTCAGCGACGCTTGCGTTTTTTCGGTGCCAGCATGGTGCCGGTGCAGGTGGGCGCGCCGCAGCGGCATTCGAACGCCTTTTTCACGGCCGGCGTGTGGCGCTCTTCGTAGATCAGGGCGTAGTTATATTTGAGTTCTTCGTCGCGCATGATCGGGTGCAGCGCATGGATGAACACCCTGCCCTCGTCTTCCTGCGCTTCGCAATTCGGTTCGCAGGCGTGGTTGATGAAACGCGAATCGTTGCCGCCACGGCCACCGTCGATGACCATGCCGTCGGCCAGCGAAAAGAAAAAGGTATGGTTGACCGGGCCGCCGCCGGCTTCGGCGCGCGCCGCCGATTCGTCGGCCGTGATGCGCTCGCCCGTGTATTCGGCGATCTGCTCGCCCGGTTCGATATCGCGTGTGGCGAATACGCCGTTGCCGTGGATGGTGGAACGCCGTACTTCGTAGCAGGCGGGTTCGGTTGTACCGGATGTGGAGGGTGTGGTCGTCATCCGCGTATTTTACTGCGCTTGCCAGCCGCCGCCCAATGCCTGAATCAACGAAATCGCGGTGCTCTGGCGGTCGCCCTGGGCCTGCACCAGCGCGCGCCGCGCCGACAGCGCACTGGCCTGGGCCTGCACCACATCGCTGTATCCCACCTGCCCCGCCTTGTAGCGATTGAGCATCTGCGCCTCGACCTGGTCGGCCGATTCGGACGCCTGGCGCCGCAGCACCAGCTGCTGCGCCAGCACGCGCGTGGAGGAGAGCTGGTTTTCCACGTCGCCTAAGGCGTCGAGCACCGTCTGGCGGTAGCGTGCCACTGCCGCCTGCTGCCCGGCCTCGGCGCCCGCCACGCTGGCACGCGTGGCACCGGCGTTGAACAGGCTTTGCGCGGCACTCAGGCCGAAGGACCACAGCGCGTTCGAGGCGCTGAACAGGTCCGACACGCGGCTGCCCGCGTTGCCCACGGAGCCGCTCAAGCTGATATTCGGATAATAGGCCGAGCGCGCGATGCCGATCTGCTCATTGGCCGACGCCACGCGCCGCTCGGCGGCGGCGATGTCGGGCCGGCGCTGCAGCAGCGCCGACGGCACGCCGACCGGAATCTCGGGCACGAAGGCCTGCCACGGCGCACTTGCCAGGGTAAAGTCGGCCGGCGCCTTGCCCAGCAAGATGGCGATGGCGTGCTCGAACTGGGCGCGCTGGCGCGCCAGCGACAAGGCGTCGATCCGGGCGTTTGCCAGTTGGGTGCTCGCCTGCAGCACGTCGGACTTGGTGGCGATGCCGGCGTCGAAGCGGTTCTGGGTGATCTGCAGCACCCGCTGGTAGCCTTCGATGGTCGTCGCCAGCAGCGCCGCCTGGGCGTCGGTCTGGCGCACCACAAAATAGTTCGCGGCCAGTTCGCCCTGGGCCGACAGGCGCGCCGAGGCCAGGTCGGCGGCGCTGGCCTGGGCGTTGGCGCTGGCCGCGGTCACGCTGGCGCGCAGCCGGCCCCACAGGTCGGGCTCCCAGCTGGTGCCGATGTTGAGACGGTAGTTGTTGTCGGCGCCGGCATTGCGCGTGCCCGAACGCTCGCCGCTGGTACTGAGCGACACGCTCGGGAACAGGCCCGCGCGCTGCTGCTGCACCAGCGCGCGCGATTGCGCATACGAGGCCACGGCGGCCGCCACGTTCTGGTTCGACACCTCGATCTGCCCCGCCAGTTCGTTCAAGACCGGATCGTTGAAGAGGGTCCACCATGGACCGCGGTCGAGCGCATCGGCCGGCGCGGCGGGAGACCAGCCCTGCGCTTCCTTGAATGCCGCCGGTTCCGGCGTGCTGGGTTTCACGTACGCCGGACCGACGGCGCAGCCGGCAAGCAGGAAGGCGGCCAGCGGTAAAAGACGAAGGAACGGGGTCGCGCGCATAGGAATACTCATTGTGGATTAGGTGAGGCAGTGTTGTCGGCGTGATGACCGGGCTGGCGCTCGGTGGGGCTGCGGCGGCGCAGCTTGTCCATGACGACGTAGACCACGGGTGTGGTGAGCAGGGTCAGGACCTGGCTGGCGATCAGGCCACCGATGATGGCGATGCCGAGCGGGCGGCGCAGCTCCGAACCTTCGCCGAAGCCGATCGCCAGCGGCAAGGCGCCCAGTGCCGCCGCCAGGGTCGTCATCAGAATCGGGCGGAAACGCAGCAGGCAGGCCTCGCGTACCGCTTCGAGCGGGGTCAGGCCACGCGTTCGTTCCGCTTCCAGCGCAAAGTCGATGATCAGGATCGCATTCTTTTTCACGATCCCGATCAGTAAAAACACGCCGATCAGGGCAATGATCGAAAACTCCATCTTGAACAGCAGCAGGGCCAGCACCGCGCCCACGCCGGCCGACGGAAGGGTGGAGAGCACGGTGATCGGGTGCACCAGGCTTTCGTACAGGATGCCGAGCACGATGTAGATGACGACGATGGCCGCCGCAATCAGCATCGGCTGCTCCTTGTTCGACTCGTCGGCCGCGCGCGCCGTACCCTGGAAGCTGCCGCGCACATTGTTCGGCATGCCGATGTCGGCCTCGGCCTGCTTCACAGCCGCCTGTCCGTCGGCCAGATTGCTGCCCTGCGCCAGGTTGAACGACACGGTCGTGGCCAGTTCGCCATCCTGATGGTTGACCGAGGTCGGGGTCGAGCTTTCGGCAAAGCTGGCAATGGCCGACAGCGGCACCATGGTGGTAGCGGCACTGCTCAGGGCCTGGCCGCTGGACGGATCGCGCGCGGCCGTGGTGTTGGCCGGCGCGGCCGCGCCACCGGCGCTGGCGGTGCCGCGCGAAGGCACATACACGTCGTTGAGCGCCTCGGGCGTCTGCTGGTACTGCTTCGCCACGCCCATGATCACGCTGTACTGATTAAGTTCATCGTAGATGGTGCTGACCTGACGCTGGCCAAAGGCGTTGTAGAGCGCATTGTCGACGTCGCGCGGGTTGATGCCCAGGCGCGCGGCACTGTCCTTGTCGATCTGGACGAACATCTCGACCCCGTTTTCGGCCTGGTCGGTGTCGACATCGACCAGCGCCGGTTGGCGCTTCATGGCGTCCGCCAGCTTGCCGGCCCACTGTTTGAGGTCGGCCCGGTTGTCGCTCTTCAAGGTGTACTGGTAGGTCGAGTTGGACTGGCGCCCGCCCATGCGCAGGTCCTGCACCGGATTGAGGAACATCGACACGCCGGTCACCTTGGCCAGTTGCGGGCGCAGGCGCGCAATCACCGCCTGGCCGCCGTCGCTGCGTTCGGACACCGGTTTCAGATTGATGAACATGAAGCCGCCGCCGGCCCGTCCGCCGCCGGTAAAGCCGACCACCGTGGCCACCGCCGGATCGCGCCGGATGATGTCGACCAGTTGCTTCAACTTGGCTTGCATGGCTTGGAACGAAATGCTCTGGTCGGCGCGAATGCCGCCGCTGATCTGGCCCGTGTCCTGCTGCGGAAAGAAGCCTTTCGGCGCGGCGCTGAACAGGTACACGTTCAGGCCGATCACGAACACGAAAATCACCATCACCAGCGCAATGCTGTCGAGCGCCCAGTCGAGCGAATGCTCGTACGCCTTGTGGATGCGGTCGAAACCCCGCTCGGCCCAACTCGCAAGCCGGCCTGGCTGGCGGTCATGGCCGGTGGGTTTGAGCAGCCAGGCGCACATCATCGGCGTGGTGGTGAGCGAAATGACCAGCGAAATCATCACTGCCGCCGACAGCGTAACGGCGAATTCGCGGAACAGGCGGCCCACCTGCCCGCCCATGAACAGCAGCGGGATGAACACCGCCACCAGCGACAGGCTGATCGACAGCACCGTAAAACCGACTTCGCGCGCGCCGAGCAGCGCCGCCTGCATGCGCTCCATGCCGTTTTCAATATGGCGGGCGGTATTTTCCAGTACAACGATGGCGTCGTCGACCACGAAACCGGTGGCCACGGTCAGCGCCATCAGCGACAGGTTATTCAGTGAAAAACCCAGCATGTACATCACGCCGAAGGTGCCGAGCAGCGACACCACCGTGGCCACCGCCGGGATGATGGTGGCGCGTACGCTGCGCAAAAACAGGCTGACCACCAGCACCACCAGCAAAATGGAGATCATCAGCGTCAGCTCGATCTCGGCCAGCGAGGAGCGGATCGAGTTGGTGCTGTCGGAGGCCACTTCCAGCTTCACATCCTGCGGCAACTGCGCCTGCAGCATGGGCACCAGGGCGCGCACGCCGTCCACCGTTTCGATGACGTTGGCGCCGGGCTGGCGCGTGATCAGCACGATCACCGCCGGCTGGCCGTTAAACAGGCCCAATGTATTGACGTTTTCGACGCCATCGATCACTTGGGCCACGTCATCCAGGCGCACGGCGGCGCCGTTGCGCCAGGCCACCACCAGGCTGCGATAGTCGGCCGCGCTGCGCCCGCCCGTGGCGGTGCTGGCCTGCGAATAGATTTGCAGGCGCATGCCGTTGCCTTCGATTGCGCCCTTGGGGCGGTTGGCATTGGTCGACTGGATCGCGGCGCGCACGTCTTCCGTGGAGACGCCGTAGCGGTTCAGCGCATACGGCAGCAATTCGACGCGCACCGCCGGCAGCGAGCCGCCGCCGATTTCCACGTCGCCCACGCCCTGTACCTGCGCCAGCTTTTGCTGCACCAGGTTCGATACCGACTCGAAGATCTGGCCCGGCGACTTGGTTCTGGACGTCAGCGCCAGAATGATGATGGGTGCGTCGGACGGATTGGCCTTGCGGTAGGTCGGGTTACTCTTCAGGGTGGACGGCAGGTCGGCGCGCGCGGCGCTGATGGCCGCCTGCACTTCGCGCGCGGCGGAATCGATCTTGCGGTTCAGATCGAACTGCAGGCTCACGCGCGTCGATCCGCTGCCGCTCGACGAAGTCATTTCGTTCACGCCGGAGATCACGCCCAGGCGCCGTTCCAGCGGCGTGGCCACGCTGGTCGACATGGTGTCGGGACTGGCCCCCGGCAGCGATGCACTTACCGAGATGGTCGGAAAGTCCACCTGCGGCAGCGGCGAGACCGGCAGCACAAAGAACGCGCCGATACCGGCCAGCGCGATGCCGAGCGTGAGCAGGACGGTGGCGATCGGGCGCCGTACGAAAGGCTCGGACAGATTCACTTGGCTACCTCGCCCGCAGTCACGGTGTCTTTACGCGACCAGCGCCGCGCCAGGCTGTCGAAGCCGAGGTAAATCACCGGCGTCGTAAACAGCGTGAGCATCTGGCTGACGATCAGGCCACCGAAGATGGCCAGACCAAGCGGGCGACGCAATTCGGCGCCCTCGCCCCAGCCGAGCATCAGCGGCACCGCCGCGAACAGCGCGGCCAGGGTGGTCATCAAAATCGGGCGGAAGCGCAGCAGAGCGGCCTGCTGGATTGCCTCGCGCGGGGCCATGCCCTTCTCCCGTTCGGCCTCGATGGCAAAGTCGATCATCATGATGGCGTTCTTCTTGACGATGCCGATCAGGAGGATGATGCCGATGATGCCGATCACGCCCAGGTCCTGGCCGCTGATCATCAGCGCCAGCAGCGCGCCCACGCCGGCCGACGGCAGGGTGGACAGAATCGTCAGCGGATGCACATAGCTTTCGTACAGCACGCCGAGCACGATGTAGACGCATATTACCGCCGCCAGAATGAGCCACAGCTGGTTCGACAGCGACGCCTGGTAGGCGCCCGCCGCACCGAGGAAGGTCATGCTGACCGACGCCGGCAGCTTGATCTCAAGCGCGGCGGCGCGAATCGCCTCCACCGAATGGCCCAGCGAGACGCCCGGCGCGGTATCGAAACCGATGGTGGTGGCCGGGTACTGCGCCACGTGGGTGATTTGCAGCGGTGCCGGCTGCTCGGTGATGCTTGCCACCGCCGACAGCGGCGTGGTCTTGCCGGAGCCGGTCTTGATCGGCAACTGGCCCAGGGCGGCGATCGACATTTGCGGGTCGCGCTGGGCTTCCAGGATCACGCGGTACTGGTTGGTCTCGGTGAAAATGGTCGAGACGATGCGCTGGCCGTAGGCGCTGTACAGGGCGTCGTCGATCGAGGCGGCCGTGATCGACAGGCGCGACGCGGTATCGCGGTCGATGCTCACAAAAGCCGAGACGCCCGTGGCGCCGGCGTCGGTCACCACATTCGTCACCTGCCTGTTCTGCTGCAGATGCCTGACCAGGGTGCCCGCCCATTGGCTGACCGTGGCGCTGTCGGCTCCTTCGAGCGAGACGCGGTACAGCGTCGGCCCGCTTTCGGCGTCGATGGTCAGGTCCTGGGTTGGTTGCAGGTACAGGGTGACGCCAGCCACGTCCGCCACGCGGCGGCGCAGGCGCTCCATGATCTCGGCCTGGCTGGACGCCTTGTCGCGTTTCAGGTTGATCAGCATGCGGCCGGTGTGCAGCATGGTGTTGTTGGCCGCGTCGACGCCGACGTTGGAACTGAGCGACTCCACATCGGGATCGGCCAGGATTGCCTTGCCGGCCGCCTGCTGCAGTTCGGCCATGCGGTCGTACGAGATCGACTGGCGCATTTCGACCCGCGCCTGGAGCTGGCCGGTGTCCTGGGTCGGGAACAGACCCTTGGGAATGAGCACATACAGCACGGCCGTGAGCACCAGCGTGGCCAGCGCCACCAGCAGGGTCAGGCCCTGGCGCGCCAGCACCCAGTTCAGCGCATGGTCGTAGCGCACGATCACGCGGTCGAAAAATGCCTGGGTACGTTGCGCCATGCGCCCCGGTTTTTCATCTTCGTGGCTGCGCAGCCAGCGCGCCGACATCATCGGCACCAGGGTCAGCGACACCACGCCCGAAATAAGGATCGTGATGGCCAGGGTAATGGCGAACTCGCGGAACAGGCGCCCCACCACGTCGCCCATGAACAGCAAAGGAATCAGGACGGCGATCAAGGACACCGTCAGCGAGATGATGGTAAAGCCGATCTGCGCCGCACCCTTGACGGCGGCCGCCATCGGCGTTTCGCCTTCTTCGATGTAGCGCGCGATGTTTTCGATCATGACGATGGCGTCGTCGACCACGAAGCCGGTGGCGATCGTCAGCGCCATGAGGGAAAGGTTATTCAGGCTGTAGCCGAGCAGGTACATGGCGCCGCAGGTGCCGATCAGCGAAATCGGCACCGCCAGGCTGGCAATGACGGTGGCGCGCACGCTGTGCAGGAAGGCGAAAATCACCAGCACCACCAGCGCCACGGCCAGCAGCAGTTCGAGTTCGACGTGGGTGACGGAGGCGCGGATGCCGGTGGTGCGGTCCGACAGCACATCGAGCCGCAGCGCGCCGGGCAGGCTGGCCTGCAGCTCGGGCAGGCGCGCCTTGATGGCGTCCACCGTGGCGATGACGTTGGCGCCCGGCTGTCGCTGCACGTTGAGGATGATGGCCGGCTTCATGTTGGCCCAGGCGCCCAGCTTGACGTTTTCGGCGCTGTCGACCACCTTGGCCACGTCGGACAGGCGCACCGGGGCGCCATTGCGGTAGGCGACGATCAGTTTTTCATAATCGGGCACGGTCAGGAGCTGGTCATTGGCGTTGATTGCGTAAGAGCGCGTGGGACCGTCGAAGTTCCCCTTGGCGCTGTTGGCGTTGGCGCCCGAGATCGCGCTGCGCAGCGTGTCCAGGCCAAGGCCGTAGGTGGCCAGCGCGCCGGTATCGGCCTGGATGCGCACCGCCGGCCGCTGCCCGCCGCTGAGGGTAACCAGGCCCACGCCCGACACCTGGCTGATTTTTAGCGCCAAGCGTGTGTTGACCAGGTTCTGTACTTCGGTCAGCGGCACCGTGTCGGACGTAATGGCCAGCGTGAGCACCGGCGCATCGGCCGGGTTGACCTTGGCGTACACCGGTGGCGCCGGCAGGTCGGCCGGCAGCAGCGAGCCGCCGGCGTTAATCGCCGCCTGGACTTCCTGTTCGGCCACATCGAGCGTTTGCCCCAAGCCGAACTGCAGGGTGACGATGGACACCCCGGAGGCGCTGGTGGAACTCATGCGCTGCAGGCCGGACATCTGGCCGAAGCGGCGTTCCAGCGGCGCCGTGACGGTACGCGCCATGACTTCGGGACTGGCGCCCGGATACAGCGTCTGCACCTGGATGGTGGGGAAATCGACCTGCGGCAGCGCCGACAACGGCAGGAACTTGAAGCCGACGAAGCCGGCCAGCACAATGGCCAGCATCAGCAGCGACGTGGCGACCGGGCGGGCGATAAACGGGGCGGACGGATTCATCGCGCACCCCTCGTGCTGCGCGCAACCATCATCGCGGCGCTCCTTCGCGCTGGCGGCGACGCCCGCCACCGGCGCCGGCAGCCGGCTTGTCGGTCGCCAGGGTCACCCTGGCGCCATCCTTGAGGCGGTCGGCGCCTTCGGTAATCACCTGCTCGCCCGCTTTCAGGCCCGTTTTCACTTCCACCTTGTCCACCGTGGCCTGGCCGCGCGTCACGGGGCGCACGGCGACCGTGCGTTCGGCGGCATTGAGCACGTAGACAAAGTCGCCCGTGCTGCCGTGGCGCAGCGCGGTCACCGGCACCACGACGGCATCCTTGATGGTGCGCAGCTCCAGGCGCAGGTTGACGAACTGGCTGGGGAACAGCGCCTGGCCGCCGTTGGCGAAACGCGCCTTGGCACGCACGGTACCGGTCTGCACGTCGACCTGGTTGTCGAGCGCCTTGAATTCGCCTTTGGCGAGCGAGGTGGTACGGGTGCGGTCGAACGCGGTGGCGGCCAGGCTGGCGCTGTCGCGGATGCGCGCCTGCAGGTCCGGCACGCGGTCTTGCGGCACCGCGAATTCGACATCGATGGGCGAGAGCTGGGTGATGACGGCGATGCCGTTGGCGTCGCCGCTGCCGACCAGGTTGCCCATGTCGATCACGCGCAGGCCCACCCGGCCCGTGATCGGCGCCTTGACCTGGGTGTAGCTCAGGTTCAGGCGCGCCACGCCTTCGGACGCGCGGTCGGTCATGGCGGTGCCTTGCAGCTGCTTGACCAGCGCGGCCTGGGTATCGACCTCCTGGCGCGCGATCGAGTCCTGCGCGAGCAGGGTGCGGTAGCGCTCCAGCGTGACCTTGGCGCTATCGAGCTGCGCTTCGTTACGCTGGCGCGTGCCGGACGCCTGCATCAGCGCCATCTCGAACGGGCGCGGGTCGATCGTGGCCATCACCTGCCCCGCCTTGACCAGTTGCCCTTCGCTGAAGTGGATCTTTTGCAGGATGCCCGACACCTGCGGGCGCACCGTGGCAGTGGCGGCCGCCGTGACGGTGCCGAGGGCGTCGAGGATGACCGGGATGTCGGTGCGTTCAGCCGTAGCCACGCCGACCGTGGTGGCCATGCCGCCGCCGCGTCCACCACGGCCACCGCCGCCACCGCCACCGCCCGGACCGGAAGCCGCGCCATGCGCGCCGCCAGGGCCGCTCGCCGGGCTCTGGTGGGTCAGGTACCAGGCGAGTCCGCCCAGTCCGGCCATGGCGAGTACGGCAATCACACTACCGATAAGCTTGGCACGGCGGCTGCGCCGTGGCTGGGAGGGTGATGGGTTCATGCTTTTCCTTGTCTTGATTGCAACGATTATTGAAGGAACTCTAGCACGGACAAGGGTTTCGACATGTTTCGGCCGGGGCAGGTTCAAGCCCCAAAGCAGGCCGATTCATGGGCGGTCATGAAAGCACATGCCGCCGCCACCCTTCAGGCGGTGGCGGGGCATGCATTGTCATGGGGGAATGGGTGACACGGGCGAGTTTGTAACAAAATACATGGCGTTACAAACTCGCTACAAATCGATGGCGTGGCGCGCGGATGGGCATGGACTGCCCATCCGTGTACAGCAAGGCGTCAGGGCGCCGTGCACATGCAGTGGGTGACCGCCGTGAATGGCTTGCGATCCTTGGCCAGATCGGCCAGCCAGCTCAGTTCCTTGCTCACTTCGGCCACGGCGCTCGACGGCACGCCAGTCGGCATCAGGCCCAGTTTGACCTCGATGTTGACCGCGTGCGCGGCGCTCACGCCGAACACGGAGGTGAGCACGCGCTCGAATGCCGACACCTCGCGCTCGACGTAAGCGACGCGGTAGCCGTCTGCCAGCTTGGCGCGTTTGGCGGCCGACTTGAGCGCATCGGTGTAGCTGCCGATGGTGTCGACCAGGCCGCGTTCCTTGGCCTGCACGCCGGTCCACACGCGGCCCTGCCCCACTTCGTCGATCTTCGGCTGGGTGGTCTTGCGCGCCGCGGCGGCCTTGGTGGTGAAGTCGCTGTAGATATGGTTGATGCTGCTCTGGATCAGCTGGGCGAAGCGCGGGTCGAGCGGACGCATTGGGTTGTAGGCGTCGGCCAGCCAGGTGGTGGTCACGCCGGCGGTGTGGATGCCCAGTTTCTCGACCACTTTTTCGGCCGTCGGCAGGATCGCGAACACGCCGATCGAACCGGTGATGGTGGCGCGGTCGGCGAATACTTCGTCGGACGCCATCGAAATCCAGTAGCCGCCCGATGCCGCCACGCTGCCCATCGACACCACCACGGGTTTACCGGCGGCGCGCGTCAGTTCCAGCTCGCGCCGGATCAGTTCCGAACCGAAGGCGCTGCCGCCGGGCGAATCGACGCGCAGCACGACGGCCTTGATCTGCTTGTCCTCGCGCGCCTTGCGGATCAGGTTCGCGGTGGACAGGCCACCGATCGAGCCCGCAGGTGCATTGCCGTCACTGATTTCGCCGGAGGCCACGATCACGCCAACGGCGTCGCCCATCAACTCCGGGGTCACGCGCATCAGGTACTCGCCGAACCCGACCTGGCGAAAGCTCGTGCCTTCATCGTCCTTGGCGCCGCGCGTGATCATCATGGCGCGCACTTCGTCGCGCGTTTTCAGGCCGTCCACCAGTTTGCTGGTCAGGGCCAGCTTGCCGGTGTCGCCAGCGGCTTGTTCCGTCTCGGCAGGCAGGGTCTCGATGCGCTGGGCGATCCAGCCGGCCGGCAGCTTGCGGTTTTTCTCGACGTCGGTGGTGTAGCCGCTCCACAGCGCTTTAAAGAGGAAGGCGTCCGCTTCGGCCGCTTCCGGCGAGGGGCCATTGCCGATGTACGGCTCGGCGAAGCTCTTGTAGGTACCGACCTTCATCAGGTTGACCGTCACGCCGACCTTGTCGAGCGCATCGCGGTAGTAATTGCGGTAACGGCCGAAGCCTTCGATCATAACCGCGCCCATCGGATGCATATACACCTGGGTGGCGTGCGAGGCGAGCAGGTACTGGCGCTGGTCGAACGCGCTGCCCCAGGCGATGACGGGTTTGCCCGACGCCTTGACGCGGTCGATGGCCAGGCCGACTTCATTGAGCATGGCAAGTCCCGCGCCGTCCATTTCGTCGAGCAGCAGCAGCACGCTGCTGATCTGCGGGTCCTTGGCGGCGCGATCGAGCACGGTGAGCACGTCGCGTAGCTGCACCGACCGGCGCACTTCGCCGGCGCCGGCATTGGCCATGAGCGCCTCGCGTACGTTGCCGCTGTGCTGCTCGACCAGGCTGCCCTTAATTTCGAGCACGAGCGCGGTCTTGGTCGCCATCGGCTTGACGCCGCCGCCGCTGAAAACGGCGATCAGCAGGAACACGACGATGGCCAGGAACAGCACATTGAGCACGCCCCGGCGCGTGCTGTCGACCGCTCTCCAGAACACGCCGAAACCCCGGCGAAGGGAAGACAAGGGTTTGAATGACATCGGTACTCCGGCAGAAAATGTGGGGGTTGGTAAAGGCTAAACGTCTACTGTAAGCGAAATCGCCGGGTCCCGTCCGAAATGCGGGGCGCGCCCGGGGCTGGAAATCGCCCACAAGCCGGCAAACACCAATATGCCATTAATCATGAGCAACTCAAGCCCGAGGCGATAACTTCCCAACAGCAATGTTTGATTATATTCAAGGAAAGCGCAGATCACGGGGCCGCCGACGGCCACCAGCGGCACCCAGCGGTCCGTCAGCGTGCGCCGGGTCAGGATGCCGAAGGCGAACAGGCCAAGCAGCGGGCCGTAAGTATAGCTGGCCACTTTCAGGATCACGCCGATCATGCTGGGACTGTCGACCCATTTGAAGGCCATCACCAGCACCAGGAACAGCAGCGCAAAACCGAGGTGCACGCGCTGGCGCCAGCGCACCTTGTCCTGCTCCGTCAGGTCGTGGCGGCGCGTGAGGCCGAGCAGGTCGATGCAGACCGTGGAGGTGAGCGCGGTGATGGCGCCATCGGCGCTGGGGAACAGCGCGGAAATCAGCGCGATCAGGAAGATGATCTGCAGCGCCGCCGGCAAGTGGCCCATGACGATGGCGGGGAACAGCTTGTCGCCGCTGGCGGTGGCGCCCACCACCGGCGCGTACAGGTACAGCAGGCCGCCCAGGAACATGAACAGCGATAGCACCACGAACAGGATCACGGTGAGGCTGAGCAGGTTTTTCTGGGAGTCGGCCAGGGTTTTGACGGAGATCGTCTTTTGCATCATCTCCTGGTCCATGCCGGTCATGGCGAGGACGATGAAGGCGCCGGCCACGATCTGCTTGAGGTAGAAATTGGGGCTGTCGAAGGACGTGGTAAACACGCGCGCCAGGCCGCGCTCCTGCATCTGGGCCAGGCTCTGGCCGACCGACAGGTCCATCTGGAACAGCAGGATGGCGATGCAGGCGAGCAGGCCGAATAGCATGCAGCTCGTTTGCAGGGTATCGGTCCAGACGATGGTCTTGACGCCCCCCTGGTAGGTGTACATGAGGATCATGGCCAGGATGACCAGGGTGGTGAGCCAGAACGGCACGCCCAGGCTGTCGAGGATGATGGCTTGCAAAATATTCACCACCAGGTACAGGCGCGCGGTGGCGCCCAGCAGGCGCGAGATAATGAAAAAGGAAGCGCCGCTCTGGTAGGCGCGCCGGCCGAGGCGCTGGTTCAGGTAGTCGTAGATCGAGGTCAGTTTCAGGCGGTAGTACAGCGGCAGCAGGATATACGCGACGGCGATGTAGCCGATCACGTAGCCGATCAGGACCTGCATGTAGCCGAAGCCGTCGCGCCCCACCGCGCCGGGCACGCTGATGAATGTCACGCCGGACAGGGTGGTGCCGACCATGCCGAAGGCGACCAGCTTCCAGTTGCTGCTTTTATTACCGATGTAGAAGCTGTCGTTGGTCGCATTGCGCGAGGTAGCCAAGGCTACGCCGAGCAGCAGGGCGAAGTAGGCGATGAGGATGCAAAGAAGTAAAGCCGGGGACATGGAAGTGCCTTGGATGATAGAACCGGCAGCAATATACACCGGGCCGGGCCGGGGCATCGGACGAGGGGGCTTTCGGGGATGGCCTCAACGGCGCGAAATCAGCTCGACGATGTTGGCCCTTACCCGGTCGCCATCGACCAGCAGTTCGGCCGCAGTGACGGGCAGGCTGAAACGGCGCGGACCGGCGCTGCCGGGATTGAGGTACAGCAGCTGGCCGCGCTGCTCGGCCAGCGGCCGGTGCGAGTGGCCGCACACCACTACCTTTACATCATCAGGCAGCGCGGCCGCATCCAGATCGGCGATGTCGTGCAGCGCGTACAGACTCACCCCGCCCACGGTCAACAGAGCGCTGTGCGGCACGGCGGCGGCCCAATCGCCCTTGTCGTTATTGCCGCGCACGACCGTCAGGGGCGCGATCGCGGCCAGGTCAGCCAGGATGGCGGCGTTGCCGATGTCGCCGCCATGGACGATGTAGTCGCTACCGGCGAGAAAAGCCATGGCCTCGGGACGCAGCAAGCCGTGGGTGTCCGAAATGACGCCGATGCGCAGCAATCAGATCTCCTTGCCTGCGACGCGCCGGAACGGGCCGATGCAGGCATCCAGCGACTCGGCGGCGCACATCACAAACAGGGTGCCGGACGGATGAAAGCGGATGTAATTGGTGCCCGTGGCGCCGGTTTTCATGACCTTGCCCGCGCAATCGGGCTTGCCGTTGACTTTGACGTTCTTGTCGACCAGCTTGTAGAAGCCGGCGGCGCTCGGCTTGGCGGGAATCTCGAATTTGCTTTCGGAGACCTCGGCGGCGCTGATCACGAGCGTGGTGCCGTCTCCGCGGAAGCGGTAGGTTTCGGAGCAGCCGCCGCCGGGCAGCTTGAGCGTCCAGATGCCGAGAATGGGATGGCTGGCCGCCAGCGGGGCGCCGTGGGCGACGGGCGCGAGCACGGCCAGTGACAGCGCAAGGGCGGTGAGCATACGCATGGCGGGCTTCCTTTTCGGACGATCATGGCGACAGCTTGAAGTTTGCACCATTTTGCGATTGCGTGCAGGGGCGGCACATGTGTGCGCGGCACGTGGAAAGCGGCCATGCATGCGGCATATCGGGAGCGTCACGGGGACAGCGATGCTGGTGGACGGTGGATTGGCGCTGCAATCGGCCGTCGATGCGCGCGGGAGCGTGGCGCCCCCGCGCTGATGCGGATTACTTGCTTTTCGCTGGCGCCTTCGGCTTGGCCGGACGGCGGCTGCGCGGGATCGCCTTGCGGGCCGGCTTGGCGGCGGCTTCGTCGCCTGCCGGCAGCTCAAGCGCCGCCGGTTCCGGCTCCGGTTCCGCTTGCGGTGCTGGTTCCGGCTCGGCTTGCGGCGCCACGTCGGCCTGCTTGGCCGCCTTTTTCGCCGCGCTCTTGCGCGCGGGGCGACGTTTTTCCTGCGCTGGCGGCGCCGGGGTCACTTCCGCTTCGGCCGGCTGCTCCGTGTCCTCGACCTGCGGGACCGGGTCGTACCATGCCGGAGCGGCTGCAACCGGCTCCTCGGCTTGCGCCACGCTGGCCTCGGCCACCGGCTCGTTGCGGTTGCGTCCTCCTCGGCCACGACGGCGCGACGACTCGGGAACGACCGGCGCGGCATCGGCCGTTTCCGGCTGCGGGTCGTACCAGGCTGGCACGCTCGTTACCGGCTCGGCGTCCAGCGCTTCGACTGCGTCCTCCACCTCCACTACCTCCGGCGCGGCCGCTTCGACCGTGTCGTTGCGGTTGCGTCCACCGCGACCACGGCCGCGGCGCGACGATTCCGGCTTGGCCGCCACTTCTTCCGCTACCTCGGCGTCCACTGGCGCGTCCTGCGCGGCTGGCGCTTGCAGCTCCACCGCGAGCGCATGGTTGTTGTTGGCGGCATTGCTGCTGCGGTAAACGTAGGCGCCGGATTTTTCGTCACGGCCGAATTCGAGCATGCCCCGATTCTGCGCCTCTTCCAGCAGGTTGCCGAAGGTGCGGAAGCCGTAATAGGTTTCGTTGAAGTCGGGACGGCGGCGCTTGAGCGTATCTTTCAGCAGCGACGCCCAGATCTTGCCGCTGTCGCCGCGCTCGGATACCAGCGCATCGAACATTTCGACCACCAGATCGATCGCCTGCGCCTTGCGCGCTTCGAGTTCTTCCTTGCGGCGGTTGCCTTCGTCGGGCGAGCGCTTTGGCTGCGGCTGCACCTTGCGCTCGTCGCGCTTGGCGGCCGCGCGCTTTACTTCGCGCACCAGATCGTCGTAAAAAATGAATTCGTCGCAGTTCGCCACCAGCAGGTCCGAGGTGGACTGCTTCACGCCCACGCCGATCACCTGCTTGGCGTTTTCACGCAGCTTGGACACGAGCGGCGAAAAATCGGAGTCGCCGCTGATGATCACGAAGGTGTTGACGTGCGATTTGGTGTAGCACAGGTCCAGCGCATCGACCACCAGGCGGATGTCGGCCGAGTTCTTGCCGGACTGGCGCACATGGGGAATCTCGATCAGCTCGAAGTTCGCTTCATGCATGGTGGCCTTGAAGCCCTTGTAGCGCTCCCAGTCGCAGTACGCCTTCTTGACCACGATGCTGCCCTTGAGCAGAAGCCGTTCGAGGACCGGCTTGATGTCGAATTTTTCGTAGTTCGCGTCGCGCACGCCGAGTGCGACGTTCTCGAAGTCGCAAAACACCGCCATGCTGATATTGTCTGAGGATGAAGCCATATGATCTGTTCTCTAATAATGGTTTTGCCAAGCTGATCTTAGATTATACGCAACAACCCGATATGGGCAATTACTGCCAGTTTTCGGGTGTGGCGCGGGCGCTGTAACCGGAGACAAAACGCGTGGCGGCGCCCGTGGCTGCGTCGTACACATGGCGCTCCACGCGGCCGATGTCGGCGCCATACACGTGAATGCTGACCGAAACCGCACCTGGGCAGGCATTCGAGACGCGGTGTATGTCGCCCACGCGCGGCGACACGATGTCGATGGCGCCCGCCGGCAGGTGGTGCGTACCAAGCGCTTGCAGCGGACCGCCTCCCGCCGGAAGGGCGAATTCCTCGCACTGTTCGGCGCCGCGCAGCACGCCGACCATGCCCCAGACGGTATGGTCGTGCACCGGCGTGGCCTGGCCCGGACCCCATACAAAACTCACCACCGAGAAGCGTTCGCGCGGGTCGCAATGGAGCAGGTATTGTTGATAGCGGTCGGGGTGAGGCTCGGCGAAGGCCGCGGGCAGCCAGTCATCAACTGTAACCAGATCGGCGAGGAGCGTCCTGCCCTGCTCCAGCATAAGCACTTCATCCTGCGCCGCCTTATCGGCAAGGCTGGTAAAAGCGCGCACGAAGTCGCGCAGGCGGGCGGGGTTGGTCATCGCTTCAGCTCCATGGTGCTCCTTCGCGCAGGGCGGTTGCAGCGAATATAACATTGTCCTCGCGCTTGACGCGCCTGTCCTCCACTGTCACACTTCCCACTTTAATTCACTTCCACAGGAGACTACACCATGCATACGAATGACATTGCCCTCCTGTCGGCTGCCTGATCCCGCCACAACCCGCCTTACTGCTGTTCTTCTGGACTGAGCATCGTGTGTTGATGCGCGCCTGATCGCGCGCCGACCTCCGTTTTCCTTTGCCTGCGTGCTGTTGCGCGCGGCTTGTGCCCGCGCGCGTCGCGGGCTTGACGAATCCGGGAACACATTCTCACCATGATCCACATCGATTTTGAATCACTGCGCACTATCGGGCTGACGCAATCGGTCGCCAGCCAACTCGCCACCATCAACGCCCCATCAGAGGGCACGCGCCTGGCGCGCGTCACCGAAATCCATCGCGACTGGGCCGTCATCAATGACGGCGTGGCCGAATCGCGCGCGCGCTCGCTCAATAAACTGATCCAGTCGCTGCAAGCGAACGACGCTGCCCTCGCCGTGGGCGACTGGGTACTGGTTGAAACCCACGCCCACGACGAGCAATGGCTGTCCGAACGGCTGCCGCCGGTGACCCACCTCGCGCGCCGCACCAGCGAGGGGCGCCGCCAGTCGCTGGCCAGCAACGTCGATACGGCGCTCCTGGTCATGGGGCTGGACCACGACTTCAACCTGCGCCGGCTCGAACGCTATCTGGCGCTGGCCGAATCGTCCGGGGTCGAACCGGTGGTGGTGCTGACCAAGGCCGATATCGGCGTTGACGTCGAGGAGCGCATGCGCCAGCTCACGGAGCGCCTGCCGCGCCGGGTGCAGGCGTTTGCGCTCAACGCCCTGGGCGACGAGCCGGGGCGCGTGCTCGCACCCTGGCTGGCGCCCGGGCAGACGCTGATCCTGCTGGGCACCTCCGGCGCAGGCAAGTCAACCCTGACCAATGCGCTGTCGGCCAGCAGCCAGGAGACCGGCGGGGTGCGGCGCGGCGACAACCGCGGGCGCCACACAACCACCGCGCGTTCGCTGCACCAGTGCCCGAGCGGCGCCTGCATCATCGACACCCCCGGCCTGCGCTCGTGGCAGCCGGACGCCGATGAAGAAGCGCTGGCGGCCAGCTTCGACGACATTGGCGAGCTGGCGCGGCATTGCCAGTTCCGCGATTGCGCGCATGAAGAGGAACCCGGCTGCGCGGTGCGCGGCGCGGTCGATCCGGACCGTTTGCTGAACTACCGCAAGCTGCTGCGCGATGCACGGCGCAGCCAGCAAACGCCGCTGGAGCGCATCGCTGCCCGCAACAAGTGGAAGGTGATCATCAAGGCGCACAACACCAAAGAACGGCAGCGTTAAGGCACCTGCGCACCGACCCGCTGCTCGACTTTGGCGCGCTCGATGAAACGGGTGACGTCTTCGTCGAGCAGCAGGCCCTCGTCGCGCAGGGCTCGCGCGGCAAGCGCCACCGCCTTGGCGTATTCCAGCCGCGTCGGATAGCGCTGCGAGAGCGCGCGGCGCGGATCGCCCGCGCGCGGCGCCGCCGCAAACGGCACCGACAAGCCATTCAGGCCGCACAACTGGCCTTCCGCAAAGCCGCCGCGGCGCAGGTTCCAGCCAGCGTAGGTGGCCAGCGGCACCTCGACATCGGGCAAACGGATGCCTGCGATATCGTGGCCGTCCACGTCGGCCATCGGCACCAACACCTGATAGCGTTTGTCTGCCGCCGGCTTGGGCGGCAGGCTGGCGTAATCGACCACCGTCAACTCATTCAAGCCTTCCGGATAGGTCACCCCCAGCGCGCGCAGGTCGGGAAAACCGACCGCGTCGCGCTGCGGCGGCACCAGCATGGCGTTGCCGATTTGCGGAAAGCGGCTGGCCGGCGGCTCCTTGCCGCTGCGCGCCCACGCCACCAGACGATCGAGCAGCACGCGCACGGCAGGCCCCTGCTGCGCCGTATTATTCGTCCACTTGCAGATGCCGACCGTCGCGCGGCTGGCGGCCATGTGCTGGGTCGATGCCATGAGGTAGGCGCGCACGCCGGCCGGCAGGGCGATATCCTTGCCGGCGCCGTCGGTCACCACCAGCGAGGCGCGGCCCTGCCAGAATTCGGTGCTGCTGTCGACGTGCATCAGCTTGGGGCAGCTGTCGTTCGCCCGGCAGCGCGCGAAAATGCCGTCGGTGGCGCCGCTGACCGGGTCGGTGGTGACCGCATAGCTGAACGGGAACTGGTCGCCGTAGCTCCAGTGGTTCAGGTGCTGGGTGGAGTAGCGTTCCGGCCGGCCGAAGCGGCGGTTGACGAAGCTCTTGCGGCTGCCGGCGAGGAGCGGCATGGCGCCGTCGAATACCCTGCCGCCGCGCGGGTCGGCATTGAAACCCTGCCAGATCAGGTCACGCAAAAAGCGTCCCGGCTGCGACACGCCCAGCGCCAGCGTGACGTCCGGTTTGATGTCGGCCAGGGGATTGGGCTGGCCGGCGCCGTCGGCGAGGCCGGATTTGAGGTGGCTGGTGACGTCGCGCAGCGCCGCCATGCCCAGGCCCATGACCACCGGGTCAACCGCCTCGTACTGGAACTGGTAGATCGCGCCGGCGTCGAAGCCGCGCGGGCGGGTGACATCGATCCGCGTGGGACTGGTGTAGCTCCACGCGCTGGCCGGCAGGATGAGCGGCGCGGCGGTGGCATGGGCGCGCACGCTCAGCACCGCCCCCGCCTGGCCGGTCGACGCTGCCCGATACGCCAGGTCGATGGCGCCGGTGGGCTTGATATCGTCGAAGACCTTCTCTTCGACGCTCTGGCCGGTGATCGGCTGGCCGTCCGCGCGCGCCGTGGGAAAGGCGGTGCCGGCCGATTCGCCGTTGGCCGACAGGCCGATATCGCCCTGCCAGCCGATCCACGCCAGCGTATGCCCGCGCCGCATCAGGAAGCCGTTGCCCGCTTCGCCTGCGCCGGCCTCGTTGACCATCTGGAGCGCCAGCTTGCCGCCGCGGTTGGGGATATCGAGCAGGAGCACGCGCGAGGCACTGGCCGCGTTACGCGGGCGCAGGACGATCACGTCGGTGCGGTACCTGACCCAGCCGCCGCTGGTGGGCGCCTTGTCGAGGTCCACGATGGCGCGGTTGGCCGGATGATGCGGGTCGATGCGCATATGCGCCATGGCGACGATTTTCTCGTAGACGCCGGCGTCGTCGAAGACCTTGCCGTCAAAGGCGGGGCTGCGGCTGACGATCTCCAGGCGCTCGATCTGCGCGGCCGGCGAGCCGGTGCCGCCGGGCGCGGCGCAAGAGGCCAGCATGGTGAGCGCGAACAGGCAAAACAGGCAGGACAGGCGGCGCAGGCAGGTCAATTTCGGCTCCTTGTGAGAGCGGGACGATAGCATGACGGGGCGTGTCAGGCAAAGACCACCGAGCGGTGGGCGGCCGCGCCGGCGGTCACGCCATCGGCGGCGGCCCAGGTGGCGTTGTGCGGCATGCGCGCCACGTCGCCGGCGGCGAACACGCCGGGCACGGTGGTTTCCTGGAACTCGTTGGTGCGCACGTAGAGACCGAGCGGGCCTTCGTCGAAGGCGCATCCGAGCTGCTGCGCGAGCGGGCTTGTGGACACCTGCGTGGCCAGGAACGCGGCGTCGGCCGGCACCAGCGTGCCATCGGCAAGGACGATGCCGTCCAGCGCAGGCGCCACGCCACCGAGCGATACCACCTTGCCATGTTCGATGCGAATGCCGCGCGCGCGCAGGATCTGCTCCTGCTCCGGCTCGAGCGCGATGCCGTTGGCGCAGTAGGTGACGAACGGCGACCACTCGGCGATCAGCTGCGCCATGTGGGCCGACATCGGCATCATGCCGATCACCGCGAGCTGCCGGCCCAGGAATTCGTAGCCGTGGCAGTAAGGGCAGTGAAGGATCGATGTGCCCCAGCGCTCGCGCACGCCGGGAATGGCCGGGAACTGGTCGACCACGCCGGTCGCCAGGATCAGGCGCTTGCCGCGCATGCGCTCACCGCCGGCCAGGACGATTTCAAAGCCGCCGTCGACCCGGGCCGCGCTGTCGACTGTGGCATCGATGACGCTGGCGCTTGGGTAGGCCAGGAGCTGGCGGCGCGCGTCGTCCATGATGGCGTGCGGGGCGCGTCCGTCGTGACCGACGAAGCCGTGGGCGGCGGCGGCAAAGCGGTTGCGCGGCTGGCCGGCGTCGATCACGCGCACCGGGCGGTTGGCGCGCGCCAGTTGAATGGCCGCGGCCATGCCGGCGAAGCTGCCGCCGACGACGATAAAGTCTGTGTCCATAGGGGTATCCATCGTGTGCCTTTCGAGTTGGTTGAGGGCTCGGCCAGCTTGCCGAACTTTAACGTAACAATGATAGTTACGTTAACTGGCGATGTCAAGCCGAAGGCAGTCGCGAACGCGGGACCGGCCGGAAGACGCGGTTTTTGCTACAGTAGCGGGATCATGAAACCTGAACACCTCCAGCTGCTGCTGACCCGTGAGATGCCGTACGGTAAATACAAAGGCCGCGTCATCGCCGACCTGCCCGGCCACTATCTTGGCTGGTTCGCGCGCGAAGGTTTTCCGCGCGGCGAGATCGGCGAACTGCTCGCCCTGATGTACGAACTCGATCACAACGACCTGCGCAGCCTGCTCGACCCCTTGCGCGGACGCCGCTGACCGGTACGGAGACGGTCAGGAAATCCTCGGCCCGCGCCGGCGCGCGTCATTGCTGCCCGCCGCCGCGATCACGCGCCGGAAAAACGCGACCAGTTCGGGCACGTGGGCGTCGAAGGTGAACTGCGCGCGCTGCGACCACACCTGCTCGCGTAGCGCGTCCATGCGCGGGCGGTCGCGCAGCAAGGCGCCCAGGTGCCCGATCGAATCGTAGAACAGGCCGGTGCCGAGCCGGTGCGACAGCGACTGCGTCGCCACGATGGCGCCCTCGTTACTGCGCTGGATCATCGGCAGGCCGGCTGCCGCCAGGGTGGCCATGCGCGCCGGATAGTTCAGGTCATCCCAGTTGGCGCGCCGCAGTTCGCCGTCGTTGCTGCTGGCGAAGGCGTGCAGCCAGCCGGCGTCGTAGCGCGAGAATTCTTCCACCCAGCGCGACTGGTCGACATTGGCATGCAGGTGCAAATGGCGTGGCGCCAGGCCGCGTGCGTCGGCTATCCATTGCCGCCACTGGCCTTGCGTGAAGTCGCCGTAGAAATGCAGGTGAATGCCCTGGGCGGCCAGTTCGCCCACGGTGTGCGGATGCAGGCCGATGGGGCGGCCTGGAACGACGGTGTGGAATTCGCCGCCGTCCGCGGCGGACAGCAACCTGGTGCGCGCCTCGCCAAACCAGCTCGCCTTGGGCAGGTCGCCATCGAGCACATGGCAGGGCTTGGAGGTCGACAGACCCGGCAACACGGTATCGAACCAGTCGCGCATTTCCGGGCTGCTGAAGATGCACCCGTCGGCGAGCTCGAACAGGTCCACCAGCTGCGGCCACGTGCCTTTTTCAAGACAGATGAACGGGCCTTCCTTGAAGTGCCACACGAACGGCACGCCTGGCGTGGCCAGCATCAGCTGGTGGCAAAACGGCACCGCTTGCCAGTTCAGCTGGGCATGGATGATGTCCGGCCGCTGCTGCCCGAGCGCCTCGCGCCAGCGGCCGGACGGCAGTTCGCGCACATGCCCGAACGGCAGCGGCCCGACCGTGTTGTACCAGTACGGCTCGCGCATCCACAGCCCATGCAGCGTGTGGCCCCGCTCTTCCAGCGCCAGCACGCGGTCGGCGTTATAGGCCAGTTCGCCGGCCAGCAGAATATTCAAGCCATCGCCGGCAGCCGGCGTGGACGGGCGCGCGCGCATGGCGTGGTACTGCGCCACCTCGTCGATCGCGTTGCCGGCCGTGGTGTGAAAGCGCAGCGGCTCGCGCACCCGGTAATGCTGGCGAAACGGGTTGATGCCGCCCACCGGCTCCTGCATCAGCTTGTGGCGCTGGGCCGGGTGACTGGTCCATTCGCAACTGAGCTGGCCGGTGCCGGTAAACGGGCCAAGTTCACGCAGTCGGCCCCAGAACAGGCGTTCCAGGTCGTCCGATTCGAGTTCGTCGCGGTCGGTCCAGCGCAGCTCGCTCCTGCGGTACATGCACTGGACCAGCTGCAGCGCGGTGCCGGCGATCAGGCCGTCGGCCTCGCGGTTGTAATGATGGCGCACGCCCGCGTACGCGAGAACGGCGTCGGGCCGGGCGTGCAGCGCCGCGCACAATGTGGCCAGGTGCTCGCGGTAAAACACGTCGTCGCTCGGCAGACAGGCGATCAGCGGCGCGCGCGCCAGGTTCAGCGCGCAGTTCAGGGCATTGCCCAGGCCCGTGTTGTGCGGCAAGGCGCTGGTAGCGCACGCGTTCATCACTTAGGTACGGTGCGACGACGCCGGCCGTGTCGTCGGGCGAGCCGTCGTCGATGACGATGGCTTCCCACGCGCCAAGGGACTGGGCCAGCAGGCTGTCGAGCGCGCGCCGGATGAAGTGGCACTGGCCGTATGTCGGCATCAGCACAGTGACCTGCGGTTCGGTTGGGAAAGGGCTTGTCAAAGCAGACTCTTCAAAGGATGGTTGACCTGTGAAGAAAGCATGCGCGGAAAATACGCGCCGTGTTTGATGTTGAACAGAGGTGCGCGCAATGAGCGCGCCGGCGCCTCAGCGGCTCACCATCAGCCGTTTCGCTTCGCGCTGCATGCGGGCAAATTCATCGGCGCACACAGCCTGGCTGAACAGGTAGCCTTGCAGCTGGTCGCAGCCGAGGTCGCGCAAAAAGGCCATCTGCTCGGGCGTTTCGACGCCTTCTGCCACGATTTCCTGGCGCAATTGCTGGGCCATCGTCACGATCGCGCGGGCGATGGCGCAATCGTTTTCCTCGTACGGCAAGCCGACCACGAACGAACGGTCGATTTTCAATGTGCTGATCGGAAATTTTTTCAGGTAGGCCAGACTGGAATAGCCGGTGCCGAAGTCGTCCAGCGCCAGCGCCAGGCCCATGGCCACCAGTTCGTTCATGATGGCGATGACGCCGTCGGTGCCGCGCACCAGCAGGCTCTCTGTAATCTCCAGCATGATCTGCGCCGGCTCCACGCGGTGCTGGTCCAGCACCGCGCTGATGCGGCCCGGCAGGCTGCGGTCGAACTGGCGCGCCGACACGTTGATCGCAATCGGCGGCATGGACAGCCCGGCGTCGTCCCACGCGCGGATCTGGCGGCACGCTTCATTCATCACCCAGTTGCCGATATCGAAAATCAGTCCCGTCTCCTCGGCCAGCGGAATGAACACGCCCGGCGAGACCATGCCGCGCTCCGGATGGCGCCAGCGGATCAGCGCTTCGGCGCCGACGATGCGGCCGCTGCGCAGGCTCACCTTGGGCTGGTAGTGCAGCTCGAACTGGTTCCCGGCCAGGGCTTCGCGCAGCTCGGTTTCCAGGCGCAGGCGCTCGCGCGCGCGCTGGTCCATTTCGTCGCGGTAGAACAGGAAGCCGCCGCTGCCGAATTCACCGGCCTTGGCCAGCGCCACCTCGGCAAAGCGCAGCAGCGAGGCGGTATCCATGCTGTCATCGAGGTATAGCGCGATGCCGATATTGGCGCTCACCTGCAGGCCGTGGCCCGCCACCAGCAGCGGCGCGGCCAGTGTCGCCAGCAGCTTTTGCGCGACGATGCCGGCGTGCTCGCGCTGGCCGATGGTGGGCAGGGCGATGGCGAATTTGCTGCCGTCGATGCGCGCCAGGATGTCCGGCTCGCGCAGCACGCTGCGGAACTGGCCCCCCACCATGCACAGCACTTCATTGGCCACGTCGTGGCCGAGCGTGTCGCTGATGGCGCCGATGCGGTTTACTTCGACCACCATCAGCGCGCCGTATTCGTTACAGCGCCGCGCTTCGTTGAGCACTTGTCCGACCAGGTGATTGAACAGCGAGCGGTTCGGCAGGCCGGTCAGGCTGTCGTAGTTGGCCATGCGCTGCATGCGCGCTTCGGCGTCCTTGTGCACGCTAATGTCGGAAAACAGCGAGAACGTGTGCGTGATCCGGCCCTCGGCATTGCGCACCACGCTGATGGTGACCGATTGCGGAAACAGCTCGCCATTTTTGCGCTTGCCGACAATCTCGCCGCGAAACGGGCCATTGCCCTGCATGGCGGCGCGCACCTTGGCGCGGAACTCGGCGTCATGCACGCCGGAGCGCAGCAGGTCGGGCGTCTGGCCGATCGATTCGTCCGCCGAGTAGCCAGTGATGCGGGTGAACGAACTGTTGATCGAGACAATGCGCTCGCTGGCGTCGGTAATGAGCACGCCCTGGTCGCTGTCTTCGATAATGCGCGCGTACAGACGGATCTTGTCTTCCTCGGTCAGGTGCTCGGCCAGCGGCGAGAGGTGCACCAGCATGCCGATCGCGTCGCCCTCGTCATCGTGGATCAGCGACAGCGCCAGCCGCACCCAGATCACGTCCCCGCTCTTGCGGCGGCGCCGCACTTCGACCAGGCAGCTGCCGTGTTCGAGGAACAGTTCGGCGATGCCGGGGTCGCTTTCATCGGTGTCGTCGGCGTACAGGAACAGCACGTGCTGGCCGATCGCTTCCTCGCTGGTGTAGCCGAACACCGCTTCGGCGCCGCGGTTCCAGCTGGTGAGGTAGCCGGACAAATCAAGCACGATCACCGGTTCGTCGGACGATTCGTAGGTGTCGGCGTGGTGCCGCAGCAGGCGCCGCGCCGGCGGCTGCTGCGCTTCTTTTGCCAGCATCAGCTCGGCCTCGAGCCGCACCAGCATCTGGGTCAGCGCGCTGCCCTCCATCTCGCGCGCGGTGCGCACGAGGTCAAGGCTGCGGTCGAGGGCCGATTCAGCCATGATGACGCGCGCCGGTGTCGCGCAAGGCGCCCAGCATCCAGCGGTTCGCTTCGATGATGGCGCCGTTGAAGTCGCACGGCGTCATCTGCAGTGCTGTCACGCGCGCCGCCAGCGCATCGGGTTCGCCCCGTTCGGCGCATTCGACGAGGTCGAGCAGCGCACCCAGTTCACCGTCGCGGTGCAGCAGCGCGCCCAGGACCGCATCGCTGATCGAAAGCGGAGCCAGGATCGCGGGCAGCGGCATGCCGAACAGGACGCCGAGCAGCGAGAACATCCCGGTCATGAATGCCTGCTCCTGGGTCAGCTTGTCCAGGCCGCGCGTGCGCGCCAGCAGTTCGAGCGCGCGCGAGCGCACCGCCACGCGCGCCAGCAGCATGGGCGAGCGGATATCGTCCTTGTTGGCGGCGAACAGCATCAGATTGAGCCAGCGGCGCAGTTGCTGGCGCCCGAGGATCAGCAGCGCCTGGCCGAAACTGGTGATGCGCCGCACCACGCCCATGCCGAGGGAATTGACAAGGCGCAGCAGCTGGTACGACAGGGTCGGGTCGAGCCGCAGCAGCGCTTCGATTTCGTGGGTGTCGGCGTCGGCGGCGACCAGTTGCACCAGCTGCAGGGCGAGCGAGCGCGATGCCGCCTGGCGGGCCGGCTCCCTGGCCGGCGCGGCCATGCACCAGTCGCCATCGATCCAGCGCGCTTCGGCGGGCAGCAGCGCCGCGCTCAGGCGCTCGTCGGCGCAAAACAGGCTGCGCGCGGCCAGCTCGGTCCAGCCCTGGCCACGCAGCACACCGGCCAGCCGCGTGTCAAGGCTGCTGTGGTACAGGCAGGGAAACTCATCGCACAAGGCGCCCAGCGCGGCCACGACGGACGGCGCGGCGAGCGCATGGTCCGCTGGCGCTCCCGCCTTGATCAGCAGACCGGACGGCAAGCCGCGGCGGTCCGCTAATACGCGTAAAACAAGGAGTGGCGCCGGGCTCGAGCAGGTCATTGGGATCGAGAAGGTGGGTAACAGTGAAGTTCATGGTACCCCCGAGTTATTTACCCTCACCAACGTTTCGATCAAGAACTAAGGTGATTCACGGAAAAAAATCTCCTTGTTTCAAGCAGGTGTTGCAAATCCGCCCGGCACAAAATCGGCCAGTTGCGCGAACAGGTTGGGGCGCTGCATGCGCTCGCGCCACCAGCGCAGGGCCGCGCCCTCCTCGCCCACGCGCCAGGCCAGGTAAAACGTTTCGGCGCCACGGACTTCCTCGACCTATTTTTCGATCAACAGTCCGCGTTCGATGGCCGGCCGGGCGCAGGCTTCGGGCAGAAAGCCGAAGCCCAGTCCGGCGATCTGCAGATCGTATTTGGCTTGCATGGTCGGCACCGTCAGCGCGTCCTGGCCCATCAGCAGGCCGACCGTGCGCGCCGCCATGTTGCGGGCCGAATCGGCCACCACGATGGCGCGGTGGTTCTGCAACTGGCTGCGCCCGAGCGGCTCGGGCATGCCGGCCAGCGGGTGGCCGGGCGCGACCGCGAACACGAAGGGCATGGAGCCGATCACGCGCGCCACGTAGCCGCCGCCGGCCGGACCGTCGCCGGCCACGCCGACCAGCAGGTCGACGCGGCGGTCGAGCAAGGCTTCCCACGGGCCGGACAGGGTTTCCTGCACGATGCGCAGGCGGGTTTGCTGCGCCACTTCATAGAACGCACGGATATCGTCCCGCAGCGCCAGCGCGGAAAACATCGAATCGATGCCGATGCCCAGTTCGGTTTCCCAGCCGGAGGCGACCCGGCGCACACGGTGTTCCAGGTCTTGCGCAGCCTTGAGCAGGTAGCGCCCTTCGGTGAGCAGTTCGCGCCCGGCCGGGGTGAGCAGGATGCGCGGGCCGTTGCGCTCGAATACTTGCACGCCCAGGTCATCCTCCAGCTTGGCCACTGTGTAGGAAATGGTCGAGGGCACCCGGTGCAATTCCTGCCCCGCCTTGGAGAAGGAGCCGCGGCGGTCGATGGCGTCGATGATCAGCAGTGCTTCGAGGCTCAGTTTTAACATTCGATTTTTTCGATCATAGAGGACAAAATTTTCCGTTTTTTGATTCGCTTGACGCCCCCTATACTAGCTTCATCGGTGCAGCGAAACAGAAATCCACCGATAACGTGGATCGAAATTATTGCACATTAACTTTAAAGAAACGGAGCATATCATGTTAGAAATTCGTCCAGGCGCAGAACGTGGCAACGCAAACCATGGCTGGCTGCAATCCAGGCATACGTTTTCTTTCGGTCACTATCACGATCCGAAACACACCGGTTTCGGTCCTCTGCTGGTGATTAACGAAGACAAGGTAGCGCCTTCGCAAGGTTTCGGCACTCACGGCCACCGCGACATGGAGATTATTTCCTACGTGCTGGAAGGGGCGCTGGAACACAAGGACAGCATGGGCACCGGTTCGGTGCTGCATTACGGCGATGTGCAGCGGATGAGCGCCGGGACCGGTGTGCGGCACAGCGAGTTCAACGGCTCGGCGACGGCGCCGGTGCATTTTCTGCAAATCTGGATCCAGCCGAACGTGACCGGCATTGCGCCGAGCTACGAGGAAAAGCACTTCACGCCGGAAAGCAAAATCGGCCAGCTGCGCCTGATTGCGTCGAGCGACGGACGCCACGATTCGGTGCTGATTCACCAGGATGCCGCGATTTATGCGGGGATTCTGAATGGTGGCGAGGCGGTCGAGCACACCTTGGCTGAAGGGCGTACCGGCTATGTGCACCTGATTCGCGGCGCGCTGACGGTCAACGGCGTGCGGCTCAACGGCGGCGATGCGGTGAAAATGACGCAGGAGAGCGCGATCAGGATCGACCACGCCGAGGCGGCCGAAGTGCTGGTGTTTGACTTGCCGTACTAAGCCGGGGCACCGGCTGCCCGGTGCCGTGGGCCTGCGGCGCCACGGCGCTTGCGCGGGGCGCCCGACCGCGGTCGCCGGCGGACGCCAGAATCCGGCTGGCGATCACTTATAATGCCCGAATGAAATGGCCTTATTTTGACAATCAATCAGCGCGCGCCGCAGGCGGCACCAGGCCGATGGAAGCGCGCATGCGCGCACTGGACTGGGCCAGTACCCCGGTGGGGCCGGCCGGGGCCTGGCCGGCGGGCCTGAAAACGACCGTCCGGCTGCTGCTCGACTGTCACCTGCCGATGTATCTCGCATGGGGCCCGAACTTTACCCAGTTTTACAACGATGCGTACGTGTCCATCCTCGGTACCAAGGATGAGGACGCACTGGGGGGCGACGCCAGGACGACATGGGCCGAGATATGGCCCACCATCGGGCCCATGTGGGAACAGGTGCTCGCGGGCGAGAGCATGGGATCGGAGCGCTTCAAACTGACCATTGAACGCTACGGCTATCCGGAGGATTGCTACTTCACGTTCTCGTATAGCCCGGTGCCCGACGAGCATGGCAATCCTGCCGGCATCCTGGTGACGTTCGCCGAAACGACGCGTGAAGTGCTGGCCGAAGGGCGTCAGGCTTTCCAGTTGCGTTTCGCCGATGCCTTGCGCAAGCTGGACGATCCCGCCGCCATCACGGAACGGGCGGCAAGCATGCTTGGCGACTATCTCGGTGCCGGGCGGGCTGGCTACGGCGAAGTCGACGTCAGCGCGGACACGGTATCCGTCAGGCGCGACTGGACCGATGGCCGGATGGAAACGCTGGCCGGTGAAAGCCGGCCGTTGAACAGTTTCGGCCCGGATATCATTGCCGAGCTCAAGGCCGGACGCACGTTGCGCTTGAACGAGATCGGCGCCGATCCCCGTTCGGCGCCGTATGCCGGCGGGTATGCCAGTATCGGGGCCATCAGCCTGTTGGTGGTTCCTTTGGTAAAAAACGGTGCCCTGGCCGCCATTCTGTATTTGCATTGCGCGCAAACCCATCGCTGGAGCGACACCGACGTGCAGATTGCCGAGGACGTTGCGCACCGCACCTGGGATGCGATGGAACGCACCTATGCCGAAACCGCCCTGGTGCTGGCGGACCGCCGTAAGGATGAATTCCTGGCGATGCTGGCGCACGAAATGCGCAACCCCCTCGCCCCCATCAGCAGCGCGGCCCAACTGCTGGAGGCGGGCCGACTCGAGCGGCACGGCGTACGCGATACGGCCAGGATCATATTGCGCCAGGTCGGCCACATTACCACCCTGCTCAACGACTTGCTCGATGTCTCACGGGTAACGCGCGGCATCGTGGAACTCGATCTGCAACAGGTGGATGTGAGAACGGTTGTCGACACGGCGATTGAACAATTGCGCCCCTTGATCGAGGCACGGCGCCACCAACTGCGGTTCAGCGCCCCTTCCCGGCCGATGCCGGTGCAAGGCGATGCCGTTCGCCTGGTCCAAGTGGTGGCCAACGTGCTGAACAATTCGGTGAAGTACAGTCCCAAGGGAGCGAGCATCACACTGACCCTGGCCAGCGAGGGCGATACCGTACGCTTGCAGGTGCGCGACAACGGTAGCGGCATCGCACCGGAACTGCTGCCCCATGTATTCGATTTATTTGTCCAGGGCAAGCGTACCCTCGGGCGGGTGCAGGGTGGGCTCGGCCTCGGTCTGGCATTGGTCAAATCGCTGGTCGAACTACACAAGGGCACGGTACAGGCAGTGAGCAGCGGCGAAGAATGCGGCACTTGCGTGAGCATCGATTTGCCGCGCATGCCGGGCGTGGCGGACGACGGGGCGCGCAGGCCCGGGGAGCACGGCGCAGCCGGAGAGCCTGCGCGCAACGGGGGGCACGAGGCGCCCGGCTTGCCAACTGCTCTGCGGCCCGGATTGCGCATTTTGCTCGTCGACGACAACGTCGACGCGGCGGCCATGGTCGCGATACTGCTTGAGCTGCGCGGTCACACCACCACGGTCGTGCACAGCGCGCAAGGCGCGCTGGCACGCGCCGCTTCGCTTGCCCCGCATGTGGCCATTCTCGATATCGGCCTGCCGGATATGGATGGGTACGAATTGATCGGTAAATTGAAGACCGACGCGGGCTGCCGCGATACCCGCTTCATTGCCTTGACCGGTTACGGCCGCGAGCAGGACCGGCAACGCGCTTTCTCCGCCGGCTTCTGGCGCCATATGACCAAACCGACCTGCGTCACCGCCTTGCATCCCCACCTGGACGAGGTTGCCGCCGCAGTCGAGCGGGACTGCGCCTGAGCGGCGCCGCCGGGCGCGCCTCGGCGTACTGCACGGGTCGGGCGCGCCGCCCCCCGTGGGCCAGGCCTCGGTTGTTTCATTCCAGCCCGCTAAGAGCGCTACCGTACGGAAACATTTATTGAATTCAGTATTATTCATCATCCCTTTACTTCGAGTTAGCGATGCTTACGTTGGATCATCCCCTGTTTTCCCAGTTGCACGACGTGTGTGAAAACGCCACTGTGGCCTTGTTCGCAATGGATGAACAGCAGCATTGCGTATACATGAATCCGGCGGCGCAGGCGCTGACCGGTTACCGCCTGGAAGAAGTACAGGGCGCGCCCTTGCACGATTTCATTCACCACCTGCGGGCCGATGGCACGCCTTACCCGCTGGCGGAATGCCCCATCGATCGCGCGGCGCCGGCCAGGCTGCAAGAGCGCGGACGAGAAACCTTCATTCACCGCGACGGCACCGCCTACCCGGTCGAGTTCACCGCCAGTCCGGTTCATCGCGACGGCAAACTGGTCGGCACGGTCCTCGAAGTGCAAGACGCGCGTCCGCGCCAGCAACAAGAGGGTGAACGCACGGCGTTACAGGAAATTAGCGCCCTGATCCTGGAGGAACTGGACCGCGAGAAGATCGTCCAGGCCGTCACCGACGCGGCCACCCGGCTGACCGGGGCGCAGTTTGGCGCCTTCTTTTACAACGTCACGGATGAGGCAGGCGAAAGCTATACGCTGTACACGATTTCCGGGGTTCCCAAAGAGCACTTCACGCAATTTCCCCTGCCGCGCGCGACCGGCCTGTTTGGCCCGACCTTTCGCGGCGAAGCGACCATTCGCAGCGATGACGTGCGCCACGATCCCCGCTATGGCAAGATGGGGCCGCATTTCGGTATGCCGGAGGGGCATCTCCCGGTGCGTTCCTACCTGGCCGTTCCGGTGAGCCTGGGAAGCGGCGAGGTGGTGGGCGGCCTGTTTTTCGGCCACGCGAAGACCGCGCAATTTACGGCCAGTCATGAGACGCTGGTGGAAGTGCTCGCAGCCCAGGCCGCGCTCGGGCTGAAGAAAGCGGCGCTGTACCAGGAGGCGCTCTTTGCGCGCAAACGCGCCGAGCAGGACGCCATTGAAAAACAGCGTTTGTACGAAGAGGCCGCCAGGGCGAACAATGCCAAGGATTATTTCCTGGCCACCGTCTCGCACGAACTGCGAACCCCGTTGACGTCGATCCTCGGTTGGGCGCAAATGCTCGGCTCGGGCAAGCTCAATGACACACAGCGCGCGCGCGCCGTTGTCACCATCGAGCGCAACGCCCGGGTGCAGGCGCAGATCGTCGAAGACCTGCTGGACATTTCGCGCATCGTCAGCGGCAAGCTGCGTCTGGCTGCGCGCGTGCTGGACCCGCATGCCATCGTCGAAGCGGCGCTCGACGCGATCCGCCCGGCAGCACTGGCGAAACAGATCGAGGTGCGCTTTTCTTCCCATCCGTTGACACGGGCCGTCTCGGCCGACCCCGAGCGCCTTCAACAGATCGTGTGGAACCTGGTGTCGAACGCGGTCAAGTTCAGCCAGCCCGGCGGCGCCGTCGAGGTCAGTCTCGACGGCGGCGATCAAACGCTGGCGATCCGGGTGTGCGACTACGGGGCCGGTATTCCCGAAGCGTTTTTGCCCAGGATTTTCGACAATTTCAGCCAGCTGGACCCATCGTCGACGCGCCAGCACGGCGGCCTGGGCCTGGGATTGGCGATCGTCAAACAACTGGTCGAACTCCATGCAGGCACGGTCAGGGCGTACAGCGCGGGAGCGGGACGCGGCGCCGAATTTACGGTCACCTTGCCGCTGGCCGCGGGTGCGGCGGGCAGCGCCGATGGCGCCGGCCACCCTGCCGACACGACAGCGGCGCTCGGCCTGGCCGATCCGGGGCGCTTCGGTCTGCAAGGCGCCGTCATCCTGCTGGTGGAGGATGACGATGATGCGAGGGAAATGCTCGCTTCGGTCTTGCACAGCGCTCAAGCGCTCGTGCAGCCGGCGTCGAATGCGCACGATGCCTTGCTCCTTTTCGAGTCCGGCTCGCCGGATTTGCTGGTCAGCGATATCGGCATGCCCGGGATGGATGGGTTGACCTTCATCGACCACCTGCGCAAACGGGAACGGGCGCTGGGGCGCGCGGCTGTGCCGGCCTTGGCGTTGACGGCGTTTGCCAGCGTCCACGACAGGATGAAGGCGCTGGAGCATGGCTATCAGATGCATGTGGCCAAGCCGGTGCAACCGGCGGAACTGTTAGCCGTGCTCTCGAGCCTTCGCTCCTGGAAAGGGAACACCTGACCAGCGGCGCCGGCGCAAACATGGCAATTGCCGGAACCGCAGTCCGCCGCCGTGGTATCGTTTTGGATAATGCCACCGGGCAGCGCTCCTAACTTGCCGGTTCAACCACCGAATGTGTTAATTTTTTCGACCTCATGAAAGTCCGCTCCCATATCGCCTTGCTGGTGGCAGCCATCCTGGTGCCCATCGTCCTGCTATCGATCGTGGCGATTTCGGTTCTGCTCGCGGCCGAGCGCAAGGCCGCGCTCGGCGGCATGGAAGAGCTTGCGCGCGCGACCGTACTGATCATGGACCAGGAGATGTTGCTCGCCAGGGCGACCGCACAGACCTTGGCCACATCGCGCAGCCTGGCGCGCGGCGACTTCGACGATTTTTACCGCCAGGCGCAGGGCGCCAATGCCGGCCGTGCCATGCACACCGCCTTCATCAGCGAACAGGGCCAGCAGGTCTTCAATACGATCCGCCCCTATGGCGCCCAGATCGCAGCACCGACGGACCTGGTGAAAGCGCGGGTAGCCGGCGTGTTCAACAGTGGCGGGCCGGTCTACAGCAACCTGATCAAAGGCAGCGCCACCAAACAGTATGTCGTCAGCCTGGAGTACCCGGTGGCGATTGCGGACGGGCGCCGCTTCCTGATCAGCCAATGGTTATTTTCGAGCAGGTTGAACGAATTGCTGCCCGCAAAAAGCATCCCGCCGTCATGGCTGATTTCCGTCTTCGACAGGCAAGGGATTACGATCGCACGCAACAAGGGGGCGCACCAGTATGTCGGGCAACCGCCCAAGACCAAAGTGCAGCAGGCGATCCTGGCGCGCCACGAGGGCATTTCACGCAGCTACGTGCGCGAAGGGACGGAAATGTATGGCGCCTGGGCGATTTCCCCCACGACCGGCTGGAGCGTCGGCATCGGTGTGCCGGTGGTCGAAGTCGAGCACGCCGCCGTCAAATCGGTGGCCCTGATCGCGCTCGGCTTTGTCTTGGCCATTGTGTCGGCCATCACCGGTGCCATCCTGTTCAGCCGGCGCCTGGTGGGAGCGATCAACAAGGCGTCGCGTGCGGCCGACATGATCGGGCAGGGCCAGATCCCGCCCCTGGAAACCTTGCCGGTTGAAGAGATGAACCGGCTGCAGTTATCCTTGCACCAGGCGGGCAGCCTGCTCAGGGAGAGCGAAACCGAACGCAACCGGCACCTCGCCGCGGCCCAGAGCGCGCGCGCGGCGGCTGAACAGGCCCAGGCCGTGGCGGAAGCGCAAAACCAGGCAAAAGATGAATTCCTGGCCATGCTCGGTCATGAACTGCGCAACCCGCTCGCGGCGATCACCTCGGGCGTAACACTGTTGAGCATGCCGGGCACCGATGCGGTGCGGGCCGGCAAGGCCACGGCCATTATCGAACGTCAGACCCGCCACCTGGTCCACCTGGTTGACGAGCTGCTCGACGCGCACCGGATTGTGAGCGGCAAGCTGACGCTGTCGAAGACCGCGCTCGACCTGGCCGGTGCGGTCGAGTCCTGCCTGGCGTCGTTCGAGGCGCGCGGCGCCATGCGCAGTCACCGCATCACGTGCGCGCTGGCGCCCGCGGTGATAGAAGCGGACCCGACCCGTCTCGAACAGATGGTCAGCAATCTGCTCGACAATGCACTGAAATATACGCCGGAAGGTGGGCTCATCCACGTGACGGTGGCCAGCGACGATGGCATGGCGCTCCTGTCGGTGGCCGACACCGGCGTCGGCCTGTCCGGGGACCTGTTACCGCATGTATTCGACGTCTTCGTTCAAGGCAAGGTCATCAACCGCTCAAAAGGTGGCCTGGGCATCGGGCTGGCGGTCGTCAATTCGCTCGCCAAGCAGCATGGCGCCATCTTGCTGGCCGAGAGCGCGGGCGCGGGTCTGGGAAGTACGTTCTCGATCCGTTTTCCGCTCGCCGCGGCGGTGCCGGCCACGCCGGCCGCCAGCCGGACCGGCAGTGCCGGGCACAATGGCGTGATCCTGGTTATCGAGGATAATCGCGATGTGCGCGAAATGATGTGCAGCCTGCTCACCGAGCTCGGCTTCCAGGTCCTCTCGGCCGAAAGCGGACAACGGGGAATTCAAACGGCCGTGGCCACGCTGCCCGATGTGGCGCTGGTCGACATCGACCTGCCGGACATGTCCGGCTACGACATCGCGCGCGCACTGAAAGGCGATGCGCGCACAGCCGCGATCCGGCTCATCGCCGTGACAGGGTACGGGCAGGAATCGGACCGCCGCGCCGCCATGTCGAGCGGATTTGACGGGCACTTGAAAAAGCCGGTACGCATCGAGGATGTGCTCGCCGCGACCGGCCTGACGGCGGCTCCCTAAGCCGGGTCCATGCCCGACCCTCAGCCGGACACGGCGCGCAGGCGCGTGGCAACGTCCGCCAGCCGGTATGGCTTGACGATCAGGTCGAACTGCCCCAGCGCGTCGCCGAAGCGCTCGCGCAGCGGCCCGCTCATGTAGCCGGAGGTGAGCAGGATATTAATCTGGGGCACGAGCTTCCGGGCCGCTTGCGCCAGCGCCACCCCGTCCATGTCGGGCATGACCACATCGGTAAACAGCACTTTGATATCGGCATGCTGGCGCAACAGATCCATCGCCTCCTCCCCGCTGTTGGCGGCGAGCGCGTCGTAACCCAGGCTTTGGAAGATGGCCACCGTCATGTCGAGCACATCGGGCTGGTCATCGACGATGAGTGCCTTGTCGAGACCGGGCGCGATGGCGTCCATTCCGTGCTGCGCCACCTGCGCCGGGAAATACAGGGAAATCGCGGTACCTTGCTCCGGCGCCGACTTGATGACCAGGTGACCGCCCGATTGCTGCGTCAAGCCATACACCTGGCTCAGCCCGAGGCCGGTTCCCTTGCCGACCGCTTTGGTGGTGAAAAACGGTTCGAGCGCGCGGGCGGCAACCTCGGGCGTCATGCCGGCGCCGTTATCGCTGACGATAATGACCGCATACGTACCGGACGGGAGTTGATCGACTTCATTTTTTTCGAGAAAGACGTGACGCGTTTCTAGGGAAATGGTGCCGTTTTCGCCCACCGCGTCGCGCGCATTGATCACCAGGTTGAGCAGTGCCGATTCGAGTTGCGACACATCGGTCTGCACTTTTCCGACGCGCCCCTTTTTAATCACCAGGCTGGCCGAGTTGGGGACCGCGCGCCTTAACACGGCTTCGAACGAGGCGATGATCTGGTTGATGTCGAGCACTTCGAAGGTCAGCGGCTGCTGGCGTGCGAATGCCAGCAATTGGCCGGTCAGTGCGGCGCCGCGCTGCGCTGCGCGCTCCATGCTGTCGATGATCTTGCGGTACTGCCCGGTATCGGCCGACGTCGCACGCATCAGATCGATACCGCTGCAAATCACGCTTAACAAGTTATTGAAGTCGTGCGCGATACCGCCCGTCAGCTTGCCGATGGCTTCCAGCTTTTGCGACTGGGCCAGCGCTTCGCGGGTGCGTTCGAGCATGAGCGCCGCCTCGCGCCGCTCGGTAATATCGCGCGTGATCTTGGCAAAGCCGATCAGCTGCCGTGCCGAGTCGAATACCGGATCGATCACCACGTGCGCCCAGAAGCGCGTGCCGTCGCCGCGCACGCGCCACCCTTCAGTCTCGTAGCGGCCCTCGCGCTCGGCTGTGCTCAGCGCTTTCTCGGGAATCCCGTTGTGCCTGTCCTCCTCGGTGTAAAAGCGCGAAAAATGGCTGCCTTTGACGTCCTCGAAGTTGAGCCGCTTGATGCGCCTGGCGCCCTCGTTCCAGTTGGTGATCAGCCCCGCCGGCGACAACATGTAGATGGCGTAATCGGTCACACTCTGCACCAGCAGCCGGAACCGCTCTTCGCTGGCGTGCAGCGCTTCGGCGGTGCGGCGCTTTTCCGTGATGTCGCGCGTAATCTTTGTGTACCCCAACAACCCGTCGTCGGCACCGAAGATGGGATCGATCACGACGCTGGCCCAGAACAGCGACCCGTCCTTGCGCACGCGCCAGCCCTCGTCCTCGAATTTGCCGGTGGTGCGTGCCAGGTGCAGCGCCTTGATCGGCACGCCGCGCGCCCTGTCCTCGGCCGTGTAAAACGTCGAGAAGTGCTTGCCGATGATTTCATCGGGCGTATAGCCCTTGAACAGTTCCGCGCCCGCATTCCAGCTCACCACATCGCCGTCGGCCGACAGCATGTAGATCGCGTAATCGGTGACCTTCGAAATGAACAGTTTCAGGCGGTCGGCCTCGAGATAGGATTGGGACATGGCAACTTTATGTCTAAAATTACAATTGTACTCTTTTTTGTCCACCCCACATTTCCGCTTGGAACGCCCATTGCAGGGGATGCGGGAGCCTTTGTACGATACGCCGATTGCCGGTTCATGGCGCGCTCCAGCCCGGTGTTTAGAGCCCCTCCCCCAACGGCCCCCCCCGTTTTCCGCTACACTTGCGGCTACAGCAATAGATTTGAGAACATGGCCATGCCCTCCCCCGTCACTGAAGAACTCCTCGATTACACCACCTCGTGCGCGCTGCCCACCCCCTGGGCGCAGTTCACCTTGCACGCCTTTGTCGAGCACGCAACGGGCAAGGAGCACCTGGCGATGACCCTGGGCGACATCGGCGACGGCGCACCGGTGCTGGCGCGCGTGCACTCCGAATGCCTCACCGGTGACGTGCTGTTTTCGCAACGCTGCGATTGTGGCGCCCAGCTCGAAGGCGCGCTCAAGCGCATCGCCGAGGAAGGCCGCGGCATCCTGCTCTACCTGCGCCAGGAAGGCCGCGGCATCGGCCTGGTCAACAAGATGCGCGCCTACCGCCTGCAGGAAGCCGGCGCCGATACGGTCGAGGCCAACCTGGCCCTCGGCTTTCACGCCGACGCCCGCAACTACGCGCTGTGCCAGCCGATGTTGGCCCATTTCGGCATCCGCGCGCTGCGCCTGATGACCAACAACCCGCGCAAGATCGATGCGATGGAAAAACTCGGCGTGACCGTCAGCGACAGGGTGCCCCTGCTGGTGAACCGCAACGCCTTCAATAACAGCTACCTGAACACCAAGGAAGCCAAACTCGGCCACATGATGACCCCGCTGGCCGAGCCCGTCGCGCAGGACGGCGAACTGTAAGGCCCGAAACACGCGCAAATAAGCTAAGCTGGTGGCAAGATAGCGCAAACAGCTCTTGCCACCGAAGGATTGCATGAAATTTGTCAATACTGCAGTGCTTGCTTATTGTTTTGCCGCCCATGCGGTCGCGGCGGCCCCGCCGGCGACGCCTCCCGCGCCCGCCCGCCCGCCCGCTCCCCTGACCATTCCCGCCGTCGTAGCCCCGCCTGCCCCGGCCGTCATTCCGCCCGGCGCCCAGCCCCCGGCCACCACGCCCGAAGTCGAGGAAAACGCCGCCCTGCCGCCGCCGTCCTCGGCCGCGCAAAAGGTGTATTCCGCCGCCAAGGGCGACCTGTTGCAAATTCGCATGCTGCTCAAGAATGGGCGCAGCCAGTCGACCGTGGGCTCGGGCTTCATGGTCGGCACCAGCAACCTGGTGTTGACCAATTACCACGTGGTGTCGCAGATGGCGCTCGACCCCGATGTGTACGTGGGCGAATATATCGATACCGACGGCAAGAGCGGCCCGGTCGAGCTGCTCGCCGTGGACGTGCTGCATGATCTGGCCGTGGTGCGCATCAACCGCAACGGCAGCGGCTTTTTCAATATCCCCGAGAAACTGGTGAAGCTGACCCAGGGCCAGTATCTGTATTCGCTCGGTAATCCTCTCGACCTCGGCTTCGCCATTTCGGAAGGCTCCTACAACGGCATCATCACGCGCAGCTTTTACGACCAGCTGATGTTCACCGGCCCGATCAACTCGGGCATGAGCGGCGGTCCCAGCGTCACCGTGGCCGGCGACGTGGCGGGGGTGAACGTGTCGAAGCGGCGCGATGGCGAATTGATCAGCTTTCTGGTGCCGGTGCGCTATGCCCAGGAATTGCTGAAAAAGGTCGCGGCCCAGACCAGCACGCCCAAGGACTTCAATCCCCTGATCGGCCAGCAATTGCTGGCGCACCAGCGCGGCATGATCGACCGCCTGCTCGACTCTGCGCTCTCGCTCAAGACCATGGGCCCGTACCAGGTGCCGGTACGCGAGTCGGAACAGGTGCGCTGCTGGGGGCGTTCCAACGTCAAGGCCGAAGCGACCTTCAATGCCGACACCATGGCCTGCGCGATGGAGTCGGCCATCTTCGTGTCGGACTCGCAGCAGACCGGGCACGTATCGATGACGCACCAGTACGTGCGCTCGGCCATCCTGGACCCGGTGCGCTTCGCGGTGCTGGCATCGACCCTGTTCAAGACCGATAACCTGGGCAGTACCAAGGACACGCGCCTGACCGGGCCGATGTGCACCGAAAAATTCGTCAAGACCAAATCGCTGCCGCTGCGCGCGGTGACCTGCGTGCGCGCCTACCGCAAGTTCGCCGGCCTGTACAACTTCACACTGCTCACCGCCAGCACCGACGACGCCCGCGCCACCTTGCAGAGCCGTCTCGACGTCTCGGGCGTGTCGTACGAAAACGGCCTGCGCACCACGCGCGCCTTCCTCGAAGCGCTGGCGCGCGGACACAAGCAATGAACGCGCCCTACTTCATCGAAACGCTGGCACGCAACGGCGACGTGCTGCACCGGCACCAGGTCAACACCTTGCCGATCCGCTTCGGCCGCGGCTACGACAACGACTTCATTCTCGACGATGCCTTCGCCGCGCCGCGCCACGCCGTGCTCGAAGCGGACGGGAATGGCCAGGCCGTGCTGCGCGACCTCGGTACCAAAAACGGCGTGGTCCACCTGGGCCAGCGCAAGACCAGCCTGGTGATGACCGGCGACACCGTGATCCGCATCGGCCACACCAGCCTGCGCGTGCGCGGGGCCGACTTTCCGGTCGGGCCGGAGCTGGTCGACCGCACCATGCACGGCTGGGAGGGCGGCATCCCCGGCCTGGTCGGCATGCTGCTGATCGGCGCCTTTGCGCTGTTTACCACGTGGCTGAGCGACACCCAGCCGTTCCAGCTGATCCGCTACCTGCTCGGACTGGCCTACGGCGTCGGCGCCGGCCTGGTATGGAGCGGCGCTTGGGCGTTCGCCAACCGCCTGTTCGGACGCCACGCGCGGCTCGGGCGCCACCTGTTCATCTTCGGCTGCGGCCTGACGGCGATACTGGTCTACAAAATGGCATCGAGCGCCGCGGCCTACGCCTTCTCGCTCGAAGCGCTGACCGGCTACAGTTCGCACGTGGCGATCGCCATCGTGGCCGGCGTGATCTTCTTTCACCTGGGGACGGTCAAACCGCACCAGACCCGCCGCTTCGGACTGGCCTGCCTGATCCTGGCCCTGATCGGCTCGGGCCTGACCCTGATCAGCAACCAGCAGCGCTATGGACGCATGGCCGACGAACTGTTCATGTCGGTGCTGATGCCGCCGTCGGCACGCGTCAGCCCCGACCACAGCGTCGACGAATTCATGGGCGACGTCGCCGCCATGAAGGCCAGGCTCGATGCGGAACGCGGCAAGAAGGTCAAGGGCGAAGGCGGCGACGACTGAACCGCATCAGGCTTTCTTGTCAGTTTTTTTGGCCATCAAGGGATGCAGCGTTTCGCCGCGCGCCAGCATGGCCGCAAAGGTGGCGATGCGGCGCGCGCGCGTGTCGGGCTTGACGGCGGTCTGGACGCGAAACAGCACCGCGTAGCGATTCTGCGAGTTCAGCGTGGCGAAAAATTCGCGCGCGCCTGGGTGCGCATCGAAGGCCGCTTCCAGGTCGGGCGGCACCTGCGCCGTGCTGGCCGGCTCGTACGCCGCGTCCCAGCGGCCATCCTGTTGCGCGCGCTCCACCTCGGCCAGGCCGGCCGGCTGCATCTTGCCCTCGGCGATGTAGCCGAGCGCCTTGTCGCGGTTCACGCGCGACCAGATGCTCCTGGCGCCGCGCGGCGTCCAGCGCTGCAGCCAGTGATACTGGTCCTCGCTTCTTTTCTGACCGTCGATCCAGCCGAAACACAGCGCCACTTCCAGCGCTTCCTGGTACGTCACGGTCGCCTCCGGCGCACCCTTCTTCGCGTGGCGCAGCCATACGCCGCGCGAGCCGGCATGGTGTTCAGCCAGCCACCGCGCCCATGCGGCCTGCGAGGCGAATGCGCGCGGGGCGTCATCTTGCGCCAGCGGTGTCTCCAATGTGCCTCCCATCCGGTTTCTCCCGATTCTTTGACATGCCAGACAGAATACGCAATCATCAGCGCTTCGACCAGCCCCTGCGTCACGCACCCCCGCCCAATCATGCGACTTCAACGCTCCACCACCGTCATCGGCGTCGCCTGGCTGCTGTTCTGGGCACTGATGGTATCGGTCGCCGTCGAAGACTATCTGCGCGACGGCGGCAAGACGCTGTGGCAGCCCGTGCTATGGGAAAGCTCCTCGATGCTGGCCGCAACCAGCCTGCTGGCGCTGCAGCGCCGCCTCACGCGCAACTACGACCATCTGCTGGCGACACCGTGGCGCTGGTTCGGCCTGCAGGCGCTGTTCCTGCCGATGTACTGGATGGCGTTCGTGCCGATCGCATTCGGCATCCGCCATGGCGTGTACGCGCTGGCCGGGGCGCGCTACGAACACGCAGCCTGGGGCCCGACCTTCTTTTACGAGTCGCTCAAGCTGTCGGTGTTCGTCGGCCTGTTCGTGGTGATCGTGTTCGGCATCCTGTCGTACCAGCAGCTGCTGGAGGCGAAGCTGCGCGCCGAGAAGGCCAACGCCCTGTTGCGCGAGGCGCACCTGCAACGCCTGCGCCAGCAGATGCAGCCGCACTTTCTGTTCAATGCGCTCAACACCATTTCATCCCTGATGCATACCGATGTCATGCGCGCCGACGCCACGCTGATCGAGCTGGCCGACGTGCTGCGCGCCACGCTCGACGTGGGCGAACTGCAGGTCGCGCCGCTGTCGACCGAACTGCGGCTGGTGCGCGGCTACGCGCGCGTGATGCAGGAGCGCTACGCCGAGCGCGTGACCATCGATTGGCGGATCGACGACGAGGTGCTGGCCTGCCCGGTGCCGGTGATGAGCATCCAGCCGCTGCTCGAAAACATCTTCAAGCACACCGTGGAGAAGCGGCGCGAGACGGCGCATATCGCCATTAGCGCCAGCCGCCGCGACGGCATGCTGGTGGTGACGCTGGACGACGATATCGGCACCCTGGCGCCCGATGCGCCGCCGGGGGTGGGCCTGTCCAACCTGCGCGAGCGCATGGCGGCCCTATACGGCGAACGCGCCAGCCTGGCCCTGTCGCCGCTGGCGCCAGCCGGGGTGCGCGTGGAAATGAGGGTGCCATGCGCATCCTGATCGTCGACGACGAGCGCCCCGCGCGCGACAGGCTGCGCCGCCTGCTGGCGCAGGAAGCTGGAGTCGAAGCCATTGCCGAAGCGCGCGACGCTGTCGACGCCATGCAGCGGATCGCGGCGTTCGCGCCGGACGCGCTGTTTTTGGATATCCAGATGCCCGAGGTGAGCGGCCTCGAACTGGCCGCGTCGCTGCCCGCGCCGGCGCCGCTGATCGTGTTCGCCACCGCGTACGACCAGTATGCCGTGCAGGCGTTCGACGCCAACGCCATCGATTACCTGCTCAAGCCCTACGACCAGGCCCGCCTGGGGCGCGCCTTGCAGCGCCTGCGCGAACGCCTGCTGGCGCGCAGCGCGCAGCTACTGCCGCCGTTCGCGGGCGAGCATGCGCTGCGCCAGTTGCTGGTGACCGAACGGGGCGTCACGCGCGTGATCCGCGTCGACCGGATCGGGTGGATCGAAACGGCCGACAATTACGTGGTGCTGCATACGGCCGGCGAGCAGCCGCTGATGCGGCAGACGCTGGCCGGCCTGCTCGACAAGCTGGGGCCGGGATTTGTACGCTGCCACCGGCGCGCGGCCGTGCAGCTGGCATGGATCGAGCGGGTCGACACGCTCGACAAGGGCGACTGCGAACTGGTGCTGCGCGACGGCGCGCGCGTGCCATGCAGCCGGCAGTACCGGGCCGCCGTCATGGCGCTGTTGTAAGGCCGTGCCGTAAGGCCGTGCCGTAAGGCTGCGCGCCGTTTCGCCCCACCACGGGCCCGGCTCGCCCCATTTCGCTGGCGCGCCGGAGCGTGCTGCTTCAGGCTAGGGTTTTCCACTCACCAGGCGCGCGCCATGACTTCCTCCCCCACCCGACTCTGGTTCCTCGACTGGGTCCGCATCCTCGCTTTTTTCGTGCTGATTCTCTACCACGTCGGCATGTATTACGTGACGTGGGACTGGCACGTCAAAAGTCCGTTCGCCAGCCATGCCATCGAGCCGCTGATGCTGCTGTCGTCGCCGTGGCGCCTGGGATTGCTGTTCCTGGTGTCCGGCGTGGCATCGAGCCTGATGCTGGCAAAGATTGGCGCCGGCCGCTTCCTGCGCCAGCGCAGCGCGCGCCTGCTGCTGCCGCTTATCTTCGGCATGCTGGTGATCGTGCCGCCGCAGGCGTACTTCGAAGTGGTGGAAAAGGTGGCCTACCAGGGCGGCTACGCCGACTTCATGCAGCTGTATTTGGGCCGTTACCGCGGCTTCTGCCGGGGCACCGATTGCCTGATCATGCCGACCTGGAACCATCTGTGGTTCGTGGCCTACCTGTGGGTGTACACGCTCCTGCTGGGCGGCCTGGTGATGGCGCTCGGCGCACGTTTCGACCGGCTGGCCGCGCGCGTCGGCGCGCTGCTGGCCGGATGGAAGATCATCGTGCTGCCGGTGGCGGTGCTGTCCATCGCGCGCATGGCGCTGATGTCGCGCTTCCCGACCACGCATGCGCTGGTGGACGACTGGTTCAACCACGCGACCTATCTGTTCCTGTTCCTGCTCGGCGCCATGCTCGCGCGCACGCCGCAATGTTGGCCGCGCCTGGAAGCGCTGCGCTGGCACGGCCTGGGAATGGCGGCGGCCGGCTGGGCCGCGCTGACCATTTATTATGCCCTGCCGGATGACCTGGTTTCCGCGCAGTTGGTCGAACCGCTGATGCACGCGCAGCGCATCGTGTATTGCCTGTTCGCGTGGAGCGCAATCGTGGCCGTGCTGGGATTTGCGCACCGCCACCTCAATCGCGACAGCGCCAACCGGCGTTATCTGGCGCAGGCGGTGTTCCCCGTGTATATCGTGCATCAGACGCTGATCGTCGTGATCGCGCATGCGATCCAGCCGGCCAGGCTGGCGCCGCCCATCGAAGCGCTGGTACTGATCGTGCTGACCTTGTGCCTCAGTTTCGGTATAGCCGACATCGTGCGGCGCTCACGCGTGCTGGGACCGCTCTTCGGCATCGCTCCCGGCACCAGCGCTCACGCGGTTGCCGGGACCGACAGGCAGCCCGCCCCGGCAACCGCGTGACAGAGTCCGGCCGGCTCCATGCCGGCCGGACTCCGGCGCGTACTCTTAGCTGTTCTTGCCGGTGCTGGCGCTACCGGTTTTACCGCTCGCGCTCGCGGAGCTGCCGGCCTGACCAGCCGACGTGGCGCCCGCACTCGTGCTGTTGCCCTGCATGCTGCCATGCATGTCGCTCTGGCTGCTGCCGGCCGAACCGCCCTGCGCGTTGCCATTCTGGCCGCTCTGCATGCTGGTGCTGCCGCGCACTTCGGTGCTGCCGTTGCCACGCCATGCGCCGGCGTTCTGGGTGAACGGATCGCTGAACTTGCGCATGCTTTCCTGTTGATTACGCACGCTGCGCTCGGTTTCTTCGGAAGCGACGCGGGCCACTTCGTCAGCCAGGGCGCGCGCGGTGCGGGTGGTTTCCTGCACATGCTGCTCGGTCACGCGGGCCAGTTCGACCTGCGCATCGGCAGCCACGCGGGAAATGTGCTGTTGATAGGCGCGCAGTTTTTCGCTGGCAGGCTGGGCGCGCGATGCGGCTGCACTGATCACGTCGGTCTGGCGGTCGGCGGTCAGCAGTTGCTGGCTGCTGATGGCGGTTTCTTCCAGCAAGGTCTGGGTCAGCTGAATGTTCAGATTGCACAGTTGCTGGAACGAATTGAACAACGATTTCGACATATCGTTGAGGAAAGAAACTTGTGCGTCCAGGTGGCTTCGCACAGCGGGAGTCACGGATTGTGAATATGGAAACATGTAGACCTCGATAAAGTAGTTTTTTCAAATAAACGGAGTTGCTGTACCGGGGACAAGCGGCCTGGTGTGTGACCCTTATCGCGCCGCCGCAGCGCAGGCGTGGTGAAAGCTCCTTGTCTCGTATCAAACCTTCTGCAAGATCTTGTCTTCAGCACGAGCCCCAAGACTAGGCGACAAGAGCGATCAGAGTTTGATATAGATCAAATGTGTTCAAGTCGGCAACGTTCTCGGCAGCCTTGCTGGCTTGAAACGGTGCGAGGGTGCTGCATCGCACCATAACAATGCCGTTTTCGTACCCGCGCGGCGCCGCCGCAGGGGAAAACAGGCGCACTCGGCCATGGCGTGAAACTTGCATGGATGCACGCACTAACCAACTCGACAAGGGAGCGCTGCCATGCTGCTGAAAAATGACTTGCTCTATTACCCGGCGCAGGCGCGCACGATCCGCATCCTGTGGATCGATAGCGCCGCCAGCGTCGCCTACACCTTCGAACTGGGTGCGAAAGGGGCGCACCCGGTGCTGGCGCCGCTGGCGGACCTGAGCGCCGACCTGCGCGAACAGCGCGCGCAACTTCTGGCGAGCGACCCGCATGCGAGCAGCGGCGACGCCACGACCCTGCCCGCGCGCCATCGCCAGGTGCGCGACCGGGCCTGGGCCGTGGTGCAGGTGCTGGTCGCCGACGAACCGGCGATCTACCAGGCGCGCCACCGCGGGCGCCTGGTGATGGCGCAAAGCGCGCTGCACGGGGTGTCGCATCCATCGGTCTACCGCTATCTGCGCCGTTACTGGGAGCGCGGCCAGCATCCGGATGCGCTGCTGCCGGACTATAAAAACTCCGGCGCGCCGGGCAAGACGCGCGGTTCCAGCGCCAACGTCAAGCGCGGCCGGCCGCGCAAATCGGGCAGCCATCCGGGCCTGAACGCCGACGATGGCATCCGCCGCACCTTTCACGCGGCGGTGGAGCGCTACAGCGCCACCCATGCCCAGTTCTCGCGGCGCGGCGCCTACCGGCAAATGATCCAGGATTTCTTCGACGCCCGCGATGCGGAACTGCTGCCCACCTTCGGCCAGTTCAATTACTGGATCGGCAAGGACGCGCCCGCCGCCAGCGCGGCGGCCTGAACCATCGTCCCGTGCACCGCGTCAGTGTTGTGCAGCGCATCAAAAAAGGCTGCTTGCAGCAACAGCGGCCTCCTCCGGGAGGCCGCTGTTGTTTGCGGCTAGAAAGAGCGTGCACGCGATTGATTGTTCGTCGCCAACAAATAAAGGGCGACGCGGATGCGCACCGCAGGCGCGGCGGCTTTGTTACAGATCAAGTGCGTGAACCAGAGTGCGCGGCCCCCTGGCGTCAGGATTTGTCGTACTCATACGCCGGCAAGGTTTCCCCGCAATCCTTGCAGTACTTCGCCTCCGGCTCGTGCCCTTCGCTCAGGCACGAGGGACACGTCCGGGTGGTCGGCTTCCAGTTCATCCGCTGCGATGTCATTTCCGCCGTCACGATCCCGGTCGGCACCGCCAGCACGCCCCACCCCAGCAGCATCATGAACGAAGCGATGATGCGTCCCAGGGTCGTCTGCGGGGTAATGTCGCCGTAGCCGACTGTCGTCATCGTCACGGTGGCCCAGTACATCGCCATCGGAATGCTGGTGAAGCCGTTTTCCGGACCTTCGACCACGTACATCACCGTCCCCAGAATGAGCACCGCCATCATCACCACCGACAGGAAAATGAGGATCTTGCGCCCGCTCGCGCGCAGGGCGCGCCCAAGCCGGATGTATTCGGTGATGTACAGCGTGAGCTTGAAGATGCGGAAGATGCGCAGCAGCCGCAGGATGCGGATGTCGAGGAAGGCCGACGCTTCCGGCACCAGCAGCGCAAAATAGGTCGGCAGTACCGATATCAGGTCGATCACGCCGAAAAAGCTGGTCGCGTAACGCCACGGATGGCGCACGCAGCACAGGCGCGCGATGTATTCGACCGTAAACAGCAGCGTGAACGTCCACTCCATCACGTTGAGCGGGCGCCCGAAACGGGCCACCACCGATGGCACGCTGTCGAGCAGGACGACCACGATACTGAGCAGGATGAGCGCCACCAGCAGCACGTCGAACGTCTTGCCGGTGCGCGTGTCGGCTTCAAAAATAATCGTGTAGATGCGCCGCCGCAGGCCGGTGTCGGGCTTGCCGTAGGCAGGCGGCGTGTGCGGAGCGATGTCCGCCGCCGGCGTGGAATTATTCGTCATCGTCGTGCGCGATCAGCCCGGCCAGGCCGGCCCCTTAAGCTCGACGGTATTGCCTTCGGGGTCGTCCAGGTAGATCGACGGTCCCTCCCCTTCGGCGCCGTAGCGCGATTCGAGCGCGCCGGGCGTGACGCCGCATGCAGTCAAATGAGTCCGGATCGCCTGCGCATCGAACGGTTCAACCCGAAAGCACACATGGTCCATATTGCGCCCCTCGCGCCCGGGCGCCGCACCGCCGGCCCGCCCCAGCTTGCCGTCCACCGGCACCAGATCGACCAGCGCACGGCCGGCGCGCAGTTGCACCAGGCCGATGTGGTCCTGGCGCCGCTCGATCGCGCAGCCAAGCACGTCGCGGTAAAAGCCGATCATCGCTTCCAGGTCGACCACGCGCAACACCACGTGGTCGATCTCACGGATATGTATCATCGCGGCGTCCCGGGTTCAGTCGGCGTGACGTTCGACCCAGACCGCGAACGCGTCGATGAACTTTTGCAGGAAGGCCTTGGTGCTGTCGTTGGTGAGGTTCTCGCCCTCGTACTGGCTGCCGATATTGGCCAGGTAGGCTTCAGGCTGCTGCATGGTGGGCATGTTCAGGAACACCAGCGACTGGCGCAGGTGATGGTTGGCGCCGAACGCGCCGAGCGCGCCGGGCGTGACGCTGACCACGGCGCACGGTTTGCTGCCCCACGCGCTCTGGCCGTAGGGACGCGAGCCGACGTCGATCGCGTTCTTCAGCGCGGCGGGCATCGAACGGTTGTATTCCGGGGTGCAGAACAGGACCCCGTCGAATTCCTTGAGCTTGTCGCGGAACTCGGTATAGACCGGCGGCGGCGCGGCGTCGTCGTCCTGGTTGTACAGAGGCAGCTGGCCAATCTCGACGATCTCCATGTCCAAGGTGGGCGGCGCCAGCAGCATCAGCGTCTTGGCGACCTTGCGGTTGAACGAATCCTTGCGCAAGCTGCCAATGATGACAGCGATTTTTCTTGAAGCCATGGCGGTCCTTTCGGGGGTGGTCGGTTGGTCGGCGGTGGAGCAATTGTAAATCTTAACAATTTTTACAGCACCGTGTGCACTTTCCCGAACACCCCGTCGAGCGGGTACTTAGTAAGCCAGCGTGAAGCGCTGGCGGCTATGCGCCGGGTGTTCCAGTTCATCGATCATGGCCACCGCGTAGTCTTCCACCGAAATGGCGCTGTTGCCGTCGGCGTCAAGCAGCAGTGCGTCGCCGCCGAGGCGGAACACGCCGGTGCGCTCGCCGGGCGAAATCATGGCGGCGGGGCTGAGCATGGTCCAGTCGAGCGAGGCTTGTGCGCGCAGCAGCGCGAGCGCCTGGCGCGCGCCTTCGGCACTGGCGCGGTACGCCTCCGGAAAGCCCGGCGTGTCGAGCAGCTGCACGCCCGGCGCCACTTCCAGCGAACCGGCGCCGCCAACCATCAGCAGGCGTGGCACGCGCGCTTCCTTGACGGCGGCGACGATGTTGCGTGCGCCGGTGAGGTAGTAAGCCTGCACGTCGCCCTGCGCATGGCCGCTGAAAGCCGACAACACGGCATCGGCGCCGGCCAGTTGCGCGGTCAGCGCGGCGACGTCCATCACGTCCGCCGCGCGCGCCTGCAGGCGCTCGCGCGCGGCCAGCTTGTCCGGACGGGTCGACAGTGCGGTGACCGCATGGCCGCGGTTCAGGGCTTCATTAAGCAAGGCTGTGCCGATGAATCCGGTGGCGCCGATCAGTACGATGTTCATTGCGAAACTCCTGCTGTTGTTTGGATGAGATACATGATGACAGCAAGCATTGATTCGATAAACGTCGATTGAAATAATTCATTGTTACCAAATTCTAATCAATGCGACCGCTTGGACAATCCTTACCAGCGTTGCGACGGCATAAAGTGAGCGGGCCTACAAGGCAGACCATTTAATCACTATTAACGAAGCGACGGATGCGATCCGGATGCTCAGCCAATGATGCTCCTCTTCCATCATGTTGCTCGCCAGGCGGCCCACCTTGCCGCACGGACGAACGACCTCATGGGTTTGTAAAAAGGAGCGGCGCCCAAGCAGCGGTCCAGCCGGACGCGATGCGGCGAGTAACGCCGGTCGCTCCTTACCAGCACGACTGTACGTGGGTCGCGTCCGGCCGGACAGTCTCTGTGCAGTGGCCGCAATGCGCGGCATTTACAGGAGCGTGTGATGGGCAATCAATCCAAACTGCAAGGCCGGCCGGGCGGCCAGTACGACCGCGCGCGGGTCGTTGTGCGTTTTCACGAGAACACCCGTCTCGATCCGACGGGCGACCTGGGCGAGCAGATCGACCGGTCCAATCTTGGGTCGTGGAAGAAACTGCTCGGGCAATTTCCGGGCCTGACGATCAGCCCGGTGTTTACCCTCATCAAGGGCAACGAGCTGGAGGAACTGATCCAGCGCGCGGTTCAGATGGACCGCACTTACAAGCCGGCCAACTTCGGGGCGTTTTATTATATCGACGCGCCTGCCAACATCGATCTGGTCGCCCTGGCCAGGACGCTGCTGCGCTGGCCCAGCGTGCAAACGGCCTACATTGACCATGCCGCGCCGGCTCCCGTGAATCCATCGGATGACCCGGAGCGCGTCAATCAGGGCTACCTCGACCCGGCGCCGGACGGCATCGATGCGGAATACGCGTGGGGCCAGCCTGGCGGCGACGGCGTGGGCCAGCGCCTGGTCGACCTCGAGAGCGGCTGGACCCTGGACCACGAAGACCTGGCGGCGCACGGGGCCACGCTCCTGCACGGATTTATCGACGACACGATGCGCAGGCACGGCACCTCTGTTCTCGGCATCATCTGCGCTGTTGACAATACGGTCGGCTGCGTGGGGATCGTGCCGGAGATCTCGGTCGATGTCGTCTCACATTACGGCAGTACGCGGCCGAACGCCATCTTCGCCGCCATCGCCCACCAAAGCTTCGGCGAAGTGCTGTTGCTGGAGGCGCAGGTCTACCTGAACGGTACCCCGGTGCGCGGGCCGATCGAAGCCTACGACGCGGATTACGAAGCGATTCGCCTGGCCACCGCGCTGGGCATCATCGTGATCGAAACGGGCGGCAACGGGACCGGCGGCTCGCCGCCGGCCCTGAATATGGATACCTACACCACCTTGTCGGGCCAGGCCATCCTTAACCGCGATGAGGCCAATCCAGAATTCCGCGATTCGGGCGCGATCATGGTCACGGCCGCAAGTGCGGCTGCGCCGCATACGCGGCTGCCGTTTGCGCCACACGGCAAGCGGATCGACTGCTATGCGTGGGGAGAGAGTATTACCACACTCAACTCGATTCCCGGCAGCCTGACCAGCGGGTACACCACCGGATACGGCGGAACCTCCGGCGCTGCGGCGATCATCGCTGGCGCGGCGCTCGCCGTCCAGGGCGGCGCGGTAGCGCAGTCGCCCGCCAGCGGGCGCCTGAGCCCGCGCCAGATGCGCGATATCCTGAGCGATACAGCCCGGGGAACCTTGCCGTCGCCCGCCGAAACGACGCGCATCGGGGCGATGCCCAACTTGCGCAAGATTTTCGATGAAGTCCTGGGCGTCACGCCCGACATCTATATCCGCGACTTCGTCGGCGACACGGGCGACCCGCACGGCGGCGCGATTTCAGCCAGTCCGGACGTGTTCATCCGTGCCAGCGCTTCCGCCGATCCGCAGGCCGAGTTCGGCTCCAGCAGTACCCTGGCGGACAGCCTGGATCTGGGCTCGACAGCCAACCCGAGCCACGACAACTTCATCTATGTGCGGGTGAAAAACCGCGGCGGAGCGGCCGCCACCGCAGTGACGGCCACCGTATTCTGGTCACCGGTGGCCACCCTGGTGACCCCTGACCTGTGGACGCTGGTCGGCAGCACCACCCTGCCATCGGTGCCGGCCACCGATTTGCTGACCGTGTCGCCCGCCATCGTCTGGCCGGCAGCGGCGATCCCGGCTCCCAACCACTATTGTTTTGTCGCGCTGATCGGCAGTGCTGGCGACCCGGCGCCGGCCCCCGCCGACTTCCTCGTCTGGGACAACTTCACCACCTTCATCAGGGCGAACAATAACGTCACCTGGCGCAATTTCAACGTCGTGCCTTATGAGGTGGAACTGATTGATGCCCCGGCGCTCGAATTTCTGGCGCCGGGTGCGCCCGACCAGGGCCGCGAGATGGCGCTGGAGATTGTCGGCAGGCTGCCGCCCGGCACAGCTCTTGCCCTGGAAGTGCCACTGGTTTTCCTGCAGATGCTGCGCGAGCGCCAGCTGGCGCCCGGTAACGCCGTCATCGACCAGGACCGCCGTGTCGCCTTGATCGCACTCAATCCAAACATGCCCATCCGCCTGGGCAATGTGCTGTTCCCCGCCAAGTCGCGCATGGCGTTCCGGCTGCTGGTTCGCATTCCCGAGGAGAACCGTGGCCAGACCTTCCAGATTTTCGTGCGGCAGGTGTGGCAACAGCAGGAAGTCGGGAGGGTTACATGGCAGCTTCAGCCAAAGAGCTAGTAGCGGTCAACGGCTGATCCGGCCGGCTCGGGCGTCGGGCCGGCTGCGCATGGTTGATAAGGAATTGATTTCGATTCCTTATCAATCCAGATGACGCCTCTCGATCAGATCGACCTGAACAGCCTGACCATCTTCCATACCGTCGCCGAGGCGGGCAGTTTACCGCCGCGGCGGACCGGCTAGGTGGCGCCCACCGATCAATCGCCACCCGGTTTGCGACGTCACAAAGCCGGGCACATGCACAAAGCCGACGATGCAAGACAGTGCTGATGAAGCACAGGGCTGCGATCCGGGTGCGCTTTGCGAGTGATGTTCCCCCTCCAAGTCTTGTACGCCAGGTGGCCCCTGGTGCCACCGGGCGGACAGCCTCCGTGCAGCGGCCGCAATGGGCGGCATTTACAGGAGAATATGATGGACAAACAAGACAACCTGCAAGGCAGGCCGAATGACCCTGCTTTCGGCCGCCCACGGGTGGTGGTGCGTTTTCGGGAAGGAGCGCGACTCGACGACACGGGCAACCTCGGCGACCAGATCGAACAGACCGGCCTGGGATCGTGGAGCAATCTGCTCGACCAATTTCCGGGTATCACGGTCACCCCGGTGTTTAGCAGCGAGGTAAGAAACAAGCAACTGGGCGCCGTCACAACACGCGCGCTCGAGTTGGACACCTCCTACAAGCCAGCCGACTTCAGCACGTTCTTTTACATCGATGCGCCTGGCGATACCGATATGGTCGCACTTGCCAAGACGCTGCTGAACTGGAACAGCGTGCAAACCGCCTACATCGACAGGGCCGGGCCGCCTCCCGTCATTCCATCGGATGACCCGCAACGGGCCAATCAAGGCTACCTGGACCCGGCGCCGGACGGGATCGACGCCGAATACGCATGGACCCTGCCCGGCGGCGACGGCGCGGGCCAGCGCTTCATCGACCTGGAGGCCGGCTGGACGCTGGAACACGAAGACCTGGCCGCGCACGCGATCACGCTGCTGCACGGCGACATCTACGATCCGCACCGCTTCCACGGCACCGCTGTCCTTGGCACCATCTGCGCCGTGGACAACGCGATCGGCTGCGTGGGTATCGTGCCGAAGGCCGATGCGGATGTGGTCTCCTTTTACGGCAGCACGCGCGCCGATGCCATCCTCGTCGCCATCGCCAACCTGAGTTTCGGCGACGTGCTGCTGATCGAGGCGCAGGTCTACCTCAACGGCACCTCCATGCTCGGGCCGATCGAAGCCTATGACGCGGAGTTCGAAGCGATCCGCCTGGCCACGGCAACGGGCATCATCGTGATCGAAGCCGGCGGCAACGGGACCGACAACGGCGCCACGCCCGAGCTGAACATGGATACCTACACGACCCTGGAAGGCAAGGCGATCCTCAACCGCGACGACGCCAATCCCGACTTTCGCGATTCGGGCGCCATCATGGTCACCGCTGCCAGCGCGGCCGCGCCGCATACGCGCCAGCCCTATGCGCCACACGGCAGGCGCGTCGACTGCTACGCCTGGGGCGAGAGCATCACCACCCTCGACTCGGTACCAGGCAGCGTGACTAACGCCTACACCAGCAGCTTCGCCGGCACCTCCGGCGCCTCGGCCATCATCGCTGGCGCCGCCCTGGCGGTACAGGGCGGCGCGTCAGCGCAGGTGCCGCCGCAACCGCGCTTCGGCCCCCTGCAGATGCGCGCCATCCTGAGCGATATGGCGAGGGGGACCCGGGCTTCGCCGGCCGAAACGACGCAGATCAGGGTGATGCCGGATTTGCGCAGGATTTTCAACGACGTCCTCAACGTCGCCCCTGACATCTATCTGCGCGACTTCATCGGCGACACCGGCGAGCCGCACGCCGACGCGGTGTCGGCCAGCCCGGACGTCTTCCTCAGGCGCACTGTCTCACCCGATCCGCAGTTCGAATTCGGCGCCGCCAGTGCAGTGGCCGAAAGCGTGGCGCTCAGCATGCCGGCGGCAAGGGGCCAGGACAATTACATCTATGTGCGGGTCAGGAACCGGGGCGGGACGGCCGCCACCAACGTCGTGGCGACCGTGTTCTGGGCTCCTGTCGCCACCCTGGTGACCCCGAACCTGTGGACGCGGATCGGCAGCGTCACCCTGCCGCTGGTGCCGGCTGGCGACCTGCTGACCGTGTCCCCTGCCCTGGTCTGGCCCAAGGCGGCGATCCCGGCGCCGGGGCACTATTGTTTTGTCGCGCTGATCGGCACCGCCGCCGACCCGGCCCCGCGCCGCGCCGACTTTCTTGTCTGAGAAAATTTCATCACCTACATCCGGGCGAACAATAACGTCACCTGGCGCAACTTCAATGTCGAGGACAACGAGCCCGATGCGCAAGATCCATCGGCGCCCGGCTTCAAGGCGCTGCCGTTTCTTGCACCGGGCGCCCCTGACAGGGGCCGCGAGATGGCGCTGGAAATCGTCGCCAGACTCCCGCAGGGCGCCGCGGTCCTCCTGGAAATGCCGCTGGTATTCTTCCGCATGCTGCACGCGAGCCAACTGGCGGCGGACGCCATCATCGACGACAAACGCCGGGTCGCCCTGATTTCGGTCAGTCCAAGCATGCGCACCAACTTTGGCTACGTCCTGTTCCCCGCCAGGTCGCGCATGCCGTTCCGGCTGCTGGTCCAGATTCCTGAAGAGAACCGCGACCAGGCCTACCAGATTTACGTGCGGCAGTTGTGGAGGAAACAGGAAGTCGGTAGGGTCACGTGGCAGCTTCAGCCAAGGGACGCACAGCCGTAAGCGGCTGATCCAGCCGGCCGGCAGCGTGCGCCGCCGGTGGCGATTGATCGCCAACCTCGCATGGTTGATAATGGATTGATCTCAATTCCTTATCAATCCCGATGACGCCTCTCGATCAGATCGACCTGAACAGCCTGACTATCTTCGACGCCGTCGCCGAGGCGGGCAGTTTTACCGCTGCGGCGGACCGGCTGGGCGTGGCCAAGGCCAGGATCAGCGTGCAGATCGCGCGCCTGGAGCGCCAGCTGGGTGTGTCGCTATTCACCCGCACCACGCGCCAGGTGGCACCCACCGATGCCGGACGCGCGCTGCACGCGCAATGCCAGCCGCTGCTGCGCGCCCTGTCCGACGCGCTGGCGCAGGCCGGCAGCGACCAGGGCGAGCTATCCGGCATGCTGCGCATCTCCACCACGGCGCTGCAGGTGGCCCACTCCATCGGCCCGGCGCTGGTGCAGTTCATGGCGCGCCACCCGCGCATCACGGTCGACCTGCGCACCGCCGACAAGGTGGCCGACATGATCGCCGAAGGCATCGACCTGTCGTTTCGCATGGGCTGGCTGCGCGACTCGACCCAGCGCGCCATCAAGCTCGGCGAATTCACCCAGCACGTGGTGGCGGCGCCGTCGTACTTGCAGCGGCGCGGTTATCCGGCCACGCCCCAGGACCTGGCCCAGCACGACTGGGTGGCGCTGTCGCTGATGCGCACCCCGCACACCTGGACCTTCACCGGGGCCGACGGCGCCCAGACTGTGGTGCAGACGGCGTCGCGCATCCAGGTCGATTCGCCGGCCGCCTTGCTGGCGCTGATCGAGCAAGGCGCCGGAGTGACGGTAATGGAAGGGCAAACGCTGCGCGCGAGCTTCAAGGCCGGCACCGTGGTCGAACTGCTGGCGCCATGGTCGCTGCCGCGCGGTGGCATGTACGCCGTGCTGCCGCCGGGACGCCAGGCACCGGCGCGGGTACGCGCGTTCATCGACTTTTACCGGGACTATCTGCAGCGTGCCGACACTATTTCATGAGCCGCAAGCGCATTGTGCAGTATGATTTTTCTACGCATTTTTTAACCGGGATAGGCATCATGAGTAAAAAAGATGAAGTAGTGCGGGAAATGGCCGGCGTACTGCTGGAATTCATGGCGCTGACCAAGCTCGATTGGGATGCCACCTATTTCCGTTTTGCCAGTCCTGGCGGAGGGACCACCAGCTCCGAATGGCTGTATCGGAAAAACAGGGAATTGGACTATTTTCAGGGTATCGCACAACTGGAAATGACATATCAGACCACGCTGGAGAAGCTCGCCGAGAAGTTATCCGACGAGATGGTGAGCGAGGGGCGGGAGCGGCCTGTCGTCATCGTGGCCACGGTCGATAGCGAGAAAAATTACGATCTGAAGTTCGATTATAAAAACCCGTCCGCACTGGAAATTCGGCCGTTGAGCCTGGGAGCAGCAAATTCCTATTTTGGTGATGAAATCGTCATCGATAAAAACATCGAGGAATTCCAGGATCACTTGAAAGGTCTGGCATCGTAAGAAGGCAAAACCCGGCGATGCCTCGAATCGGGACCTTATAGCCAGCGGTTGACAGGTGCGTTGCGCAGGCACGCCGCCATGCGCGCTTCGTCGACGATGCCGCGCCCTGTCAGCTCCCCGCCAATCTCAAGGAAGAGCGCGTGGTCGTCCGCGCAGCCAGTGTTCGCGGACAGCAGATCGAGCGCCTGCTCCAGCACCCGCACCTGCCCCGCTCCATGCGCCGCAACGATCAGGTCGCGCATGCGCAGCTTCAGGCGGCGGTTGGCGCGCGCGCCCTCTTCCTCGCTGCCAAACTCAATGTCGTCGTAGCGACCGACATCCTCTTCGAGCGCGGCCAGTTGCTCAAGCAACTCCATCGCTAAATCCTGCCGCGCCGGAACTCGGCCAGGAATTTCTTTGCCTGCGCGGCGCTCAAAACGACCACCGGGTCGCCATGCCACGCATACAAAAACGGCGTGCCACCCAGGCGGTCGGTCAGCTTGGCCGACAGCAGGAAGCGCGTGCCGGCCGGATGCAGCGCCGGATCCGCCAGCGCGCGCGCGCACTGCACGCGCAGGCTGGGGGCAAAGGCCTGCCCCGCCATCGGGCGGATGCGCAAGGCGCCAGTGCGCGCATCTTCATACGATTCGACCGCCACGTCGCGGTAAGCCCAGGTATCGCGTGCCATGCTTATGCTTTCGCTGCCAGGGCCGGTTCGCGAACGACATGCGCTTCGCGGATCGGCAGGTTGATGAGGGCCGCGGCCAGCGCGAGCACGATGTCGGCGTACCACATCCAGGTAAAGTCGCCATAGGCCACGAACGAGAGCCCGCCGAGCCACGCGCCGAAGAAGCCGCCCACCTGGTGCGACAGCAAGGTCAGGCCGAACAGCGTGGACAGGTAGCGCATGCCGAACAGTTTGCCGACCAGGCCCGCCGTCGGCGGCACCGTCGCCAGCCACGTGAAGCCGAGCGCGCCGGCGAATACGTAGAAGGTCATGGGCGTCTTCGGCGCCAGCAGGTAGGCGATGACGATCACCGCGCGGCTAGCGTACATCAGGGCCAGCAGGGACTTCATGCGGTAGCGGGTCGACAGCGCGCCCGCTGTCAGGCTGCCGGCGATGTTGAATAAGCCGATCAGCGCAAGCGCATTGGCCGACACGCCTGCCGGCAGGCTGCACAGGGCGACCTCGCCCGGCAGGTGCGTGACCAGGAAGGCGATGTGAAAGCCGCAGGTGAAAAAGCCGGCATGCAGGCACAGGTAGCTGCGGTCGCGCAGCGCGATCTTGATCTGCGCGCCCAGGCCGATGCCGGGTGCATCAAGCGGCTTGGGCGGCGCCACGACAGCCGGATCGGCCTTCGCCAGCCCGGCGCCCTTGCGCAGCGGCCAAGCCAGGGGAATGGTGAGCAAGGTGGTCGCGGCCATGGTCAGCATCGCCGCAATCCAGCCGGCGCTGTTGATGATCGCCTGCATCAGCGGTGCGAACACGAACTGGCCGAACGAGCCGCCGGCGTTGATGAAGCCGGCCGCGAACGGACGGCGCGCGGCCGGCAAGCGCTGCGCGGTGGCGCCGATCAGGATCGAGAAGCTGCCGGCGCCCGCCCCCGCCGCCGTCAGCAAGCCCATGGTCAGCATCAAGCCCCACTGCGAGGACACGAACGGCGTCGCCGCCATGCCGGCGGCAAGCATGACGGCGCCCAGGATGATGACCTTGGCCGAGCCCCATTTGTCGGCCACGGCGCCGAACACCGGCTGCGCCGCGCCCCACACGAACTGCCCGATCGCCATGGCGAAGCTGATCGATGCCACTCCCAGCCCGGTCGAGGTGTTGATCGGCGAGAGAAACAAGCCGGTGGTCAGGCGCGCGCCCATCGTGATCATCAAAATCGCCGAGGCGGCGAGGATCAGCAGCCACGCGGCGCGCGGCGTCATCTCATTCTGGGTGGGCATGGGGCAGGTCCTCGATCAATGGCGTTAATTGGGCAAGCGTGGAGTCAAGTTGGGTGTGCAGGGCGCGCACGGCCTCGCGCCCGACCAGTTGTTCGAAGGCGCGCTGGGCGCCGCACCACACCGGGTAGGATTCGGCAAGTTTTTGCTGCCCGGCCTCGGTGATGGTGACGATGCGCTGGCGGCTGTCGGCGCCGGGGCGCGCGACGACCCAGCCGGCCTCCATCAGCGGTTTGAGGTTACGCGTGAGCGTGGTGCGTTCCATGCCGAGGCGTTCGGCCAGCTCGGCCACCGGCAGCGCCTCGCGCGCGACGTTGGCCAGCACGCTGTACTGGGTGGTCTTCAGGCCCACGGTGGCCATGTGGTGGTCGTACACGCGCGACATGGCGCGCGTGAGCTTGCGCAGCTTGAAGCAGGTACAGCCCAGCGGTTTTTCAATCGGATCGGTCATATCGTGGTGTTGCGGAAATAGGTGCAGTTACACTGATTGTTTGAAGTATATTACAAGTCACGCGCCGTGTGCGCCTCTCCCGGCTTTTTAACCATCAAGCAAAAGGATGATCATGGAACAGCAAGACAAACGCCAGCAATGGCTGGATGAGGCCGCTGCAATGCGCGCCAGACTGGCCGCGCCGGGCGTGGCGGACCGCGCCACCTTGCGTAGCAGCAGCGGCATGGAATTTTTGGAAGGCATCGGCAGCGGCGCCCTGCCCCCGGCGCCGATCGCGCACTTGATGGGGATACTGCCGATTTCGGTCGAGCCCGGCCGGACGGTATTCCAGGGAACCCCGGAGCAGGCGCACTACAATCCGAGCGGCGTGGTGCACGGCGGCTACGAGGCGACCATGCTCGACACCGCGCTCGGCTGCGCGATCCACACGATGCTCCCGGCCGGCAAGGGATACACAACCCTGGAGCTGAAGGTGAACTATCTCCGCGCGATGACCGATACGACCGGGCCGGTGCGGGCCGAGGCGACGGTGGTCAGCGTGGGGGGGCCAGGTCGGCGTGGCCGAAGCGCGCATCACCGATGCCAATGGCAAGCTGTACGCCTTTGCGACGACAACTTGCCTGGTGTTCGAGATCAGCGCTGGTTGATGATGCTGACATTGCCGCTGCCGTTTTGCAGCACGCTGGCCGTGAAGGCGTTGCCGGTTTGCGTGATGCTCGAGAAGTTGCCGGTCGTCCAGCTGAGCGCGCCATTCTGCACTGCGGTGGCGCGGTTGTAGCTGCCGGTCTGGACGATCTCCGATACGCTGCCGTTCAAGGTCGACGTCGCCGAGGCAAGGTTCTCGTTTCCGGTCTGGACGATGGTCGAGCCGTTGACCTGCCCGCTTTCATCGGCGCGGGCGACGTTGCGCTCGCCCCGTTGCACGATCGACTGGTTCACCGTGAAGGTGGTGCCGTTCTGGCGCACGTAGGCGTCGTTCATCGTGCCGGCCTGGTCGACCCGGACGAAGGAATAGGCGGCTTCGGACTGGTCGATGAGTACCTTGTTGGCGCTGCCGGCCTGCTCGACGTCCGGTCCGCCGTATCCCGAAAAGTAATGCTGCACCACGATCCGGTTATCCGCACCGCTCTGGCGCGCGCGCACCGCGAAGGTGGGAATGTCCTTCTGGTTGATGGATGTGTAGTTGGCGCTGCCGCGCTGTTCGAGGGTCAGGGTTGAACTGTTCGCATTGTCCTGCCTGAACACGGCCACATTACCCTGGCCGATCTGGAGCATGTTGTTGTCGCTGCGGTCCGTATGGTCCTGCAGGATGTTGGCGTAGTTCGCCCTGCCTTCCTGACGAACGTTCACACCCGCCACAGTGGCGATCTGGACAATGCCACTTTCACCCAAGGCCGAGTCGCCGATGACATTGTCGGTACCGATTTGCGTCACGGTAACCTGGGCATGGTCCTTGCTCTCGCGCTGCTCGACATGGCTCTTGTTGCCGCTGCCCTGCTGGCTGGTGTTGACGAATACCTGCGCCAGCGCCGGGCCGCTGGCGAACGCCAGGGCGGCGGCGAGGGCCGATAGTGCGGATTTCATGATCTTTCTCCCCATGGTTGAACTTGTTGAATCAAGCTCAAGTCTAGGGGCGCGTTTTCAGGCCCGCCTGACGGCGATCAAGGTTCCCGGTCGCCGGCCCGGCGGGCCTCGCCGCCGATGCTTACGCGGAGGCGGACTTGATCAGCAGACAGATCGCCTCGGCGGCCATGCCCTCTTCCCGCCCCAGGTAGCCCAACTTTTCGTTGGTCTTGGCCTTGACGTTGACCTGCTGGGGCGACACGCCGATGTCTTCGGCGATGCGCGAAATCATCTGCGCAATATGCGGCGCCATCTTCGGCGCCTGGGCGATGATGGTGGCGTCGATGTTGCCGATGGTATAGCCGGTGGCGACCACGCGGTGCGCCACTTCGCGCAGCAGGGTGCGCGAATCGGCGCCGGCGAACATCGGGTCGGTGTCCGGGAAATGCTTGCCGATGTCACCGAGGCCGGCCGCGCCGAGCATCGCATCGATGATCGCGTGCAGCAGGACGTCGGCGTCCGAATGGCCCAACAGGCCCATGCGGTGCGGGATTGCAACCCCGCCGATGATCAGTTTGCGGCCCTCGACGAGGGCGTGGCAGTCGTAGCCGGTTCCGACACGGAACGGCGGGGTGGGATTGTAGGATGCCAGTGCCATGGTCTCACTCATTTCAGGTTAAGGCGCGGCCAGGTACATCTCGGCGATCCGGATGTCCGCCGGCAGCGTCACTTTTAAATTACGGGGATGTCCTTCAACCAGCTTGGGCGACAAGCCCAGGGCCTCGACCGCACTGGCGTCATCGGTAATGACGCTGGCGTCGGTGGCCGCCGCCAGTGCATCGCACAGCAGCTTGTAGCGAAACATCTGCGGGGTCTGCGCCAGCCACAGGCCGTCGCGTGCGACGGTGCTGACGTGATCGCCGCCGCGCTTGACGGTGTCGACCACGGGCAAGGCCAGGAGGCCGCCGACCGGATCGTCGCCGACCGCGTCGATCAGCTTGCCGATCAGCGCGGCGTTCAATCCCGGCCGCGCCGCGTCGTGCACCAGCACCCAGTCATGTTCGTGCAGCTCGCCCTCCAGCGCCCGCAGGGCGTTGCGGACCGACTCCATGCGACTGGCGCCGCCGCAGCGCAGCACGGTGGCTGCGCCGGACGGTACAATGGCGTCGATATACGCGTCGTGCGCGCTGACCACGACGTAGGTATGGGCGATCAGGGGGCTCGACACGAAGGCGTCGAGCGTATGACGCAGCATCGGCTTGGCGCCGATGGGCAGATACTGCTTTGGACTGCTCGATGCCATGCGCGCGCCGACGCCGGCGGCGGGGATCAGGGCAATATAGCGCGGTGCGATCTGCTTCATGGCTGTCTTCATCTGTCTCGGTTAGCCGGTCTTACAAGGGACTGTACCTCACCTGCGCAAACTTTGCTCAGGCGCGCATACTCTTGCGGCGTGTCGATGGCCGCTTGTAGCGGGTCTACTTTGGCCATCTCTTTTTGTATGTACGGCGCCCAGCCGGTATTGAGTTCCTGCTGCAGCAAGGCCATGGCCTGGCCGCGCGGCGCGTACAGGGGTTTGTCGGTGAAGCGCCGTGCCAGTGCCGCGCGCACCGTTACTTCCACTTTCGGCAAATGGTCGAGATAGGTCTTGAGGTGGCGCATCTCATGCGCAAGAATCTCCTGATATGCACAAGAACCCGGGCGAAACTCGCGTCCGACGTACACCACTACCGGGCTGTACAGCAGCGAGACGGTGATCCGCGGCGCCACGCACTCGTAACCGGTGACCGGATCGATCAGCATCGGCGCCTTGAGCGAAATCGTCGAGCGCGACTCGGTGCGGGTCAACCCCAGCACAAAGGTACCGGGCGCGCCCGGCTTCATGGCGGTGAGACCGTGGAAGGACACCGTGTTATTGATGGTGTAGCCGTTCGGGGTCGAGTGCAGCACCGAAATCCCCTTGTCCATCGCGTCCTCGCACTGCGCCTGGAAGGCGCTGCGCGCCGCCCAGCTGCTGGACGAGCAGAGCATGGCAAGCGCCAAGGCGGGGACGAACGCCAGGATTTTCATGGCGGATCAAGCCGGCGGCCAGCTTCCGCCGAGGAGTTTATCGAGCCAGAAGGCGCCGATGATGGTCTTCACGTCCGTGATCTGGCCGCTGCGCACCATCTCGAGCAGCTCGGGCACGGTGGCGCTGAAGGTCTCCAGGAACTCGCCCTCGTCCAGGCGCGCCTGGCCGGCGGTGAGGCCGCGCGCGACGAACAGGTCGAGGTGCTCGTCGGAGTAAGCGATCGCGTTGTGGATGGTGCTGATGAATTGCCAGTCGCTCGCCGTATAGCCGGTTTCTTCCTGCAGCTCGCGCCTGGCGCAGGCGAGCGGCTCCTCGCCCGCATCGATTTTCCCGGCCGGGAATTCGATGAAGACGCGCCCCAGCGGATAGCGGAACTGGCGTTCGAGCAGCACCCGGCCGTCGTCCAGCAGCGGCAGGATGACGACGGCGCCCGGATGGCGGATGTATTCGCGGGTGGCGATGGCGCCGTCGGGCAGGCTGACGCGGTCGCGCGAGACCTTCAGAAAGCTGCCCTCGTAGGCCAGTTCGCCATCGATGCGGCGCTCTGTCAGATGATCCTCGTTCAGGTTCGGCTCCATGCGCTCTCCGATGAATTAGTGATGGCGCTTGCGCAGGTAGCGCATGACGAAGCCGGGGAACGCCAGCACCACGAACAGCGGCACGGTGATCATGTAGAACTCCTTGGTCTGGCTAAAGACGTTGCCGATGCGCGCTTCCAGCAGATAGGCGATGGCGCCGACGACAAAATACAGCACCACCAGTTCCAGCACGCGCCACCAGCCGCCCTTGACCGGCCCCTGGTCGGCGCTCGCGCGCCCGACCGGGAAAAAGCCGAACAGCCGTTCATTCATGAACGGCAGGTTGGCCGCCGCCAGTGCCAGGGCGATGGCCAACCAGCTCGATGCCGACACGTCCATCAGGAACCGATAGTCTTCGTCATCGCGTTCAGGCAAGCGGCCAGCAGCGGACCGGCGAACACTCCCAGCAGCACGGTCGCGATCCCGTTCATCGAGAGCACGGCGCGCATGTCGAACGGCGCCACGATCGGGGTGGTATCAAGCGGTTCGTCAAAGTACATCACCTTGACCACGCGCAGGTAGTAGAACGCGCCGATCAGCGAGAACATCACCGCCAGCACGGTCAGCCACACGGCACCGGTCGAAAGCACCGATTCGAGCACCGCGAACTTGGCCGCGAAGCCCATCATCGGCGGCACGCCGGCCAGCGAGAACAGCAGGATCGCCATGACGGCCGCGAACCACGGGCTGCGCCTGGCCAGGCCCTTGAAGTCGTTCAATTCTTCCGCTTCGAAGCCGGTACGCGCCAGCATCATGATCAGACCAAAAGTACCGAGCGTGGTCAGCACATACGTGATCGAGTAGTACATGGCGGCGCTGTAGGCCGAAGCGGCATTGCTGGCGTCGGGAATCGCGTTGGCGTCGAGCGGATTGGCGACCACGCCGGCCAGCAGGCCCAGCAGCACGAAGCCCATCTGTGCGATGGTCGAATACGCGAGCATCCGTTTCAGGTTGGTCTGGGCAATCGCGGTCAGGTTACCGATCGCCAGCGACAGCACGGCCAGCACCATGAGCATCTGCTGCCAGTCGATCGCCATCGGCAGCAAGCCTTCCACCAGCAGGCGGATGCAGATCGCGAACGCCGCCAGTTTCGGCGCGCCGCCCAGCAGCAGGGTCACCGCGGTCGGCGCGCCCTGGTACACGTCCGGCACCCACATGTGGAACGGGACGACGCCGAGCTTGAACGCCAGGCCGGCCACCAGGAACACCAGGCCGAACACCAGGATGTTCAGGTTGGCGGTGGACGATGCCGCCGCCTTCGAGATTTCATTGATGTCGAGCGAACCGGTGGCGCCGTACAGCATCGAAATACCATACAGCAGGAAGCCGGACGCCAGCGCGCCGAGAATGAAGTACTTCATCGACGCTTCGGTCGAGACGGCGTGATCGCGGCGCAGCGCAACGAGGGCGTACAGCGACAGCGACATCAGTTCCAGCCCCAGGTAAATGATCAGCATGTTGTTACCGGAGATCATGATCATCTGGCCGAGCATCGAGAACAGCGCGAGCACATAGAATTCGCCGCCCAGGTTACCGGACAACATGCCGCGTTCGGTCGCATAGGTGCGCGAATAGACCAGCGTGATGCCGATGGCCAGGTAGGTGAACAGCTTGAGCAGGTTCGCCATCGGATCCGACACGAACATGTTATGGAACGTGTAGACCGTGGTGCCGGCCGCATAGTCCGAGTAAGTCAGGGCGGCGCAGCCGACCAGTGCCGCCAGCGACAGCCAGTAGGTCAGGACGCGCTTGCCATCCTTGAGGAACATGTCGATCAGCAGGATGGCCGAAGCGGCGACCAGCAGGAAGATTTCGGCGTAAACCGGGATCAGGTTGGGATTCGTAGTCTGGATCATAGTCTTCTTTATTGCGGCAGTTTCGACACGGAGACATGCTGGAGCAGGTCCGCGACCGAGGTTTGCATCGTGTCGGTGAACGGCGCCGGGTACAGGCCCATGGCGATCACGGCGATGGCCAGGATGCCGAGCATGACGAATTCGCGCGTGTTCAGGTCCGTCAGTTCGGCGACGTGCTTGTTGGCGACAGCGCCGAAGACGACGCGCTTGACCATCCACAGCGAGTAAGCCGCGCCGAAGATCAGGGCGGTCGCCGCCAGCATGCCGATCCAGAAATTGAATTCGACGGCGCCCAGGATGACCATGAACTCGCCCACGAAGCCGGACGTCGCCGGCAGGCCGCAGTTGGCCATCGAGAACAGCACGATAAAGGCGGCAAACTTGGGCATGCGGTTGACCACCCCTCCGTAGTCGGCGATCTGGCGCGAGTGCATGCGGTCGTACAGAACGCCGATACACAGGAACATGGCGCCCGAGATGAAGCCGTGCGAGATCATTTGCACGATGCCGCCCGAAACCGACATCTGGTTGAACATGAAAAAGCCCAGGGTCACGAAACCCATGTGCGCGATCGACGAATAGGCGACCAGTTTCTTCATGTCCTTCTGGACCAGCGCCACGAGGCCGATGTAGATCACGGCGATCAGCGACAGGGTGATGATGAAGCCGCCCATGTAGTGCGATGCGTCAGGGGTGATCGGCAGCGAAAAACGCAGGAAGCCGTATGCGCCCAGTTTGAGCATGATCGCGGCCAGCACGGCCGAACCGCCCGTTGGCGCTTCGACGTGGACGTCCGGCAGCCAGGTGTGAACCGGAAACATCGGCACCTTGACGGCAAACGCCATCAGGAAGGCCAGGAAGATGAAGATCTGCTCTTTCATCGTCAGCGGCAGCTTGTGCCACGTCAGGATGTCGAAGCTGCCGCCCGAGACGTTGTACAGGTAGATGATGGCGACCAGCGTCAACAGCGAACCGAGGAAGGTGTACAGGAAGAACTTGAACGACGCGTACACGCGGTTCTCGCCACCGAACACGCCGATGATGATGAACATCGGGATCAGGGTCGCTTCGAAGAAGAAGTAGAACAGCAGGCCGTCCATGGCGCAGAACACGCCGATCATCAGGCCCGACAGGATCAGGAAGGAACCCATGTACTGGGCCACGCGCTTTTCGATCACTTCCCAGGCCGAGATCACGACGATCACGGTGATGAAGGCCGTCAGCGGCACGAACCACAGCGACAGGCCGTCGATCGCCAGCGAGTACATGATGTTGAAGCGGCCGATCCACGGCGTGCTTTCGACGAACTGCATGCCGTGAGCGGCGTTATCGAAGTGCTGGATCAGCGGCAGCGTCACCAGGAAGCTGGCGATGGAAGCGATCAGCGCCATCCACCGGGTCATGCCCGGCTTGTCGTCGCGGCCTATCGCAAGAATGGCCGCGCCAAGGACGATCGGGAGCCAGATCGCCAGGCTCAGATACGGAGGGAAGTTAGAAATCGTAGACTGCATCATGTTTTGTTGTCTTTGCGTGTCTGATTAAGCGTGCCAGAACGGGAGGAAGTACATCAGTGCGCCAAGCACGCCGATGATCATCACGAACGCGTAATGGTAGATATAGCCGGTCTGTCCGAGACGGACGATGGAGGAGAACCAGCCAACCACTTTCGCGCTTCCGTTGACGACCAGGCCATCGATCAGGCCCTTGTCGCCGATATTCCACAGGCCGTTGCCAAGCAGGCGCGCGCCACCGGCGAACACCACATCGTTGAACTTGTCCATGTAGTACTTGTTGTCCAGCAGCGTATGGACAGCCGTGAACTTGGCAAAGAACCAGGCCGGTACACGCGGATTGATCATGTAGCAGTAGTAAGCTGCGGCCACGCCGGACAGGGCCAGCCAGAACGGCGCGGTTTGCAGACCGTGGATGACCATGCCGACCGGGCCATGGAAGCCTGCGGCCAGTTCCTTCATGGCGCCGTGGTTGTCGCCGACGGTGATCACACCCTCGAAGAATTTACCGAACAGCATAGGCTCGATGGTCAGGAACCCGATGATCACCGATGGAATGGCCAGCAGGATCAGCGGCAGGGTCACCACCAGCGGCGACTCGTGCGGCTTCTGGCCCGGGGCCAGGCCGTGGTGCGCATGGTCGTCGTGCGCGGCCTCTTCGTGGTGCGCGTCGGAGTCGTGCGCGTGTGCGTGCGCATCGGCGTGCTTGGCGTCGTGCGCCGTAGCGTGCTTGGTGGCGTCCTTCTTGGCGTCCTTCTTCGCGTTCTTCTTGGCCTGCTTCGCATCGTGCTTGGCGTCGTGCGCATGATGGTCATGCGCATGCGCCTTGCCGAAGCGCTCTTCGCCATGGAACACCAGGAAGTACATGCGGAAGGAGTAGAACGCCGTGACGAACACGCCGGCCAGCACCGCAAAGTTGGCAAAGCCAGCGCCCCAGATGTGGGTCGCGTGCACCGCTTCGATGATGCTGTCCTTCGAGTAGAAACCGGAGAAGAATGGCGTTCCGATCAGCGCCAGGGAGCCGAGCAGCGCGGTGATCCAGGTGATCGGCATGTACTTGCGCAGGCCGCCCATGTTGCGGATGTCCTGGTCGTGGTGCATGCCGATGATGACCGAGCCGGCGCCGAGGAACAGCAGCGCCTTGAAGAATGCGTGGGTCATCAGGTGGAACACGGCGACCGAGTAGGCGGACGAACCGAGCGCCACCGTCATGTAGCCGAGCTGCGACAGGGTCGAGTAAGCGACCACGCGCTTGATGTCGTTCTGGATGATGCCCAAAAAGCCCATGAACAGCGCCGTGATCGAACCGATCACCAGCACGAACGACAGCGCCGTATCCGACAGCTCGAACAGCGGCGACATGCGTGCCACCATGAAGATGCCGGCGGTAACCATGGTTGCGGCGTGGATCAGTGCCGAGATCGGGGTCGGGCCTTCCATCGAATCGGGCAGCCAGACGTGCAGCGGGAACTGGGCCGATTTGCCCATCGCGCCGATGAACAGGCAGATGCAGGCAACGGTGAGCAGCATCCAGTCCGAACCCGGCAAGGTCATCAGGGCAAGCGCTTCTTTTTTGGCGAACACTTCGGTGTAATTCATGGAACCTGCGTACGCCAGCAGCAGTCCAATACCGAGGATGAAGCCGAAATCGCCGACGCGGTTGACCAGGAACGCTTTCATGTTCGCAAAGATCGCGGTCGGGCGGGTGTACCAGAAACCGATCAACAGATAGGAGACCAGGCCCACCGCTTCCCAGCCGAAGAACAGCTGCAGGAAGTTGTTGGCCATGACCAGCATCAGCATCGAGAACGTAAACAGCGAAATGTAGGCGAAGAAGCGGTTGTAGCCTTCATCTTCGGCCATGTAGCCGATGGTATAGATGTGCACCATCAGCGACACGAAGGTGACCACGCACATCATCATCGCCGACAGCGAATCGATCTGGAAGCCGACTTCCATTTTCAAGGTGCCGACGGTAATCCAGTTATAGATGGTGCCGTTGAAGCTGGCGCCGTCGAGCACGGCCATCAAGGTCTGCACCGACAGGACCAGCGCGATCAGCACGCCCAAAATCGTGACGGTATGCGACGTTTTACGGCCGACCAGGTTACCGAAGAATTTTGTTCCGAACAAGCCCGCAATCACAGCACCAGCCAGCGGCGCCAGTGGTACGGCAAGAAGGACGTTAGGGTTAAGAAGTTGCCCCGCCATGTTGAACCTTAATCGTTATGTATTCGAGTATGAATGTAAGCGCCAAACGGACCGGATTAGCCTTTGAGGGTATCGAGGTCTTCCACATTGATCGTGTCCAGGTTACGGAACATGACCACCAGGATCGCGAGGCCGATTGCCGATTCGGCGGCGGCCACGGTCAGGATGAAGAAGACGAAGATTTGTCCCGCCGCGTCGCCCAGGTAGTGGGAAAACGCGATGAAGTTCAAATTCACGGCCAGCAGCATCAATTCAATCGCCATCAGCAGGACGATGACGTTTTTGCGGTTCAGGAAGATCCCGACGATCGAGATCGCGAACAGGATCGCGCCCAGGACCAGGTAGTGTGCGAGCGATAAGGTCATTTTGTCTCCTTGGGGGCGGCAGCGACGTCGGGCGCGGCGGCGGCCTGGGCTTCGGCAGCCGCCAGCGCGGCCGCTTTCGATGCCGCGTCGAGGGCGGGCTGGTCGACCGTGGCCATCTTCACGATGCGCAGGCGGTCGTTACGCTTGACGCGCACGGCGTCGCCCGGGTTGAAGGCCTTGGTATCCTTGCGGCGGCGCAGGGTCAGCGCCACGGCGGCCACGATGGCCACCAGCAGAATCGCCGCGGCGATCTCGAAGCCGAGAATGTACTTGGTGTAGATCAGCAAACCCAATTCCTTGGTGCCGCCGATGTTCGCGCCGACCGTTTCGGCCTCCTGCTCGAACTTCATGAAACCGCGCCACAGCACCGCCGCCATTTCCAGCACGATGAGCGCGCCGATGCCGGTGGCCAGCGGCAGGTAGGACCAGAAGCCCTCCCGCATGCGGTCCATATTAATATCGAGCATCATGACCACGAACAGGAACAGCACCATCACCGCGCCGACATACACGAGCACCAGCACGATGGCCAGGAACTCGGCCTTGAGCAGCATCCAGATGCCGGCCGCATTGAAGAACGCCAGCACCAGGAACAGTGCCGCGTGGACCGGATTGCGGGCGGTGATAACGCGGGTCGCGGCGAGGATCATAATCGCCGAGAACACGTAGAACAACACAGTTTTAAATTCCATAACTAACCCAGAGTTCTTGCAATTGAATTTGCTAAATACATCGTTGGCTAACGACTAGCGGTAAGGGGCATCGGCCGCGCGCGCGGCGGCGATGTCGCCTTCGTAGCGATCGCCGACAGCCAGCAACATCTCTTTCGTATAGTACAGATCGCCGCGTTTTTCGCCGTGGTATTCCAGCACGTGCGTCTCGACGATCGAGTCGACCGGGCAGGATTCTTCGCAAAAGCCGCAGAAAATGCACTTGGTCAGGTCGATGTCGTAACGCGTGGTGCGGCGCGAACCGTCGTCGCGCTGTTCCGATTCGATCGTGATCGCCATGGCCGGGCACACCGCTTCGCACAGCTTGCAGGCGATGCAGCGCTCTTCCCCGTTGGGGTAGCGGCGCAGCGCATGCAGGCCGCGGAAACGCGGCGACATCGGGGTCTTCTCTTCCGGATACTGCACGGTGATCTTGCGCGAGAACGCATAGCGTCCGGTCAGCGCCAATCCCTTGATCAGTTCGGTCAGCAGCATGCTGCTGAAAAAGTCTTTCACTCGTTCCATTATCTCTTCCTTACTTCCAAATATTCCAGGATGTCTGCATCCAGCCTGCGACCAGGACCAGCCAGACCAGGCAGATCGGAATGAAAATCTTCCAGCCGAGGCGCATGATCTGGTCATAGCGATAGCGCGGGAAGGTGCCGCGAACCCAGATGAACAGCGAGACAATCACAAAGGCTTTGGCGAACAGCCAGAAGAAGCCGAGGAAGCCGCCCAGCACGCCGCCAACTTCCATGAAGGCGAACGGCGCGTGCCAGCCGCCCAGGAACATGATCGCAGCCAGGGTGCCGATCAGGATCATGTTGGCGTATTCGGCCAGCATGAACATGGCGTAGGACATGCCCGAGTACTCGACCATGTGGCCGGCCACGATTTCCGACTCGCCCTCGACGACGTCGAACGGGGAACGGTTGCATTCGGCCAGGCCCGAGGTCAGGTAGACCACGAACAGCGGCAGCAGCGGCCACACGTTCCACGACAGCATGGAGACGCCGTGCGCCACGCCCCAGCCCATGTTCTGGCCGGCGACGATGTCGGAGAAGTTCAGGCTGCCCGAGACCATCAGGATCACCACCAGCACGAAGCCGATCGGAATTTCGTACGAAATCATCTGGGCCGAGGCGCGCATGGCGCCCATGAACGAGTATTTCGAGTTCGACGCCCAGCCGGCGATGATGATGCCGTACACCTCGATCGAGGTGATCGCCATCAAGAGCAGCAGGCCGGCATTGACGTCGGCCAGGGCCACGCCAGGACCGAACGGCACCACCACCCAGGCGGCCAGCGCCGGCATGATGGTCATGATCGGACCGAGCACGAACAGGCCGCTCGATGCCTTGGCCGGCACCACGATCTCTTTGAAGAGCAGCTTGAGCGCATCGGCGATCGGCTGCAGCAGACCCATCGGGCCGACGCGGTTGGGACCGACGCGGATCTGGATCCAGCCGATCAGCTTGCGTTCCCACAGGGTCGCGTAGGCAACCAGGCCCATCAGCGGCAGCAAGACGCACATGATCTTGGCCATGGTCCAGAACAGCGGCCAGGCGTAGCCGATGTTGGTCGCGCCCCAGGCGTTGATGCCATCAATCATTCCAGGCAGATCCATCAGACCCCCTCCCCTGCTTTTTCAACTGTGATTGCACCGAACATGGCGCCAAGCGTGGCGGTAGCCGGGTGCGCCGAGGCGACACGCACGGTATTCGCCGGCAGGCGCGCATCGATGCCGGCAACGAGGATGGCCGAACCGGAACCCTGCGATACCTTCACTTTGGCGCCGGAGCGCACGCCCAGCTTGTCGGCCAGGGCCGACGGCAAGGTAACCAGCGGCGCGTTGGCGTCGGCGGTGCGCAGCAGCGGCTCGGAACGGCGCGCGATGGCGTCGGCGAAATAGATCGGCACGTCGGTCACGCGCTCGAGGGCACCATTGGTGCCGAAGGCCGCGGACTTCAGGGCGGCCTTGCCGGTGTTGTTCAGCTTGGCCGAGAGGTCGGTCACGCCTTTGCCGAACAGCTCGTCGCGGATCGCTTCGGAGGTGTCGTATTCAAAACCGGACAGGCCCAGCAGATTGCCCAGCACGCGCAGCACTTTCCATGCCGGACGGGTGTCGCCGAGCGGCTTGACGGTGCCGTTGAAGCTTTGCGCGCGGCCTTCGCAGTTCACGAAGGTGCCCGAGGTTTCGCTGAATGGCGAAATCGGCAGCAGCACGTCGGCGTACTCGAAACCATGCTGGAAGGCCGACATGACGACGACCATTTCGGCGGCATCCAAAGCGGCGCGGGCTTGCTGCGGGTTGGCGCAATCGAGTTCAGGCTCGGCGTTGAGCAGCACATAGGCTTTTTTCGGTACCGAGAAGGCCGGTGCGGCGTTCTTGGCGACGGCGCCCACCAGGTAGCCGCCAACCGTGTTGGCAGCTTCCGTCAGGTAGCCGAACTTGGCGCCGGTCTGTTCGGCGATCCACTGCGCAGCCGCGTGCAGCGCGGACGCTTGCGGGTGGTGCGCGGCGGCGTTGCCCAGCAAGACCACGCCCGGCAGGTTTTCGTCGCCGGTGTTCAGGCTGGCGGCGATGGCCTTGGCGGCGTCGGTGGCTTCAATATTCTCGAAACCGGCTGGGGCGGCCACGCCCTTGGCGGCGGCAACAGCGGCAACGATGCCTGACAAGGCAGCGAGCCAGTCGGACGGCGCGGCGATGATCTTGTTGGCGGTCGGGATCAAGAGTTCGTCATCCGACGCGTGCACCAGCGACAGCTTGGCGCCGCTCTTGACGGCGGCGCGCAGGCGCGTGGCGACCAGCGGGTGATCCTTGCGCACGAACGAACCGATGACGAGGGCGCGCTTGACCGTCGAGAGTTCGGCGATCGGCATGCCCAGCCATGGGGTGACCTGGCCGTCCAGCGCGAAGTCGCTCTGGCGCAGGCGGAAGTCGATATTCTCGGAACCGATGCCACGCATTGCCTTTTGCAGCAAATGCAGCTCTTCGACGGTCGAATGCGCGGTGGCGACGGCGGCGATGCTGTCGGCGCCATGCTCATGCTTGATGTTGCGCAAGCCGTGCGCCACGTATTCGAGCGCGGTCTGCCAGTCGGTCTCGGCCCACTGGCCGCCCTGCTTGATCATCGGCTTGGTCAGACGCGACTGGTTGTCCAGCGCTTCGTACGAAAAACGGTCTTTATCCGAAATCCAGCATTCGTTGATGCCGTCGTTTTCCAGCGGCAGAACGCGCATGACTTTGCCGCCCTTGACCTGAACGATCAGGTTGGTGCCGAGCGAATCGTGCGGGCTGATCGATTTGCGGCGCGACAGTTCCCAGGTACGGGCGCTGTAGCGGAACGGCTTCGAGGTCAGTGCGCCGACCGGGCACAGGTCGATCATGTTGCCCGACACTTCGGAGTCGACGGTCTTGCCGACGAAGGAAGTGATTTCGGCGTGTTCGCCGCGGCCCAGCATGCCCAGTTCCATGACGCCGGCCACTTCCTGGCCGAAACGCACGCAGCGGGTGCAGTGGATGCAACGGGTCATTTCCTGCATCGAGATCAGCGGGCCGGCATCCTTCGGCGGAACCACGCGTTTTTCTTCTTCGTAGCGCGAGTTCGATTTGCCGTAGCCGACCGCCAAGTCTTGCAACTGGCATTCGCCGCCCTGGTCGCAGATCGGGCAGTCGAGCGGGTGGTTAATGAGCAGGAATTCCATCACGGATTTCTGTGCCTGTACCGCCTTCTCGCTGTTCGAGCGCACGATCATGCCCGCCGACACCGGCGTGGCGCAAGCCGGCAAAGGCTTCGGTGCCTTCTCGACTTCGACCAGGCACATGCGGCAGTTGGCTGCGATCGACAATTTCTTGTGATAGCAGAAGTGCGGAATGTAGGTGCCCAGCTTGTTGGCTGCGTCCATCACCATGCTACCCGGTGGGACTTCTACCTTCTTACCGTCAATTTCAATTTCAACCATGAGAGTTCTCTGGCCTTAGATATAAGCGGGCACCAGACAGTGCTTGTGCTCGATGTGATATTCAAATTCTTCGCGGAAGTTCTTCACGAAAGCGCGTACCGGCATCGCCGCCGCATCACCGAGGGCGCAAATGGTGCGGCCCTGGATGTTGTCGGCGATCGAGTTGAGCATGTCCAGGTCGTCGGGACGGCCCTGGCCGTGCTCGATGCGGTGGACCATGCGGTACATCCAGCCCGTGCCTTCGCGGCACGGCGTGCACTGGCCGCAAGACTCTTCATAATAGAAATACGACAGGCGCAGCAGCGACTTGACCATGCAGCGCGTCTCGTCCATGACGATCACGGCACCCGAACCGAGCATCGAGCCGGCCTTGGCGATCGAATCGTAGTCGAGATCGGTGTTCATCATCACGTCGCCGCGGATCACCGGGGCGGACGAACCGCCGGGAATGACCGCCTTGATCTTTTTATCGCCGCGCATGCCGCCAGCCAGTTCCAGCAGCTTGGCGAACGGCGTGCCGAGCGGCACTTCGTAATTGCCCGGCAGGTTAACGTCGCCCGAGATCGAGAAAATCTTGCTGCCGCCATTGTTCGGCTTGCCGATGGCGGCGTACTTCTCGCCACCCATGTTCAGCAGGAACGGCACGGCGGCGAACGTTTCGGTGTTGTTGATCGTGGTCGGCTTGCCGTACAGGCCGAACGAGGCTGGGAACGGCGGCTTGAAGCGCGGCTGTCCCTTCTTGCCTTCGAGCGACTCGAGCAGCGCGGTTTCTTCGCCGCAGATGTAGGCGCCGTAGCCGTGCGCGGCGTGCAGCTGGAAGTTGAATTCGCTGCCCATGATCTTGTCGCCCAGGAAGCCGGCGGCGCGCGCCTCGTCCAGTGCGTCTTCAAAGCGCGCGTATTCGGCCCAGATTTCGCCGTGGATGTAGTTGTAGCCGACCGTGATGCCCATCGCGTAGGCGCCGATGGCCATGCCTTCGATCAGCGCGTGCGGATTGTAGCGAATGATGTCGCGGTCCTTGAACGTGCCCGGCTCGCCTTCGTCGGTATTGCAGACGAGGTATTTCTGGCCCGGGAACTGGCGTGGCATGAAGCTCCACTTCAGGCCCGTCGGGAAACCGGCGCCGCCGCGGCCGCGCAGGGAACCGGCTTTCAGTTCGGCGATGATCGCTTCCGGCGTGATTTTTTCTTCCAGGATACGGCGCAGCGCGGAGTAACCGCCGCGGTTCACGTAATCCTGCAAATGCCAGTTCTGGCCGTCGAGGCCGGCCAGGATGACCGGGTCGATGTGACGTGAATGGAGCGATGTCATTTCTTGAGTTCCTCGACCAATGCATCGATTTTGCTATCCGACATCAGGCTGCACATGCGCTTGTTATTGACCAGCATCACCGGCGCATCGGCGCACGCGCCCATGCACTCGCCTTCGACCAGCGTGAACTGGCCGTCGGCCGAGGTGGCGCGGTAGCCGATGCCGAGTTTTTCTTGCAAATAGTGACCGGCGTGCTCGCCGCCCGACAGGGCGCATGGCAAGTTGGTGCACACGGTAATCTTGTACTTGCCGACCGGCTTGACGTTGTACATATTGTAGAACGTGGCCACTTCCTGCACGGCGATAGCGGGCATGCCGAGGTAATCGGCGACGTCCTGCATCACTTCCGGCGGGAGCCAGCCTTTTTCATCCTGCGCAATGGCGAGCGCCGCCATGACCGCGGACTCTTTATGGTCGGGCGGATACTTGGCGACTTCACGGTCGATTTTTTTGTATGACTGCTCTGATAACAACATGGTTGTGCCTCAATTAATCGACAGCTTAGCGGTCGATACTGCCGAATACGATGTCCTGGGTGCCGATGATGGTGACGGCGTCGGCGAGCATGTGCCCGCGCGCCATTTCGTCCAGGCTCTGCAAGTGCGCATAGTCCGGGGTGCGGATCTTCAGGCGGTACGGCTTGTTGGCGCCGTCCGACACGATGTAGATGCCGAACTCGCCCTTCGGATGCTCGACCGCGGCATACGCCTCGCCCGGCGGCACGTGGAAGCCTTCGGTAAACAGCTTGAAGTGGTGAATCAGCGATTCCATGTTCGACTTCATCTCGGTGCGCTTGGGCGGCGCGACCTTGTGGTTGTCGGTCATCACCGGGCCCGGGTTGGCGCGCAGCCAGCTTGATGCCTGCTTGATGATGCGGTTCGACTGGCGCATCTCTTCCACGCGCACCAGGTAGCGGTCGTAGCAATCGCCATTGGTGCCGACCGGGACGTCGAAATCCATCTTGTCGTACACGGCGTACGGCTGCTTCTTGCGCAGATCCCACTCCACGCCCGAGCCGCGCAGCATGGCGCCGGTAAAGCCCATCGCTTTCGCCGCTTCCGGACTGACCACGCCGATGCCGACGGTACGCTGCTTCCAGATACGGTTGTCGGTCAGCAGGGTTTCATACTCGTCCACATAGGTGACGAAACGCTTGCAGAAGTCGTCGAGGAAGTCGAGCAGCGAGCCCTGGCGGTGTTCATTCAGTTCGTCGATCGCCTTGGCGCTGCGGATGATCGAGGCCTTGTGCTTCGGCATCGCGTCCGGCAGGTCGCGGTACACGCCGCCCGGGCGGTAGTAGGCGGCGTGCATGCGCGCGCCGGACACCGCTTCGTAGCAGTCGAACAAATCTTCGCGGTCGCGGAACGCGTACAGGAACGGACCCATCGCGCCGACGTCGAGCGCGTGCGTGCCGAGCCACATCAGGTGGTTCAGCAGGCGTGTGATTTCGTCGAACATGACGCGGATATACTGGGCGCGCACCGGCACTTCAATGCCGAGCAGCTTCTCGATCGCCATCACGTAGCCGTGCTCGTTGCTCATCATCGACACATAGTCGAGACGGTCCATGTACGGCACCGATTGCAGATAGGTGCGGGTTTCGGCCAGCTTTTCGGTGGCGCGGTGCAGCAGCCCGATGTGCGGGTCGGCGCGCTGGATCACTTCGCCGTCGAGCTCGAGCACCAGGCGCAGCACGCCGTGCGCGGCCGGGTGCTGCGGACCGAAGTTGAGGGTGTAGTTCTTAATTTCAGCCAAGGTTTTTGCTCCCAGGATTCATCCCGTAGGTTTCTTCGCGGATCACGCGCGGAATGATTTCACGCGGCTCGATCGTCACGGCTTGGTAGATCACGCGCTTCTGTTCGGGGTCGTAACGCATTTCGACGTAACCGGACATCGGGAAATCCTTGCGGAACGGATGGCCGATGAAGCCGTAGTCGGTCAGGATGCGGCGCAAGTCGTTGTGGCCTTCGAACAGGATGCCGTACAGGTCGAACGCTTCGCGCTCGTACCAGTTGGCCGAACGCCACAGCTCGACGACCGAGGCCAGTACCGGCGTGTCGTCGTCCTCGGCGAACACGCGCACGCGCACACGCCAGTTGTGTTCGATCGACAGCAGATGCGAGACGGCCGCGAAGCGCGCGCCATCCCAGGTGCCTTCGCCGTAGGTGGAGTAATCCACGCCGCACAGGTCGAGCAATTGTTCAAATTTGAGCGCAGGATGGTCGCGCAGGGTCTGCATCGCGGCAATATAGCCGGCGGCCTTGACCACTACGGTCACCTCGCCCAGCGCCACGCTGATAGCGGCGCCCTCACCCAGTGCGGTGCGCAGGGCGAGTTCAAGAGCTTCGAGTTTTGTCGTCATGGTGGAAACCGCTTCTTAACGTGCGATGGTATTGGTGCGCTTGATCTTGTTCTGCAGTTGCAGAATTCCGTACAGCAGCGCTTCAGCGGTCGGCGGACAGCCCGGCACGTAGACATCGACCGGTACGATGCGGTCGCAACCGCGCACCACCGAGTACGAATAGTGATAGTAGCCGCCGCCGTTCGCGCACGAGCCCATCGAGATGACCCAGCGCGGTTCCGGCATCTGGTCGTAGACCTTGCGCAGGGCCGGGGCCATCTTGTTGCACAGCGTGCCGGCGACGATCATCACGTCGGACTGGCGCGGCGAGGGACGGAACACGACGCCGAAGCGGTCCATGTCGTAGCGGGCCGCGCCCGTGTGCATCATTTCGACGGCGCAGCAAGCCAGGCCGAACGTCATCGGGAACATCGACCCGGTACGCGCCCAGTTGATCAGCTTGTCTGCTGTCGTGGTGATGAAACCTTCGTTTAATACGCCTTCAATTGACATGGCTTATTCCCAATCAAGGGCACCTTTCTTCCAGATATACCAAAAACCGACCACAAACTCGGCGATGAAGACCATCATCGTCACGAAGCCGGACCAGCCCAGCTCACGCATGGAGACGCCCCATGGGAAGAAGAATGCCGTTTCCAGATCGAACAAAATAAACAGGATTGCCACCAGATAGTAGCGGACGTCGAACTTCATGCGCGCGTCTTCAAACGCTTCAAAGCCGCACTCGTAAGGCGACAGCTTGGCGGAATCGGGCTTATGGGGAGAGAGCAGATATCCCAGGACCTGCGGGACGACACCGACACCGATGCCAACCAGGATGAACAACAGGACGGGGAAATAATTATCGAGGTTCACTTGATGGAGCCTATATTGAACGATCGGTTAATGAAACACTGCATGTCGCAGCGCCCTACCGCACGAACCTGGCTTGAACCTTGCCACCAGGACCGAACGACTGATCCTCGCAAAAAAGCCAGCTTAGGCATAAACATGTTCGCTTATGCAACCTTGCTGGCTTTTATATTCTTGGTGCCGACGGCGAGACTCGAACTCGCACAGGCTTTCGCCCACTACCCCCTCAAGATAGCGTGTCTACCAATTTCACCACGTCGGCATTGAGTCCGCTATTCTAACATTGTTACATCACTGTATTCAATGCAAAATTGCGCGAAAACAAGGATAAAACAGAAAAACTTTACTTCTTTTTGATACTGGCCAATACCCGGCCATGCTGCCTGCGCTAATACTCTGTGCGCGGGCAGTATTCTACCAGAACTGGATTACTTTGGCACCTGATTAGCAGGTACTTCCGGTACAGTTGTCGCTGGCGCGGCCGGAACTGCTCCGCCGGTCACTGGCGCGGCAGGAACTGCTCCACCGGTGACTGGCGCGTTCGGCACGGCCGAAGGAGCGGCAGGTGCACTGAGCGACGGTGCGGCGGTCGGGATTGCGCCCGGGCCGGTCACTGGCGCTGGCGCCGTCACGGCTGCGCGATCCATCACGCCGCCGCCGACCTGGCCCTTGTTTTTCGTGGCAAAGAACGCCAGGCCCAGGGTGGCGCCGAAAAACACCGCGGCGGCCACGCCGGTCGACTTCGACATGAAGTTCGAGGAGCCGGTGGCACCGAACAGACTGCCGGAAGCGCCGGAACCGAAAGCCGCTCCCATATCGGCGCCCTTGCCATGCTGCAGCAAGACCAGACCGATAATCGCCAGAGCGGAAATAACCTGTACAACTACAACCAGATTGAACAACGTGTTCATTGCTTATTCCATTCCAAGTTTAACAACAATAATATTTCAATTGGCTGCATTAAGGATGGCAAGAAAATCTGCCGCCTTCAGCGCTGCCCCGCCGATCAAGCCGCCGTCGATATCTGGCTGAGCCATCAATTCCAGGGCGTTATCGGGCTTCATGCTGCCGCCGTACAAAATCTGCACTGTCTCGGCTGCTACTGCATTCTTGGCCATCAGCTGCGCGCGCAGCTGGGCGTGGACTTCCTGGGCCATGGCAGGGGTGGCCGTCTTGCCGGTGCCGATCGCCCACACGGGCTCGTAGGCAACGACGATCTGCGCCACGCGCTCGCCCACCAGGTCGAGCACGGCGCCGAGCTGGCTCGACACCACGGCGGCGGTCTGGCCGGCTTCGCGCTCGGCCAGCGTTTCGCCGACACACACGATCGGAGTCATGCCAGCGTCGAGCACGGCGACGGCTTTTTTCGCCACCAGTTCGCTGCTTTCGCCATGGTAGGCACGGCGTTCGGAGTGACCGACGATGACGTACTTGCACGCAAAATCGGCCAGCATGGCCGCCGCGACTTCGCCGGTGAAGGCGCCGCCGGGCTGGGCGGAGACATCCTGGGCGCCCCAGGCAACCGGGCTGGCGCTCAACGCATCCTGGCACTGGGCCAGATATGGTGCCGGTGCACACACCGCACAAGAGGCATTCGAACCAGTCGCGCCGGCGACAATGCCCGCCAACAGGCTTGCATTCGCGGCACGGTTGCCGTTCATTTTCCAATTTCCTACGACGAGTTTGCGACGCATAGTAGCCCAGATTTAATTAACCCGCTATTTTAACCCCCGATCCGATGTCGGTCAAACAAAGGCCGGGGGCAGTTGCCAGCCGATCACACCACTTGCAACATGATCTTCCCGATATGGGCAGAACTCTCCATCAGCGCATGGGCCTGGGCGGCCTGTTCCAGGGGGAAGGTCTTGAAAATGACGGGACGCACCTTGCCCGCTTCAAACAGCGGCCAGACGTGTTCGCGCAGGTTTGCCGCGATCGCGCCCTTGAAGGCGACCGGGCGCGGGCGCAGGGTCGAGCCGGAAATCGTCAGGCGCCGCCGCAGCACCTGGCCGAGGTCGATATTGGCCTTGGCGCCGCCCAGCAGGGCGATCAGGGCAATGCGCCCATCGTCGGCCAGGCACTCGATTTCGCGCGGGAGGTAGTCGCCGCCGACCATGTCGAGGATGACGTCGACGCCCTTGTTGGCGGTAAGCGACTTGGCCACGGCGACGAAGTCTTCGGTCTTGTAATCGATGCCGCGTTCGGCGCCGAGCGACTCGGTGGCGCGGCATTTGTCGGCGTTGCCGGCGGTGGCGAACACGCGCAGGCCGAAAGCGGCGGCCAGCTGGATGGCGGTCACGCCGATGCCGGAGGTGCCGCCCTGCACCAGCAGGGTTTCGCCGGCCGCCAGTTTGGCGCGGTCGAACACGTTGCTCCAGACTGTGAAGTAGTTTTCAGGCAGGGACGCTGCTTCGAGCGGGCTCAGGCCGGCGGGCACGGGCAGGCATTGCTGGAGCGGCGCGGCGCAGAATTCTGCGTAGCCGCCGCCCTGGACCAGGGCGCAGACCATGTCGCCTTTCTGGAATGCGCTGCCGGCCAGGTCGCCGCCGACGATTTCGCCGGCCACTTCGAGGCCCGGCAGGTCTGAGGCGCCGGGCGGGACCGGGTAGTGGCCGAGGCGCTGCAGCACGTCGGGACGGTTGATGCCGGCCGCGTGCACGCGGATGAGCACTTCGCCGGGTTTCAGTTCAGGGACGGGACGCTCGCACAGTTGCAGAACATCGGCAGGGCCGGGTTGCTTGATTTCGATGGCACGCATGGGATGGGGCTCGCTGGAAGCAAAAGGCGATTGTACGGGAAGTGGGGGTGGCCCGTCGTTCGGGCCAGCCCATTGCTCTCACCGCAATCATGGACATTCGCGCCACCATCCTGGTCAATTCCGCCCCCACCTCCGTCGTTCCCGCGAAGGCGGGAACGACGGAGGTGGGGCTAGCGGGAACGACGTATAGGTGGCATGCACGACGGAGGCGGACGCGGCGGACGCAACGACGCCCCCTACCCCGCCCCTCCCCCGCTGCGCGACTGCCTCGGCAACGGCGTCCCCGGGCGCCAGGCGCGCGAGAGCGCCTGCGCCTCGTCGATCTGCTCCTGCGTCATGCGCTTGGCAATCGCCGCCCGGTGCTCGGTCGCATTCGCATTGCCGCTGGCCGCCGCCAGATTCCACAACATATAAGCGAGCACCTTATCCTGCGGCATGCCCGCCGCGTGATACCGGTACATCAGCCCCAGCGCATGCTGCGCCTCCGCGTGTCCCTGCTCGGCGGCCTTGCGGAACCACGAAATTGCTTCCTTGTGATCGAGCGGCACCGCATTGCCGGTGTAATACATCGCCCCCACCACATACTGCGCGTCGGCCTTGCCCTGCTCGGCCGCCTTGCGGTGCCACAGCATGGCTTGCTTGTAGTCGCGCGCCACCCCGCGTCCCATGTAATACATGAGGCCGAGCAAATGCTGGGCCTCCATATGCCCCGCCCGCGCCAGCGGCGCGACTTCTTTCAGCGCGCGCGCATAATCGCGCGCATTGTAGGCGTTGGCGCCTTCGGTAAAACCGGCCAGCGCGCTGGCGTGCAGGCCGAATGCGACGATCATCGCAACGAGTAGTTTTTTCATGGTTCGCGTATCGCACCAGGAACGGCTTGCCCGTCCTGTTGATCCAGTCGTCCGTCGCACGGGGAAGGCATGACGGTTATTTCCAGCTGATTTTGCCGAGGCCATCGACGCTGACGTTGCGGTTGGGCGGCTTGCCGTACACCGTCACCGAACCGAGCCCGCTCAGGCGCAGGGTCGCGCTGTGGCGCGCCATCACCGTGGCATTGCCCAGCCCGTTCAAGTCGAGGGTCACGCTGTCGACCTGGAAATGCTGCGCGTCGAGGCCACCGAGCCCGCCCAGATTGGCCTGGAGCCACTTGGCGCTCCCACCCAGGGTCGCATACCCTGCCCCGCGCAGCGCCAGCTCGACGCCCTCGCTGACCACGCCCTGCAGGTTCATGCTGCCCACCCCGCCCAGGCTGGCGCTGACGAGACGGTAATGACAATTGACCTTCATCGAACCGGCCCCTTCCAGCGACAACTCCAGCTCGTCGCCCGAAAACCCGCTGACATCGGTCCAGCCGATACTTTCGGACGATACTTCGCGCAGGCTCGGCAGGGTCAGCTCGGCCCGCACGCTGTTGCCGCGCGTGAGCGCGCGCACGCCGCGCGCTTCGCTGCCGATGGTCAGCGTGTCGCCCTCCTGCTCGGTGGTAATCGAGCTCATCAGGCGCTTTTCGCCCGTGATGACCAGGCTGGGCACGGCGCCCTGGCGCAGGCGCAGGTCGATGGCGCCGTCAAGCCTGACCCGCTGCGCCCTGGCGTCGACCACGCGCGTCTCAGTGATCCGGTCCGTACTGTCGTCCGGGGCGGCGCTGGCCGTGCCGGCCGGGGCAAACAGCGTGCACAAGGCTGCCGCCAGCGCTCCGGTGTGGAAAAACTGATTCATTGCGCGTCTCCAGATCTTCTTATCAATGCCGGTCCGGCCGGCCGGTACGTACACTACCAGCAAGCGGACCGGCGTTCCAGCTTATTGTGGCAACTGCGCTTTTTCAGCCGTGCTCAGGCGGCGGGCGCTGACCACCACCACCGGCATGGCGGCCTCGGTGACAGCGGAAACGCCTGGCGCGCTGGGCTGGACCGGCGCGCCGGCCGTGGCGAAGGTGGTGGCGCCGATCACGGCGACAACGGCAAGAAAGATGGCTTCCATGTGTTTGGCGATGTTCATGATGCGCTCCTTGTGTGGGGTTCAACGGCGTTGCGGTATGGTGTGACTGTAGCCATGCGCCGCCCAGGCTTCCAGCCGATTGCGATGAACTGCATTTTTCGCCACCTGTTCCAACAAATAGGCGCGATGGAACGCATTGCGATTGACGCGCCCGCCACGCGGGCCGATACTCGGACCCATGTCCGACACCACAACCCCATCGGCCGCCGCGCGCGGCACAGCGCCGTACGACGCGATCGTCGTCGGCAGCGGACCCGGCGGCGCCAGCGGCGCGCGCGAACTGGCCAGCCGCGGCCTGCGCGTGCTGATCCTCGAACAGGGCAGCGCCGCTCCGCTCAGCGGCACGCTGGGCCAGATGGCGCGCATCGCCGCCATCCCCGGCAAAGGCGCCTTTCTCCACCGCGACGGCTCGCTGCTGGTCCAGGGCATCAACGCCGGCGGCAGTTCCAGCATCAATTTCGCCACCGCCGCCGATCCGCCCCTGGCCCGCTTCGCGGCGCTCGGCATCGACCTGGCGCCGGCCCTGCAGGCGCTGCGCGCCGAGCTGCCGATCGGCCCGCTCCCCGATGAGCTGATCGGCCCGATGGCGACACGCATCATGGAGGGTGCCCGGGCGCTGGGCATGAACTGGCAAAAACTCGACAAGATGATCCGCCCGCAGCTGTGCCGCAGCGGCTGCTGGCGCTGCGCCTACGGCTGCCCGTTCGGAGCCAAATGGAGCGCGCGCGACTTCATCGACGAAGCGTGCCGCCACGGCGCCACCCTGGTGGACGCGGCGCGCGTCACGCGCGTGCTGCTGGAACACGGCAAGGCGACGGGGGTGGAGTACGTGCGCGGCGGCAAGGCGCAGGAAGCGCTGGCGCCGCTGGTGATCCTGGCCGGCGGCGGGGTCGGCAGCCCGCGCCTGCTGCATCAGAGCGGCTTGCGGGCGCAAACCAGCACCCTGTTCAGCGATCCGGTGGTGGCGCTCATGGGCAGCGTGGATGGCCTGGACGGCGGCGCCGAGGTGCCGATGGCGGCCGGGATGCGCCTGGACGAAGCCGGCATTTCGCTGGCGGACATGACCCTGCCCAAACCGATGTACCAGGGCTTTACGGCGCAGGCCGGACGCTTCGACCGCCTGTTCGCGCACCAGCGCACGCTTTCCATCATGGTCAAGATTGGCGACCAGGCCGGCGGCGCGGTGGGGCCGCGCTGGGTCGACAAGACCTTGCACCCGGCCGACCGCGCCAAGTTCGCGCAGGGCGAAGCCATGGCGCGCGCGATTCTGGCCGCCTGCGGCGCCACCCATGTGTTCAAGAGCCGCCATTTCGCGGCCCATCCGGGCGGCAGCGTGCGCCTCGGCGACGGCGTCGACGGCAATCTGCAAGCCGGCGCGCGCGGCCTGCATGTGTGCGACGCCTCGGTCATTCCGGGGCCATGGGGCTTGCCGCCGACCTTGACCCTGCTGTGCCTTGGCAAATGGCTGGGCCAGCGCCTGGCGCGCTGACGCTTTTCCCTGTCTTAGCAGGCCAGCGCGCCGTTCAGCGCTTCGTGCACCAGGTCGTCGATTTCGCCGGTGATCAGGGTCATGCTGCTGGCGACCACGGAAAACTCCTTGCCGGCCTCGCCGGCGCGCGCGGCGACGATCTGGGCATTGAAGGCGACCATGCGGGCTTGCCTGGCGATGGTCTTGATATCGCCCATCATCACCTGCAGCTGGCGCTTTTGCATCTGGGCGTGGCGCTTCGACTGTTCTTCATAGACCAGGGTCAGGCCGTTGAGCACGCTCAGCAGGGCGGTGGCGGTGCGCACCAGCTCGTCGAGCAGCGCGGGCGCGCCGCGGCCTTCGCCGACGATGGCGTCGAGGGTCGATTCGGCCAGGGCGATAAAGTCGCGGATCACGCGGTCGCCCTGCAGCACGCCGAAATAGGCGTCGCGCAGCGGGGCGCAGAACACGCCCGGCAAGCCGCCCTTGCCTTCGACCAGGGTGACATGGGCGTCGCGAAACAGCGCCAGCGTGTCGCGCGCGGTGGCGACCGCGCCCTCGTGGCCCATCGAGGCCAGGACCGCGTACAGGACCACCCGCTGCGACGTGAAGCGGCGCCGGCCCGACAGATTGATCAGCGCGCCAAAAACGTCGCCCGACAGCTTGACGCCGGCAAACCCATCTTCGCGCGGGCGCTCCGCGATGCTCGCATCTTCCAACATATTGCTCTCCTTCTTCCTGCCGGCGGCGCCTTCGCCATCCGGACCAGCAAGCAGCTGCAGTTTCCATGCCAGCTTCGGAGTGCAATGTCGGCCGTCCTCCTCACCAAACTGGCGCAATACGGCACAAGCCGGGCACCAAGATGGCGAGCCGCACGCCAGCATGAGGCGGGTCTGGCGTATTGACACGACTCGACAGTGCGCCAGCTTAGGATTTACTTAAAGCTAAGCTTCCGAAATTTCTCGTCTTATTGTAGGACTAGGACTACAAACAAAAAAGATATGAACACAAATGCTGCTCTGCAGCAGATTTCAAGCAAGCTCTTCACTATGAAGATGGGTTTGTCATAGGGTTTCCATATCAACAAATCGTTCTGTGTAGCAAATTGCAACGAGATGTAAAGAACCGGGCTCATCCTTACTCGTGTCACAAGCCGATGTTAGATTGGCCTCTCGCGTTCACATACGCGATTTAAGCCAAAACCCGGCCTTAACAAAAGGCAACTTTAATAGGTGTTATATGATGAAAAAATCCAAAGTATTCCTGTCGGCCATCGCGCTGGCATCCGCTGCACTCGTGTCGAGCCAGGCATCCGCTGTCGAAATCATCAACACGTCGACGCTGGAACTGGTCGACAACTTCGCTGAAGCCGACGGCTTCTTCAAAGGCGGCCAAAAAGGCGACACGTTCATCGACAACTACAACTTCACCCTGACCCAGGCTGGCGAATTCGCCGCTGGCGTTCTGTCGATCACCGGCAACGCTAAAAACGGTCTGGACATCACCGCTTTCAACCTGATCGACAGCACCGGTTCGCTGTTCGGCGGCACCCTGCTGTCGACCGGTGCGACCGACCAATGGTCGCTGTCGACCTCCAGCCTGACCGCTGGCGCCTACACGATCCAGATCAAAGGCAGCATCCTGTCGAATGCCGCTGGCCGTTACTCGGCAAACATCGCTCTGGCACCAGTACCTGAGCCAGAAACCTACGCCATGATGCTGGCCGGCCTCGGCCTGCTGGGCTTCACCGCTCGCCGCCGCAACAAAAAGGCAGCAGCCGCCGCACTGGCAGCGTAACTAATCACGCGCCGTGCATAGAAACCCTCGCGTAGCGCTCCCTGGCGCGTGGCGCGAGGGTTTTTTTCGCATGCATATGTTTGTTTAAAAACCAACGTACGTTAAGATACTTCGCCGTGCAGCGGGCCCCGCCCCTGCGGCCAACGTCGTTTCCAGGTTTTTATCGTGAGGTCTTTCATGCGCATGCGCCATCTACCCGTTCTCATCGCCGGACTTTCCCTGTCGCTGACCGCCTTCGCGGCCACCAGCGACAAATGGAACATTCCCGTCAACGTCAAAAAGCTCGATAACGGCCTGACCGTGATCGTCTCGCCCGACCATACCTCGCCCACCGTCGGCGTGAGCGTGGTGTACCACGTCGGCATGCGGCTCGAACCGAAAAACCGCACCGGCTTCGCCCACCTGTTCGAACACCTGATGTTCCAGGGCACGCCGAACGCCCCCAAGGGTGTATTCGACAAGACCATCACGGGCGGCGGCGGACGCAACAACGGTTCGACCCGGCCCGACTTCACCAACTATATTGAAACGGCGCCGGTGTCGTCGATCGACTCGATCCTGTGGCTCGAAGCGGACCGCATGAAGACGCTCGACTTCAATGAAAAAACCCTCAAGAACCAGCAGGACGTGGTCAAGGAAGAAATCCGGGTCAACGTGAAGAACCAGCCGTACGGGGGCTTCATGTGGATCGACATTAATCAGCAGGCGTTCCAGAAGTGGGAAAACAACCACGACGGCTACGGCAGCTTCCAGGACCTGGAAGGCGCCAGCCTGGACGACGTGCGCAATTTCCACCGCGATTACTACGGCCCCAACAATGCGGTCCTGGCGATCTCGGGCGACGTAACGCCGGCCCAGGGCTTCGCGCTGGCGAAAAAGTATTTCGCAGGCATCCCGAAACGCCCTACCCCGCCGACGAGCGACTTCAGCGAGCCTCTCAACACAGCCGAAAAACGCATCGAGCAGAGCGATGCGCTGGCCCAGGTGCCGGCCATTGCCGCTGGCTGGAAAATGCCGGCGCGCGGCAGCAAGGACCTGGCCCCGATGGCGGTGCTGGGCGAACTGCTGGCCGGCGGCGACGCCTCGGTGCTGTACCAGGGCCTGGTCAAGGGGCGCGAAGTGGCGCTCAACGTCGATTCCCTGTACGGGCTGACCAGCCCGTGGGAATTCGACGGTCCGACCTTGTTTACCGTGTTCGCCCTGTACAAGCCGACCAGCAGCGCCGACGTCATGCTCAAGAGCATCGATGAAGAAATCGCCAAGGTGGTCGCGAGCGGCGCCGATGCCGCCACGCTCGCCCGCGTCAAGACGCGCATGCTGGCCAACTGGTACAACACGCTGGAAAGCTTCATGGACCGCGCCGACACCCTGGCCAAGCTGCAAACCCTGTGGGGCGACGCCAACGTGGTCAACCAGATCCCGGGCTGGATCGATGGCGTGACGTCCGAAGACCTCCAGCGCGTCGCAAAGACCTACCTGAGCGCCGCCAACCGCACCGTCATCGACCGCAAGCCGGTGGCCAAGACCGCCGCCGCGCCTGCCGCTGCCGCCCCTGCGCCGGGCACCCCAACCGCCGTGAAGAATTAAGGAGAGCCGCCATGAAAAAACTGATGCTGGCACTGAGCATTTCCCTGCTGTTCGCGCCGGCCGCCTTCGCCGCCGACAGCGCCAAGGCCGCCGCCAATTCCCTGCCCCCGTACGGCAAGGACAAGACCATTCCGGCGCCGAAAATCATCAAGAAGACCCTGGCCAACGGCCTGCAGGTGTGGGTCGTGCCGCGCCAGGGCTTGCCGCGCGTGGACTACGTGCTGGCCGTGCGCGGCGCCGGCCTGGCCGCCGACGACAGCAAGCACCCAGGCTTCGCCAACCTGATGGCCAGCCTGCTCAATGAAGGCAGCACCAAACGCGACTCGCGCGCCATCGCCGAAGCGGCCCAGGGCCTGGGCGGCGAAGTCGGCGCCGGCGCCAGCCACGACGGCGTCATCGTCTCGGCCAACGCCCTGACCTCGAACGCCGGCCCGATGCTGCAACTGCTGGCCGAAGTGGCGCGCATGCCGGCCTTCCCGCCGCAGGAAGTCGAACTGGGCAAGGGCAATGCGCTGGAAGGCTTGAAAGTGTCCGAAACCAGCCCGGGCTTTCGCGCCGAGCGCGCCCTGAACAAGGCGGTTTTCGGCCCTCACCCGTACGGCAACACCAGCCCGACGGTCGAGTCGATCAAGGGCGTCACGCCGGAATTGTTGCGTGCCGAGCACGCCAAGCGCTTCCGCCCCGACCGCAGCCTGCTGGTGATCACCGGCCGCATCGGCGAAGCCGAGGCGCTCAAGCTGGCCACGGCCGCCTTCGGCGACTGGAAAGCCGAGGGCGCCGCCCTGCCCGACACCCCGGGCGCGAGCCTGGCCGCCAAGCCGGTACGCATGATCCTGCAGCGCGACGGCAGCGTGCAGTCGACCATGCGCCTGGGCAGCCCGGGCATGGCCGCCAGCGCCACCGACTACGTGCCGCTGCGCCTGACGAGCACCATCCTCGGCGGCGGTTTCAGCAGCCGCGTGAACCTCAACCTGCGCGAGGAAAAGGGCTATACCTACGGCGCCTCGGCCGGCGCGCGCATCTTCCGCAACGGCGGCAGCATTGTCGGCGGGGCCGATGTGCGCAACGAAGTGACCGGCGCCGCGCTCAAGGAATATCTGCACGAGTACAAACGTATCGGCACCGAGCTGGTGACGGACGCGGAAATGAGCATGAACAAGCGCTATGTGGCCGGCGGCTACCTGATCAGCAATCAGATGCAGCGCGCCGTGGCCGGTACGCTGGCCAACAACTGGCTGGTGGGGCTGCCGTCCGAATTCCTCGGCCAGTATGTGCCGCTGATCCAGAAGGTCACGCCCGAGCAGGTGCGCGAGATGGGCAAGAAATATTTTGCTCCAGAGCTACAATCGGTGGTGGTGGTCGGCGATAATGCCGCCGTCGCCGAGCAATTGAAGCAATACGGGGAGTTCACCGTCCAGGAGAAGTAAGCCGGGAGCAGGCACGGCGTGCCTGTGCTCGATTGACCGGCCCGACAGCCGCCGCTGCGCAAGCACCGGCGGCTTGTTTTTTGCCCGCTTTTCCGAACATTATCCACCGGCTCGGCCGGCCACCTGCCATGACCATCAAAACTTTCCCCCTGCTCATCCTGCTGGCAGCCTTGACCGGCTGCGTTACCTACGCGCCGCCGCCCGACGGGCCGACCGCGTCCCTGGGAATGTACTTCGAGAACGATACATCCGGCCACATGCTTACCGGATTGGCAACGGTGTTTGCCAATCCGGCGTGCGACAGGCTGCCCTCAGGCGAACGCATTGGCACCCGCATGGGCATGGACGAGCGTGACGAATTGCCGACCCAGCAAATCGCCGCGGGCAAGGAGTTCACCTTCGACTTGGCGATGATCGAGGTGCAGGGTGGCGCCAATGCAGGCTGTTCCGTGACCGCGACGTTCCTGCCCGCACCGGGTGCAAAGTACGAAGCGCGCTTGTATATCCGCGGCAACTCGGCACGATGCGAGATGGTGATCGTCGACGACCAGAACGTCGCTGTTCCATTCACGACGCCGGCTTTTTCCTCCATGGGCGGCATGAACGGTAAGACCCAAAATGGGTCCGGCTGGTTCGCCTACCCCAAGATTCCCCCTCTGATTCTGAACGTCCCGTTTAAATAAGCGGCGTTCAACACCTCGTTTAGGGAAATCCTCCGCGTTGCCCGCACGGCACGCGAGCGCAGCATGCAGGAAGCGCGAAAACCCGGCTGCCCGCCTCCACCGCAGGCGGTTTTTTTCAGCACCGGCACGGCGGACGGTGCTACGTCATGGAGTACACCGCCGAATCCGCAATGGCTGCATCTCATGTCGAATGAACCCGCTTGTCTTCCAAATTATGATTCGATTACGTTGGTCATCCTGTAAAGCGTGCCGAGAGGGGCTGTTGGGTGGCGTCGAGCACGAACTCGTGCAAGTCCGAAAATGCGGCGCCAAACGCTGGCCGCTTCGAGATGAGCGACATGTATCGCTTGAATACCTCGTCGCGGCATAAGCCATAGCCGCGCGCCCACAAAACAGACTGGCCGACGATGCAATCGGCCGCTGTAAATTTCTGTCCACAGACGAACGGCGCCCGCTCGAGCCGCGCAGCAAGCTGGGGTTCGATTTCCTCGCTGAATTTCTTGCGGTATCTCGACACCGTGCGCAGGTCGCGCTCCGATTCCGGCAAGACATGCTCGTGGGCACGAATTTGCCATAGCGTCATGTCCATCCAGGTTGACCCGAAGTGGAGCATTTGCAAGTAGTCGGCGCGCTCCGGCGATGCGGTGGGGGATGGCGCCAGATCGGCATCGGGAAAGGCGTCCGCAAGAAAAGCGACCATGGCAGCGCTTTCGAGCATGTGCTGCACTGTACCGTTGTCCCACGTAATCTCAAGTACCGGCACAGAATGGTTGGGATTGAGGCGCAGGAAATCGGGAGAATACTGAGCGGCGCCGTAAAGGTCCACTTTCTCTACGTCGAAGGCATCGCCAACGACCTCATGCAGCATCCATTTCGTACGTGCACTTCGGCTGGCAGGGTAATGGTACAGTTTCAGGTGTTGAATTGGCATGGTTTTCTCCAGAGAAGGAGTCGGCAGTGTGGCGCCTTGCAGCTCGCCGGTGAAGAAGGATATTTGACATTTTTTATGTCAAAATGGACAAATGAAGATAATCACGGTTCTGGTGTTGGATGGCGTATTTGACAGCAGCCTGTCGATTACGCTCGATACCTTGCATGCGGCCCAGGCCATTCTTTCAGCGCGCGGCGGTGCACCGCAAGTGAAGGTCATGACCATCGCCGCGAAGACGTACATTACTACCGGCGCCGGATTGCGGATGAAGGCTGACCTCCAGTTCAAGACAGCAGAACAGGCGGTATCGGACTGGATCATTGTTCCAGGCCTTGGTTACCATTCGGATCAGGACCTTAGCGACTGTTTTGCGCGCGGCGATACCATGCAGGCGATGCGCTGGCTGGCCACGGCGGGAGCCGGCACGGCAAAGATTGCGGCATCATGCAGTGCGGCGTTTCTGCTGGCGCAAGCCGGTCTGCTCGACGGGCGCAAGGCAACCACGGCATGGTGGCTGGCCCAGGCATTTCGCGCGCGTTATCCAGCGGTGATTCTCGACGAAGCGCGCATCCTGGTGCGCGATGGACCGTGCCTGACCGCGGGCGCGGCCTTGTCGCAGCTCGATCTCATGCTGGCAATCGTGTCCGACGTAGCGGGGAAATCGGTGGCGCATTTGTGTTCGCGTTATTTGCTGATCGATCAGCGCTCGTCGCAGGCGCGTTACATGATGCGGGACCATCTGGAACATGAAGATAGGACGGTGATTGCGGCGGAGCGCTGGATCGATGCGCATCTGGCGCAGCCGATCACGGTAACCGCGCTGTCGTCCGAATTGGCGCTGTCGCCCAAGACGCTGGCGCGGCGTATTCAAGCGGCGACCGGCGTATCGCCGATCAAATTCATTCAGCAGCGGCGTTTGTCGCATGCGGCGCATTTGCTGGAAACGACGGCGCTCTCGATCGAGACGGTCGCGGCGCAGGTCGGCTATCAGGACAGTACAGCCTTGCGTAAATTGATCAAGCGCGAGTTTGGCGTGACACCGAGTACCTTGCGCTAACTCATCTTTGCCAAACGGCATCACAATCTTCATGTAAAACGTGCGCGAAAGGCACTGCCGCCGCCCCAACGCAGGCGGTTTTTTAATGCTGGCCATCAGTTTGGCATCCAGCAACGCCACTTATGCGCTCCCCACCAACCTGCCGGCCAGGTGCCGCGCATCGTTGGACTGCCTGCAATGCCTACGGCGCGCTGTACGACAACCTGGTCAGCAGCACCGATGGCCTCAGGAACAGCAAGGCACTGACGCTGGGCTCGACCGCGATGCAAACCGTGTATGCCGCCTGCAAGGCGGACAGCCAGGGTCCCGAGCAGGAACAGGCCATCCTGCTCAAGTAGGTGATTTTTCAGCTGCCAATGTAAGCGCTTACATCGGGAATGCAAAAACCACCCAGGCGCGGCCCCGGCGGTCTTTTGTCGTCCCGAATCGGACCGCGTGCCGGCGCGGCGCGCGGCATTTTTCGTGCCATGCACTGCACTTTTGCGCAACAAAATCAGTATTGATCTAGATCAAAGTTTGTGCAGATAGGAGCACGTATAGTGGTTTATGTCCATCCGGGCTCAATGAAAATTTGAGCCCTGTCAAATATTGTGCAACTTTCTTTGACCGGGAGAATGACGCGCATGCAAGCCCGACTGGCCCTCCCACTCTGGATCCAAGCGTTTGAACCGGTCAGTGCGGCACTGCGCGCCAAGGTAGCGGCAGCGCTGGAGCAGGCCGGGCTGCAGCCGGAAGTGCCCGGCGCCCTGCCGGCCGGCTTCGGCCTGGCCTTGATCGACGGCGTCGATAGCGCGGTGCTGGAGCGGGTGCGGACCCTGGCCGCCAGCGCCAGCGTGCTCGCCATCGCCGTCGGCTCGCGCGCGCCGGCCACGGCCGATATGTGGGCCCTGCTGGAAGCCGGCGCCTTCGACGTGCTCAGCTGGACCGACGCCAGCGGCGACGCCGCCCAGGTCCGGGCGCGCCTGGAGCGGCGCGACGCCCTGCAGCGCATGGCGGACTCGCCCGCCGTGTGCAACTGCCTGGTCGGCGTCAGCCCGGCCTGGCGCGCGCTGGTGCGCAGCGTGGTCGAAGTGGCCGCCTTCACCGAGTCGCCGGTGCTGATTACGGGTGAAACCGGCACCGGCAAGGACCAGATCGCGCAACTGATCCACCGCCTCGGCGGGCGCGGCGAGCTCACCGTGCTCGACTGCACCACCCTCACGCCCGAGCTGGCCGGCAGCGAACTGTTCGGCCACGAGCGCGGCGCCTTTACCGGCGCCGCCAACGCGCGCGACGGCGCCTTCGCGCTGGCCGACGGCGGCGTGCTGTTCCTCGACGAAGTGGGCGAGCTGCCCCTGCCGCTGCAGGCGCAATTGCTGCGCGTGCTGCAGGAAAACACCTATAAAAGGGTCGGCAGCAATACCTGGCAGCACTCGCGCTTCAGGCTGGTGTGCGCCACCAACCGCAGCCTGGAGGAGGACGTGGCGAACGGCCGCTTCCGGGCCGACCTGTACCACCGCATCGCCGCCTGGCGCTGCCGTACCCCGCCCCTGCGCGAACGCAGCGACGACGTGCTACCGCTGGCGCGCCACTTCCTGGCGCTGCTGGCCGGGCCGGGCGTGGTCTGCGAATTCGACGACGCCGTGCGCGAATACCTGCTGCTGCGCCAGTACCCCGGCAATGTGCGCGAACTGCGCCAGACCGTCTCGCGCCTGTGGTACCGCCACAGCGGCCCCGGGCCGATCACCATCGGCGACCTGGCGCCCGACGAGCGGCCCGCGCGCGGTGCCGTGGCCCCCTGCTGGCCCGATGTGCGCTTCGAGAGCGCGATCCGCGAGGCCATCGATCTGCGCATCGGCCTGGCGCGCATCAGCCAGGCCGCGGCCGACATCGCGATCCAGCTGGTGCTGGAACAGGAAGGCGACAATAACCAGCGCGCCGCGCTGCGCCTGGGCGTGACCGACCGCGCGCTGCAGATCAGGAGGAAGGCCTGGGCCGAGGCCCACTGACGCCAGACGCGCCTCAATGCCCGATCAGGCGCAGCAGGTTTTGGCCCAGCACCAGCGCCTCGTCGTCCGGCGCGAGGCCCAGCATGCCGATCTTGGCCAGTTCCACGCCCGGATGCAGCCACGGACCGTCGGAGCCGAACAGCAGCTTGTGCGCGCCGGCGCGCCGCACCGCCATCTCCAGCAGATCGAAGCGGCGCACGCCGGCGCTGTCGGCGTATATGTTGCGGTGCCGCGCAAGATGGTCGATCAGCGCCAGCTGCGCGCTCCAGTCGTCGGCAAAGCTGCCCAGGTGCGGCAGGATGAAGTTCACGTCCGGGAACTGGCCGGCCAGCAGTTCGGCCGCCGCCACCTCGCCTGTGACGTCGTACAGCACCGGCAGGCGGAAGAAGCGCGCCGTCTCGCACACCTCGCGCGAGATGCGCGCATCGTGCCGGTGCAGCTTGATGCCCACGAAGCCGTACTCCTCGACCGCGACGCGCACCATCGCGCGCACGCGCCCGCGGTCGCGTTGCGCATGCACGAAGGCGAAGCCGTAGAAGCGCCCCGGATCGGCGGCCACGATGCGCGCCACGCTGCGGTTGGCCTGCGCATAGTCGGAGTGAAACGCGGCCAGCAGCACCGTACGCGCGATGCCGGCCTGGCGCGCCCGCGCCAGGTAGCGTTCGAGGCCGGCGTCGCTGTCCCATGGGCCGGAAAAGCCGTCGCCCTCGCCCGCATGGCAGTGGCAGTCGATGATCATAAATCCAGCACGATCTGGCCGCCCCCCTGGCGCCGCCAGGTGCCGCTGTTGCCTGCGCGGGAAGGCGATGGCAGGCGCAATTGCGGCATGTGCGAGCGCAGCGCAGCATCGATTGCCTGGCGCGCGGCGCGCTGCGGGTCGGCGCCCTGCCCCGCCATGCCGGCCTGCTGCGCGGCGCTGCCGGCGATGCGCACGAAGCGGCGCGCCATTTCCAGCTCGCGCTCCTCGCCATCGAGGCCGGCCGTTTCCATCTCCAGCGCCTTGGCCAGGGCGCCGCCCAGCGCGCCGCCGATGGCTGTGCCCACGCCCGGAATCGGAATGAAGGAGCCGAGCGCCTTGCCCACGAACGGCAGCGCGGTCTTGGCCAGGCCCTTGAGCATTCCGCCGAGCGGCTTGGCGACCTTGCCGATGACCGAGCCGACCTTCTTCACGCCCTTCCAGATCCCCTTGAACATCTTGCCGAGGAACTGTTCGAGTTCTTCCTCGCTGGCGACGGACATCAATTCCATCGCCAGCGCGATTTCCTCCTGCTCCCCGAACGGACCGGGCGCTTCGAATTCGAGCATTTCCAGTTCGCTTTCCGCCGCCTGGCGGCATTTGGCGCAACCACATCCTGACTCTTGCATGATGATCTCCTTCGGTTGATGAAGCGTTTGCCAGCGTCAGCCCCAGAACTCGCCGAGCAGTTCGGCCTCCAGTTCGGTGCGCTGGTTGGTCAGCACCTGTTTATCCTTGCCGACTTTTTTGGTGTGGTCGGCCATTTTCGCGTGCAGGTCCTTCTCGATCTGGCGGCGCTGGGCATCCGACTTGTCGGAGACGGCCACGAACACCTTGTGTCCGGCCACGTCCAGTCCCATCATGGTGGCGCACAGCAGGTGCTGCTGGAGGCGGCGCCGCACGTTGTCGCTCTGGCCGCTGTAGGCACGCTTGCGTCCATCGGCATCGAACTCGATCAGGTACAGTCCCGCGACGCCGGGGCCCATGGTGCGCACGGCGTCGCGCAACAGGCCGAGCGGTTTGTACTTGGGCCGCTCCTTCGATGGCATCTGCCTCAGTGCCGGCTTGATGGTCTTGGGACCTTCATCCTGCGGCTCGTCCTGCGGTTCGTCATCCGGCGCGGCGGCGGGATATGGCGCCCGATACGGCTCCCGGTACGGTTCCCCGTACGGTTCCGGCCACGGCGCCAGCACCGGATAACGCCAGCCGCCGCCCCACGCCGGCCGGCGCGGCGCACGTGGCTTGGCCGGCCAGGTGCGCCCCGACGAGGGCCGTGGCGCGCGCGCCGCCCCGCCCCTGCGGCCACCGCGCTCTTCTTCCAGCTCGAAAGCCACCATTTCAAATTCCGTATTCATACTCCCTCCTTGTGTGTTCGACTGAACCCGTCTGCGCACGCAGGCAGGCCGCCAGCAGCGCCAGGGCGCGTTCGATGTCGCCCGGCGCATGGCGCGCCGTGACGATGAAACTGAGCGTGGCCCGCGTGCCCGCCCGCTGCAGCACCGCGTCCACGCCGGCGCGGCGCAGGCAGGCGTGCAGCGCCACGCCATTGGTGCGGCCATAGAGCGCCAGCGTCTGCACCGGAAAGGCGCTGGCGCGCAGTGCGATGCCATGCCTGGCCGCGCTGGCGCGCCACTGCGCCACGCGGCACCACAGGCGCTGCCGCAACTGGTCGCCGTGCGCGCGGTTGATGCGCAGTGCCGCCAGCGCGGCCCGGATCGACGCCACCGACGGCGGGCTGGAATGCACGCGCGCCTGGCTCGATTGCCCGAAGCCCCGCACCAGGTCCGCACTGGCGCACAGCACCGCCAGCGGCGCGCCGAACGCTTTTGAAAGCGAACTGCCGACCACCACGTGCGGCCCCTTGATGCCGTGCCGGCGCAGCGAACCGCCACCGCCCTCGCCGAACAGGCCGATGGCCTGGGTGTCGTCCAGCACCAGCCAGCCGCCCGCCTCGCGCGCCAGCGCCGCATAAGCTGCCAGCGGCGGCGCCTGGGCCGCGCCGGGCGAGTAGCCGTCGGCCAGGATCAGCGGACGCCTCCCCTGGCGGCGCGCCGCCTGCGCCAGCCCGCGCAGCGCGCCCACGTCGCCATGCGCGAACACCGTCAGCGGCGTGCCCTTGGCCGCCGCGCGTTCGGCGCCGGCGCGCGCGATCGGGTAGCTGGCGCCGTCGACCAGGATCGCCACCGGGGTCTGCGCCATCAGCTCGAACAGATCGCAGAACAGATGCAGGGTCGATGGCAGCAGGGTCGCCGCCTCGCAGCCGCACAGCAGCGCCAGCGCCGCCGCCAGTTGCGCCGCGCCCGGCGGCTCCGCGCTGGCCGCGGGCCGCCCCAGGGTCAGCGCATCCCACTCCCCCAGCCCGGTGCTGGGGTGGCGCAGGCCCAGGTACAGGGCATTGGCAAAGTCGAGCATGTCCCGGGCTGGCTCAAGCCATCCGCGCTTGCTGGTCGAGGCGCTTGCGCAGCAGGATCGAGGGCAAGGTGCCTTCGGCCTTGGCGTCGCGCGCATCATCCGTCAGGTCGACCCCAGTGGCGGCGCGGTAGGCGTGGATGTAGCCCTGGATTTGCGGGCGCCAGAAGCGCGCCCAGTTGAAGGCCTGGGTCGGCTCGTAGATATCGCTCCAGGCGCCGTAGCGCACCGACAGCAGCACCTGTTCGCCGAACATGGCCAGGCTGCGGAAGTGCATCACGCTGGTGTCGGACCATCCCTGCAGCTTCTTCATGGCGTCGACCCGGTCCATCCACGGTTCCGGATAAGCGACCATGACGCGGGTCGGGAGGAACTCGCGGAACTCGGGCCGCGCCAGCATCCACTGCTGCATCAGCATTTCGATGCGCGCCGTCGACGGCAGGTCGCCGAACTGGTTGTGCGCGCCCTGAGACAGGATCAGGTGCACTTCCTTGAGGCCATTCAAGACCGGGAAGGCGTCCGCCTTGACGGTGGTGTCGTCGTCCTGGCGGTAGAAGGAGGTGCACAGGCGCAGCAGGTAGTGGAACGCTTCCAGGAATTTCGAACGCGTGTCGGCCGGGCGGAAATGCTGGACCGCCTTGCCGTCGAGCCGCACGCCGTAGTGGTGGTCGTACTCGTAATTGCGCCGTACCACGGTGAGGCGATGTTGTTCGTCCTGCGTGTAACCCCAGATCAGGTTATTGAGCGGGCGCAGGGGATCGATTTCGAGATTCGCCAGCGGGTCGGCGCGGCCCAGTGCGCGCACGTTCTGGAAGCGCTGGGTGATCGCGTTCATGGTTTGCACCAGCATGCCCTCTTCGTGCCAGTAGGACCAGATCAGCTCCAGCAGGCAGGGGCTGGCCAGCTTTTGCTGGACGATGCCGAAGCACAGATCGGCCTCGCCCTCCTTCCCGCGCAGGAAGTTCATCGGTACGTCGGGCAGCTTGCGCCGGATGATCGCCAGGTACGGCAGCACCTTGGTGCCGTCGACCGTCTCTTCGAGATAATGAGCGTTGAAGGTGGTCTCCAGGTCGCGCGTGGCGGGGATGTCGCGCCGATCCAGGTAAGCCTGGTCCGCCGCCGGATTGAAATGCGCCGGCTGGCTGAGCACCCCGCAATTGACCATCACGAACGCTTCGGTGGCGACCTTCAGCACGCGGTAGGCTTCCGAATCGGTGAAGGGCAGCGCGCGGCGCTGGCGCAGCTGCTCGAATAGCTGGTTCTTGGCCTCGAAGCCGGGACCGCGGTTGGCCGGGGTGCAGAACAGCGCATCCATGAAGTTCAGGTAATTCGTAAACGACATCGCATCGGTACTGTTGCGGATCAGGGTCCACAGCGGCAGGTCGTCGGTCGGCTCGGTCTCGGTGCGCGTCATCGACACGCCGATGCTGCCCGAGATCGGGGTCGGCGTGCGCTCGTCGGCCACGAAACCCTGGCGGATGCCGATCAGGGCCGGCGGCGCCGTGTCCATGCTGACGCTGGGCGCCAGCGGAGCGGCCGCTGCGGCCGCTGCGGCCGCAGCGATGGGGCCGGGCGTACCGACCATGGCGACCGAGCGGCGCGCGAACCCCAGCACCGCCTCGAACTGCTGCGGCCCGGCATGGTGCACCACGCGCGAAAACTCGTAGGGATCATCCGGCCGCACGCTCCACCCTGGCGCGGGCGTGACCCGCACGTAGGGCTTGAGGGTGCTCTGGTTATCGCTGAAGCAGATTTTCGCCACCACCCGGTCCGACACGCGCGCCACGCTGCAGGTGTTGGCGTTGCAGTCGACCGTCTCGTATCGGAGTTCGGCGCGCAGTTCCAGCGCCAGCTGGAAGCAGACCACGGCGCGGCAGCCGCCATCGACCTGCACACAGCGCGGCGCCGTGTCCGGGTAGTGTTCGTACACCACCACGTAACTGCCCGGCGCCAGGTTGGCGACGGTGACCTCGCCGGCGCTGCCGGTGAGGGCGGTGGCCTCCAGCATGGCCGCCGACGGCGTCCAGCCCGACGCATCGAAACCGCTGGTGCCACCCGGGTGGCGGTAGATGCTGACCATCGCGTTCGATACCGGCGCGCCGGTCTGGGCCTCGTGCACGGTCACTTCGAGCGACCCCGCGCGGGCTTCCTTCACATTGTTCTTGCTGCTCATGTCATTCTCCTCAGTGGAAAGTCAAAGGTGCCCGGGGAAGCGCCGGCGCTCGCGCGTCCAGCGAGGCGCACAGGAAGCTCGTGTCGAGCGTGCTGCGCAGCGCCCAGTGCGTCAGCAGTTTGGCCAGCAGGACGTTTTCGTCTTCCGGCCCGACCATGCCATCGGCGCGCGCCTGGCCCAGCACCGCGAACACCAGCGATGGCGGGGCGCGGTACATCTGCGCGGGCGCGCCTTCCCAGCGCCGGTACAGGGCCGAGAGCGCGGCCGGCTGGCGCGCCGCCACGTCGAGCACCTCGGGCAGCGTCTTGCCGCGCAGCGCGGCCGGCCGGTGCCGCGTCAGCAGCGCCACGAAGGCCGGCATGCCGCGCCGCAGCCGCGCCAGGAGATCGACCGTTTCCGGCGCCAGCGTCGCGCTCGGGTAGTAGTCGTGCCACACATTGGCCAGGCGCTCCCATTGCGGATGCGGATATAGCGCCTGCCCCATCGCGCAGCTGAGCATCACGCGGATCCACGGAATCGGATGCGGGTCGTCGGGACTCAAGCGAAACACGAACACGCGCGGCAGGCTGACCACCCCGATCAGGCCCAGGGTCGAGACCACGCCGACCCGTGCCACCGACCAGAAATCGGCCACGATCTCGGAAATCCAGCGCTCCCACCACTGCCACACCTCGCGCTGGGCCGGGTCGCTTTGCTGCATCGCCTGCAATTCCGGGCGCAGCGAGTTGACCAGGTCGAGCAGGGCCGCGCCCTGGTGTCCGACTTCGTGGATCAGCGACGAGGCGATGCCGCTGCCGATCATGCGTTCGCGCGGCACCCGCACCACCGCCACCGGATTCTCGCCGCCGCCCGGCAGGCGGGTGCGCGCGCGCCGGATCGCCGCGCCCGGCCCGCGGTCGAGATAACAGACCACGGGCGGCAGGCGGTAATAGTCGCCCGGCAGGCTCAAGGCGTCGGCCGCGACCGCGTCCAGGCCTGACAGCCAGACCCCGTTTTCGTGCTCGCTGCGCTGGGTAATGACGTCGTTGAACAGGTCGAACTGGGTCAGCGTGGCATTGAACTTCAGGCGCAGGAAGGTGAAGCGGCGCTGCGCCTCGGCCGCGCTGGCGGTTTCGCGCGCACCGGCCAGCCAGTGCTGGAAGGCCGCCACTAGCGCCTGCAGCTCGCGCCGCCCCGTGACCAGGTAGCGCTCGAGCGCCGCCTGCGCCGTCGGCAGCAGCGCCGCCGCCGGTACCATGGGCTCGATCAGGGCAAAGGGGCGGACCCGCGCCAGCCTGGTTTGCAGGGAGCGCGCTTCCTGTTCGAGCAGCGACGCGGCATAGGGGCTCATGGCGGTCAGACGCCGTAGATGACGATCTTGTTGCCCTGGCGGCTCCAGCGTCCGCTGGCACCGCGTCCGCCACCGGCTCCCAGGCCACCACCGGACGACATGCCGGCACCACCCAGGCCCGCACCGCCGCCGCTGCATTTTGCGCAGCCGCCGCCGGCGGCGCCCCGTCCGAGCAGGCCTGGCGCATGCTGGCGCGCCGCGGCCGTTGCCGCATTCTGGGCGATCATGCGCGGGTCGCCCGAGCCAGGCGCCTGCGATGCCTTCTGCACCGTATCGGCGGCCAGGCGCACGAACTGGCGCGCGCCTTCGTACTCACGGTCTTCGCCGCTCATTTCGCCTTCCAGCCCGAGCGCGCCGCCGGCCGCCGATGCCAGGCCGCTGCCGATCTTGGCGCCCAGCGGGCCGCCGAAATAGCCGCCGATGGCGCCGCCGGCGAGGGGCAGCGCTTTTTTGGCCACGCCTTTGAGCACGCCGCCGACGGCCTGCCCGACCGGCGAGCGGATTACGCGGCCGGCGGTGGCGCCGACCTTGCGAATGAAGTCGCCCAGGAAGCGGTCAAGCTCCTCTTCATTGTTCACGTTCAGCAGCTCCTGTGCGAATTCGGCTTCCTGCTGTTCGTTCAGGCCCGATTCGCCGCTCCATTCTCCCTGGCCGAATTCGAACTGTTCGCCTTCATAGCTGGAGGTTTCCTGGCCATATTCCATTGTCGTGCGGTCGATGTCATGCATGATGCGCTCCCAAAGAAGAGTGAAACAACAAAATGCCCGGATGGACAATCCGTCCGGATCAGCAATCGTGAAGAACCAGCCGGCCTGCCTGGCGGGTCCAGCGTCCCTGTTGTGCCGGCTGCGCATGCACATGCGGCAGCAGGCCCGGGGCAATCTGGCGCGCGGCGGCCTGCACGGCGGCGCGCGCGGACTGCGGCGACGCGCTGCGCGCATTGCCGGCGTGGCGCGCGGCTTCGTCGGCCAGGCGCACCAGCTGGCGCGCCAGGACGAATTCCTTGTCCTCGGGGCTCAAGCCTTCGAGTTCGAGCCCGAACATGCGCGCACCGAGGTTGATGCTCACGGTCTTGGCGCTGGCACCATGCGGCAGGCGGCGCTGCGGCGTGAGGATCGGCTGCACGGCGCGCAGCAGTTCCGCCACCAGCAATGGGCCCATGGGCGAGCGGGCCACACGCGCACCGAGCACACCGGCGCCGGCGATGGCGCGGCGCAGCACGCGTTGCAGGTCGGCCGGCTGGTCCGCTTCGAGCAGTTCGGCGGCCAGCGCCAGGTCGGCGCTTTCGTCGGAAAGCGGGCCGGCCTCGAATTCCTGCGCCTGCGCGCGCGGCGCGGCGTTGGTGAAGATGTCGAAGACCGGACTGTATTCAAGCAGGCGACGGTTCACGGGCAGCCCCTCTGGTTAGTGGTGGATGCGCGTGGAAGAATGGTTGTTGCTGCTGCGCGTCCTGATCCATCTATTGCAAGGGCTGTGCCAGCGCGCGCACCGGGCAAACGGCCAGCCTGGCGGGGGCGGCGGCGAAATGCGTTTCGTGCAAGCCGTGGTCCGGGGCCGGCACGGCGAAATGCGTTTCGCAAGCGCCGCATGCCCCTTCCACCCGGGGGCATGCCGAACTATTTTTCGTGGAACCGGTATAGTGATATCAATAGCGCAACAGGCGTTTTGTGCTTGCGCCCCGGTTTGACGTTCACGAAGGAGAAACGATGCAAGTCCGTAATGATGTTCTGTTTCACGCCCTGCACGCCGATGGCCTGCTGATGCTGTCCAATTGCGGGGATGCCGGCAGCGCGCGCATTGCCGCGGCGGCAGGCTCGAAGGCGCTGGCCACGAGCAGCGCCGCCGTCGCCTGGTCGCACGGCTTCGCCGATGGCAGCACCTTGCCGCGCAATCTGCTGATGGCGTCCGTCAAGGCGATTCTGCGGGTCAGTTCCCTTCCGCTGACGGTCGATGCGGAGGATGGCTACAGCGCCGATCCGGCCGAGGCGGCGGCGCTGGTGGGCGAGCTGATCGATGCGGGTGTGGTCGGCATCAATATCGAAGATGGCGGCGGCACGCCGGCGCTGCTGGCGGAAAAGATCAGGGCAATCCGGGCAGTTGCCGACGCGCGCGGCGTGAACCTGTTCATCAATGCGCGCACCGATGTCTATTTGCGTGGGGTGGATGCGAGCCTGCGCGTGCAGGAAGTCCTTGCCCGCGCCGCCCTATACGAAGCGGCCGGCGCCAGCGGCCTGTTCGTGCCCGGCATTACGTCCGAGGATGACATCGCGGCCGTGGTCAAGGCAACGCCTCTGCCGCTCAATGTGATGGTGCGCGATGGCGTGCCGGCGCCGGCACGCCTGGCACAACTGGGCGCGCGCCGCCTGAGCGCCGGCTCGGCCATCTCCGAGGCAATGTTCGGCTGCATCGATAGCCTGACCCGCCAATTCCTCGACAGCGGCAAGGTCGCTGCCGCGCCGTATGCGCCACTCGGCTATTCAGCGCTGAACCGGCTGATGACGCAGTAAGGCCAGCCTGGAACGCCGACTTGCCGAAGCGCGCCACGCCCCGATTCAGGCCGGGCGGTTCCAGGACTGAGGGTGTGCCGGCGCCGGCGCGGCTGGTGCAACCGGGCGCGCGCCGGCTAAGGGCCGGCTCGGCTATCTCGGAGGTGATGTTCGGATGCGCCGATACGCTGACCCGGCAATTCCTCGACAGCGGCAAAGTCAACGAAGCGGGGTTTGCGCGGATGGCTTATACGGCGCTCAATCGCCTCATGAGCCAGTAAAGCGCGCGCCGTAGCTGGCCACGCAAGCGCACTACGCGGGAGCGCCCGAGCGGCCCGCGCCGGGGCTGGCTGAGAAAGAAACAGGGCTTCCCGATCAGCCCGGTTCGCGCCCGCCGTGCGCCTGCAGCGCCGCCCGACGTTGCCGCCTGCGCGCCGTGGCGCCGAGTACGAGCAAGCCCATGCCAAGCATGGCATAGGTCTCGGGCTCGGGAACCGCCGGGATCTCATGCCCGATTGCGCCCATATTCACCGAGTCGGAGATGAAAGCGTAATACTGTATCGTTTCTGCCCAGGGGTTATTGTTGGTATAAGCCAGATCGAATTGGCCGCTCTTGCTCTGGTTGCCGGAAGAATCGAACACCTCTTGCGATGCGCGATACTCGTCGTTGAAGGTATTGGTAGGTACCCCGTTATCATTGAAGCTCCACTGGTTGAGCGACATGCCGGCACTTGCTATTGCCGTCGAATATGCCATGTGGGAGCCGGTGCGCTCGATCGACAGCATGTACGTCCCGGTCAGGTGCACTTTCGTGAACGGCAAAATCGTCAGAGAGAAAAACTGATTGCTGTGGCCGTTGGCGTTTGTTGCCGACGTACCATGCTTGGCGATGCTCAGTGTCGTGTCGCTGGCAAACAGACCGAGGTCGGGCCCGTAGCTTTGCTTCGTATGATTCGTGCCGCTCTGGAACGACAGCGTATCGGCGAGCCCCACGCCTCCTTTGCGGTCGGAGTCAAAGAAATGCTGGTTAGAAAATGAAGCGAATACCTCATAGTGTACCGCTCCTTTGGTGAAACCGGCTGCGCGACCGTCGTTCGGCGTCAGGTCGATGACCGTGATGGCGACCGGCGACGTCTCGCTACGGACCCGATAACCGGCGTCAGCCGATGCGTTGAAACCGACCAAGGCCAGACTTGCGCCCAACACTACTGCGCTCAGTGAACCAGGATTGAATTGACGGGGAAACATACATCCTCTAGGAAAGTTAAATACAAGAGAAATTATATTTTAATTAATCTTAAATTGAGCTCAGTGTTACAAATTAAGTCACATTCAGGCCGCGCTGGAGATTGATCCGCAGGATGACAAGCAATCCGGGCCGGCGTGCCACGGAGCCCAACTAGCGAGGCCGGTGTCACGGACGGCGCTCGGCGTCGTGGACAGCCTGGTGCGCTAAAACGCCGACTTGCCGAAGCGCGCCACGCCCTGGTTCACGCCGGGCGGGTCCAAGGTTTCCAGCTTGAGAGGCAGCGCCTCGCCGATCCAGTGCGCCAAGGTGGTGTGATCGGCCACGTCGTCGTCGGTCAGCGGGTGCACCAGGGCGCGCAGGCCGGACGCTTCGAGCAGCGCAATGACCGCCGGCAGCATGGCGGCGCTGCAGTGAATCTCGTATTCGGGCAGCGGGTGCGGGCCGACCGCGTGGTCGCCCAGTTCGCCGACAAAAAACAATTCGGCGATGGCGCCCGACTGTTTGGCGTCGAGCAAACGCTGGCGCAAGGCCAGTGCCTGCGGGCGGCTGACTGCATCGTAGTAAATGTGGGCGTGGTACGGGGCGTTGAGGTCATCCATGTGCTTCATCCTTTTTAATGTAATGGCCTGAAAAAAACCGCCAGGGCTTGCGCGCTGGCGGTTTTTTCACAGGCGTTGCTTGGCAACGATTACTGAGGAGCCGCTTCCGCGCCTTCAGCAGCTTTCATCGACAGCTTGAGGCGGCCGCGGTCGTCGGTCTCGAGGACCTTGACGCGCACGGCCTGGCCTTCTTTCAGGTAGTCGGCAACAGCGTTCACACGCTCGTTGGCGATCTGCGAGATGTGCAGCAGGCCATCCTTGCCTGGCATGACCTGAACGATCGCGCCGAAGTCCAGCAGCTTGAGCACGACGCCATCGTAGGTCTTGCCCACTTCGACCGAGGCGGTCAGTTCTTCGATGCGGCGCTTGGCTTCCTGGCCGGCGGCGGCGTCGACCGACGCGATGGTGACGATACCTTCATCGCTGATGTCGATCTGGGTGCCGGTTTCTTCGGTCAGCGCGCGAATGACTGCGCCGCCCTTGCCGATGACGTCACGGATTTTCTCAGGATTGATCTTGATGGTGATCAGGCGCGGCGCGAAATCCGACAGTTCGGTTTTCACGTGCGGCATGGCCTTCTGCATTTCGCCGAGGATGTGCTGGCGGCCTTCCTTGGCTTGCGCCAGCGCCACTTGCATGATTTCCTTGGTGATGCCCATGATCTTGATGTCCATCTGCAGCGCGGTAATGCCGTTGGCGGTACCGGCTACCTTGAAGTCCATGTCGCCCAGGTGATCTTCGTCGCCCAGAATGTCGGACAGGACGGCGAACTTGCCGCCTTCCTTGATCAGGCCCATGGCGATACCGGCCACGTGCGCTTTCATCGGCACGCCGGCGTCCATCAGCGCCAGGCAGCCGCCGCAGACGGAAGCCATCGACGAGGAACCGTTCGATTCGGTGATTTCGGACACCAGGCGCACCGAGTAGCTGAAGTCTTCAGGGTTGGGCAAGGCGGCGATCAGCGCGCGCTTGGCCAGGCGGCCGTGACCGATTTCGCGACGCTTCGGCGTACCGACACGGCCGGTTTCGCCGGTGGCGAACGGAGGCATGTTGTAGTGCATCATGAAGTCATCGGTGTACTCGCCCATCAGCGCATCGATCTTCTGGCTGTCGCGCGCGGTGCCGAGGGTAGCCACGACCAGCGCTTGCGTTTCGCCGCGGGTGAACAGGGCCGAACCGTGGGTGCGTGGCAGGATGCTGGTGCGGATCGCGATCGGACGCACGGTGCGGGTGTCGCGCCCGTCGATGCGTGGCTCGCCGTTGAGGATCTGCGAACGCACGACTTTGGCTTCGATATCGAACAGGACGTTGCCGACGTCGACATTGTCCGGCTGGGGTATGCCGGTGGCGGCAGCGTCAGCGGCCAGGGCGGCGTAGACTTCCTGGAACGATGCTTTCAGCTTGGCGGTACGGGCAACCTTGTCCTTGATCTGGTAGGTTTCGTTGATGTTCGTTTCAGCCAGTTCCTTGACGCGGGCGATCAGCGCTTCGTTCTTGGCCGGAGCGGTCCATTCGACTTCCGGCTTGCCGCCGTCGCGCACCAGTTCGTGGATCGCATCGATCACCACTTTCATCTGGTCGTGGCCGTAGACAACGGCGCCGAGCATGATTTCTTCGGACAGTTGCTTCGCTTCCGATTCGACCATCAGCACGGCCATTTCGGTACCGGCAACGACCAGGTCCATCTCGGATGTTTTCAGTTGCGTCGTGGTCGGGTTCAGGATGAACTGGCCGTTGGCGTAGCCGACGCGCGCGGCGCCGATCGGGCCGCTGAACGGGATGCCGGAGACGCACAGGGCGGCGGATGCGCCGATCATGGCGGCGATGTCCGGATCGATCTCAGGATTGACCGACAGCACGTGGATGATGATCTGAACTTCGTTCAGGTAGCCTTCTGGGAACAGCGGGCGGATCGGACGGTCGATCAGGCGGCTGGTCAGGGTTTCTTTCTCGGAAGGGCGGCCTTCGCGCTTGAAGAAACCGCCTGGGATTTTACCGGCAGCGTACGTTTTCTCGACGTAGTCGACCGTCAGCGGGAAGAAATCCTGGCCTGGCTTGGCGTCTTTGCGCGCAACCACGGTAGCGAGGACGACGGTGTCTTCGATCGACACCATGACGGCGCCGGAGGCTTGACGGGCGATTTCGCCGGTTTCCAGGGTAACTTGATGTTGGCCGTACTGGAAGGTTTTCGTAACTTTATTAAACATGGGTAATCCCTTTCTATTTGCCGACAGATTTTCAGGCGCTGTCGTCCACCTCACCACAGGCAACATTGCTTGCTGCCTTTACTACTTTTTCGGGACTAAAAATGCAAAATGCCCGCGACAGCAAGCTGCGCAGGCATTTCTTGATAAACTTGAATCCGCAAAAATTACTTGCGCAGGCCGAGTTTAGCGATCAGATCGCGATAGCGGGTTGCGTCTTTGCTTTTCAGGTAGGACAGCAGGCTCTTACGACGGTTGACCATCATGATCAGACCACGGCGCGAGTGGTGATCTTTAGCGTGAGCTTTGAAGTGGCCGTTCAGTTCGTTGATGCGTGCGGTCAGCAGAGCGACCTGAACTTCAGGGGAGCCGGTGTCGTTTTGCGCACGGGCGTTGTCCGCGATGATCGCGGCTTTGTTGATGTTTTCTACGGTCATGATGATACCTTTCACATGCGGTGCACGAGTCGCAACCCGACACACCGTGAACTTCGATTAAACCGGCCAAAACGGCCAGACCCGCAAGTATATGCGAAAAGCCGGCGTGCTGCCAGTGCTGCTTGGCGCAAGCTGGGGCATGATGGTGTTTTGGTCCTTTCAAAGGTGGTTTTTATGCGAAAACTAGTCAAAGTGGCAATCCTGAGCGCGCTGCTGGCCCTGGGCGGCTGCGCGGCGATGATGCGCACGCCGCCGGTGCCGGGCGACACGCTCGAGGTGGTGCGCGCCAAGTTCGGCGAGCCGACCGCGGTCCACGCGCTGCCGCCGGGCCAGGTGCTCGAATACGCGACCGGGCCGTACGGGCAGTTCACGTGGATGGCGCGCATGGGGCCCGATGGCAAGCTGCTCGCGTTCGAGCAGGTGCTGGGCGACGTGGGATTCGGACGCATCAAGATCGACAAGTCGACCAGGGCCGATGTGATGGCGACGGTGGGACGCCCGGCCGAGCGCTCGTATCTGGCGCTGTCGGACCTGGAGGTGTGGTCGTACCGCTATAAAGAGAGCGGCGTGTGGAATTCGATGATGCACGTGCACTTCGACCGCGCCGGCATCGTCAGGAAGATGATCAGCGGGCCGGATCCGATGTATGAAGAGAAGCGCGGGTTTTTCAGGGATTGAGAACGGCTGGCAGGAGCGCCGGCAACTCGCCGGGCATCGCAACGCCGGCGTATCGGGTCAGACGACATGACAGAGTCGCGCCCCGCGCCGCATTTATCTGTCGGCCGCCGCCGCCCGCCTGTCCGGTGAGCGTGAAGGCGGCGCCAGCCAGGTCCTGTCGCGCCTTAACGCCTCGACCGCACCCTGCAGGAAGCGATACAGCTCGGGTTGATCGAGCGGCACAAGGATGCCGCGCTCGTACGACGCAGTCCTGGGCCGGCTCGCCACATGCAGCAGCGCCGGGTCCATGAAGGCATCATTCCTGAGCGCGTCCAGGGTGGAACGGTCGACAATGGTAAAGTCCAGGCGCCGGTTCGAGACGATCATCTGCAGCGCGTTCTTGATTTGCGGCACATCGACGCGGGTAATCTCGCCGGCCGCAATCAGCGGGTCCAGGTCGGGAAAGCGGTGCCCGCTCGGCGCACCGAAGCGCTTGCCGCGCAGGGAGTCCGGCCCCTTGTACTCCAGCGGCGCGGCGCGCGGCGACACCACCAGCGATTCGTCGTCCATCAGCCCGGTAGTCCAGAGATAGCGCGTGCGCCCGGGATCGTCGAAAAATCGTGGATGTACCCAGGGAACGACGATCGTGATTTTTCGGTCGTGCAGAAGCACATCGAGCCGCCGGCGCGGAATGTAGACCGGTTCAAAATGGTAGCGTCCGCCGGCCAGGCCATTCAGCCTGCTCGCCAGCCGGGCATTGAACCCGGCGGAAGGTTGGCCCGGCACGAACCAAGGTGCGTACTCATAGTAGGTCGCCAGCTGCACGGTTTCGGCGGCATGCGCGAGGCGCAGCGCCAGCGCCGGCAAGAGAAACAGATACCTCAGCCGCATGACCATACCGCCATTAACGTCGCCATCTGTTCGTCACTCCCCAAGCCGCTTTGAAGGAACCGGAAATCACCACCCCATTTAACCACGACTGGCTGGGGAGCTGTGTCCGCTTGCGTGTCCCCGGAAACCGTTCACCATCTTCGCCGGCTGCGTCAGCCTCTGCTGTCGAAATGATGTGCCGTTCAAACTCCCCGCTGCCGCAGCGCAGCTCGCCTGGCGGCACCACTGGTACCGCCGCACGCCACTTTCGCGAAGAGATGAAAACAGGAAAGCACACCTCTGTTACGCGTGCGAAACCATGCCTATACTTGCTGCCATGGTTCTCGCCTTCACGCCACATCCAGACAATCGCCACGCCACCGCTTTCGCGCTGACCTTGCTCGTGCACGCTGTGCTGATCGTGGGCTGGCAATATGCCCGGCGCATCCCGCCCGCCGACAACGCTCCAGTCCAGAGGATCCAGTGGGTCACGATCACGCCGCAAGCGAAGAAGGCGAACACCCCGGCACCAAAACCGGTGCCGCCAGACCTGCGGAAAACGGTCGGCGCGAGTGCGACGACGGCGCGCGCTGCCCCCGCCGCGCCGCCCATGCAAGCGCCAGCCCAGCCGGCAGCTGAACTGCCGGCCGAGGTGGTGGCAGAGGACACGCCGTCCACGCCAGCGCCGAGTGCGGCCGAGATCATGCAGCAAGCCAGGCGCGGCATCGGAAAAATCGATCAGGATTTACGCAAGGCCCATCCCGGGCAGCCGATCACGGCGCCTGTGACTAACGGGGCAACCCGGCTGGCCCAGGGTTTGCAGGCAGCGGCCGACGCGGTGCCCAACCGCTGGTACGAGGCGCCCAAGGTCACCGAGATCATCGATCCCGGGCCGTACAGCAGGCGGCGCTACCGGGTGGTCGGCGCCGACGGCACCTATTGCATCACGGTCGAATCGAATCACGCGCCCGATGGCCTGGACATCATGAAAAACGGCATCCAGCACAAGACGACCACCTGCGAACCGAGCGAACAGGCGGCCACCAAGCAGAAATGGTAGGCCGGTGGCGAAGAAGGCATTCAGGTTCGCTGGGCGAGAAGTCCTCGAAGCGCGGCGAGGCTGAGCGACGATGGCGCCAACTGGCAGCAGGGGTGCGTGCGCGCCGTCACATGCGCGTTTTGTGGCATAGCGTCCAGGGGAGCTTGGTCAGGGACTGGCCGTCGATGTTGATCCAGTTGGCGCCCGCGGCAAAACTGACCCAGAGCTTGTTTGGTCCGGCGTACGCCATGCTGCCATCGTCGCTGATGAAAAAGGCGCGCGCGCCTTCGGCCAGCGCTTCGTCGAGGTCCACCAGCTTCTCGGCACGGCCAGCGCTGGCGCGGTACAAGGCACTCGGGCGCACCGGCGACGCTTGCGAATCGACGCCGCCGATGATGTACAGGGTGCGTCGTTGCGCACCCACCAGCACCGCGTTATACGGGGCGGCAGTACCGACATAATCGAGTTCGAGTGGCATCCAGGGCGCGCCAGCAGCGGCCTTGCGCACCAGATGACGGCGATGATTGGCGCTGCGGGTGGCGTACTGCACGCCGTCGCTGTCGGTGTACACGAAGGATTCACCACCACCGGCGGCCACGGTATCGCTGCGCTCGGCGAGCTTGCCGGTCACGTCGCGCCATGTCTTTCCATGGTCAAGACTGCGCACGGTGCCGAAGCTCGCGCGCACCAGGATCTCGCCTGTGGCGCTGGTGCGGGCCCAGTGGATTAGCTGGAACGTGCAGGAACTGGCCTGCACGCCGCCGGCGACGGTGCACCAACCAGCGACGAACAATGCGGACAGACGCATGCCTGCTACTGCTGCGGGTTGACGCGCTCGATCTTCGAGTGCAGCTTGTTCAGGCCTGACAGGTAAGCCTTGGCCGAGGCGACGATGATATCCGGGTCGGAGCCAACGCCGTTGACGATGCGGCCCGAACGCGACAGGCGCATCGTGACTTCGCCCTGCGACTGGGTGCCGTTGCTGATCGCGTTGATCGAAAACAGCACCAGTTCCGCGCCGCTGGCCGCTTCCTTTTCGATGGCGTTGACGGTGGCGTCGACCGGGCCATCGCCCTCGCCTTCGCACGCGAACTCCTTGCCGCCGATCGCGAACACCACTTTGGCGGTCGGGATTTCGCCGGTTTCGGAGCGCTGCGACAGCGACACGAAGCGGTAATGCTCGTCTTCCTGCGCGTGTTCTTCGTCCGACACCAGCGCCATGATGTCTTCATCAAAAATCTCGGACTTGCGGTCGGCCAGTTCCTTGAAACGGGCAAAGGCGGCATTGACTTCGGCTTCGGATTCGAGTTCGATCCCCAGTTCCCGCAGCCGTTCCTTGAACGCGTTGCGGCCAGAGAGCTTGCCCAGCACGATCTTGTTGGCGGCCCAGCCCACGTCTTCGGCGCGCATGATCTCGTACGTTTCGCGCGCCTTCAGGATGCCGTCCTGGTGGATGCCGGAGGCGTGCGCAAAGGCGTTGGCGCCCACCACGGCCTTATTCGGCTGCACCGCGAAGCCGGTAATCTGCGACACCATTTTGGATGCCGCCACGATCTGGGTGGTGTCGATGCCCAGTTCCAGGCCGAAGTGGTCGCTGCGGGTGCGCAGCGCCATCACGACTTCTTCGAGCGCGGTGTTACCGGCCCGTTCGCCCAGGCCGTTGATGGTGCATTCGATCTGGCGCGCGCCGCCGATCATCACGCCGGCCAGCGAGTTGGCGACCGCCAGGCCAAGGTCGTTGTGGCAGTGGACCGACCAGACGGCCTTGTCGGAGTTGGGGATGCGCTCGCGCAGGCGGCGGATGGTGGCCCCGAACACCTCCGGCACCGCGTAGCCGACCGTGTCGGGGAAGTTGATGGTGGTGGCGCCTTCGGCGATGACAGCTTCGAGCACGCGGCACAGAAAGTCTTCGTCGGAGCGGCTGCCGTCTTCGGGCGAGAACTCGATATCGTCGGTGTACTGGCGCGCGCAGCGGATGGCGATTTTCGCCTGTTCGAGCACCTGTTCCGGCTCCATGCGCAGCTTCATCTGCATGTGCAGGGGCGAGGTGGCGATGAAGGTGTGGATGCGTTTGCGCTCGGCCGGCGCCAGCGCTTCGGCGGCGCGCGCAATGTCGCGGTCGTTGGCGCGCGAGAGCGAGCAGATGGTCGATTCGCGCACGGCGCTGGCAATGGCGCGGATAGCTTCGAAGTCGCCCGGCGAGGCGGCCGCGAAGCCGGCTTCGATGACGTCGACGCGCATGCGCTCCAGCTGGCGCGCGATGCGGACCTTTTCATCCTTGGTCATCGATGCGCCTGGCGATTGCTCGCCGTCGCGCAGGGTGGTGTCAAAAATGATCAGGCGATTCGAATTCGTCATGGCGGCTCCATTGGGCTAGTGTAAGGCGGGTGCGTGCCGGCCGCCATCGAATCGCATCGATGGTCAGCGGCGTTCGCTCGGGTCGACAGGTTCGTCTGCGGTCTGCACGATGCTCACTGGCTTGCCCTTGGCAAGGCGCCACGCGTACACGGCATAACCGGACAAACCATAAATAACAAACAGCGGCATCAGCACTTTTGGCGGGTCGATCGAGACCAGCGCCAGCGCCAGCGCGATCAGGAACACGACGATGAACGGTACCGATTTGCGGAAGTTGACGTCCTTGAAGCTGTAGAACGGGACGTTGGTGACCATGGTCAGGCCGGCGAACAGCGCGATGCCCCACGAGATCCACGGCAGCTCGGCGCCGGAAAATCCCAGGTCGGTCATCATCAGCACGAAGCCGGCCACCATGGCGGCGGCGGCCGGGCTGGGCAAGCCCTGGAAGAAGCGCTTGTCGACCACTTCGATATTGGTGTTGAAGCGGGCCAGGCGCAAGGCTGCGGCGGCGCAGTAGACAAAGGCGGCCAGCCAGCCGAATTTGCCCAGGCCGCGCAGCGACCATTCGTAGATCACCAGCGCCGGCGCGGCGCCGAAGGAAACCATGTCGGCCAGGCTGTCGTACTGGGCGCCGAATTCGGATTGGGTGTTGGTCAGGCGGGCGATGCGCCCGTCGAGGCCATCGAGAATCATGGCGATGAAAATGGCCCAGCCGGCGTGCTCGAAGCGCTGGTTCATGGCCATGACGATGGCGTAAAAGCCGCAGAACAGCGCGGCGGTGGTGAAGGCATTCGGTAAGAGGTAGATTCCACGGCGCCGCATCGGGTTGCCGTCGGCATCGAGCCGCTGGCGGCCAATCTTGCTGAAGCGGGACAACTTGCCACCCTTCGCTTTCGGGACTGAGGGCTTTCTGCGGCGTGGGAAGGTGGCCATATGTTTCCGTTTCAAGTAATTGGATCGCTTCGTGCGGCCGCGTCCGAGAGTGGACGCGGCTGGTTTGCCACTTATTATAGTGGGAGCACCGTCAACTTAGCGATCAGATACTTTTACTTGAATTTCACCTTTCCTACAAGACGCATCTGCAAGGTGGTTTCGCCAGGCTCGAAGCTCGGTTCGGCCACTTCGACCGCTTCGGCCTTGGCGGCGCGCATGAACTGCTGCGGCGCAGCATCACCAGCATAGTTGCCGGAACCTTCGTAGTCCAGCGTCTCGATGACCGCTTCGGTCATCTTGCGGCCCATGGCGCTGGCGATCGCGGCAACGCGTTCGTTCAGGTTCTTGTAGGTGGCGATGAGACGCTGGTCGTCGAGCTTGCGGGTAGTTTCCGCCGACAGGCCGAAATTGAGACCGTTCAGGGCCAGGATTTTTTGCACGGCGGCCGTCATTTTCGGCAAGTTGGCCAGGTTGGTGGTTTTCACTTCCAGATACTGGCCCACGCGCCAGCCGGTCGGCACAAGCGGACGAGGCTGCGGCTGGCCGTCGGGACGCGGTGTCACTTCCGGATAGACCGGATAAGTATAGTAGCCGACCGTTTTCAGGATCGCTTTCGGGTCTTCCCGGCGCACGATCTCGGTGCCCTGCTTCATCTTCTGGTTCACGCGCGAGGCGGCTGCGGCCTTGTCCTTGTCCTGCTCTTCGATAAAGAAGGTGGCAACGACCTGGTCGTTCGGATGGGTCACTTCACCGTAGGCGGGAACGATCACCAGCGCGCCGGCGGTCGCGAGCGTGTTCTGCGCGGAAGCGTGGGTGGCGAGCGTCAGGGCGGCGATTAATGCAATTTTTTTGAGGGACATGTTTTTCTCCAGGTGAATGACAAGCACACGAGGTATGACTACCTCATCAGCTTGGTTAACCCGGACGATACCCGGAATCGGACAGACCACGTACCGTTGTAATCAAAATTTGCAAATTTGGGAAGGTTGATTACATCTCGTTAACTCGTCGTTCCCGCGCCTTGGCGCGGGAACGACGGTCTGAAGTGTAACGGTACCATCGACGTGTACCGTTACGCCAACAATTAGTTCTTCGACTGATCAACCAGCTTGTTCTTGGCGATCCACGGCATCATTGCGCGCAGCTTGGCGCCGACTTCTTCGATCGGGTGCTCGGACGTCAAGCGGCGGCGCGAGATCAGGGTTGGTGCGCCGGCTTTGTTTTCCAGGATGAAGCTCTTGGCGTATTCACCGGTCTGGATATCCTTCAGGCATTGGCGCATCGCATCCTTGGTGGCCGACGTCACCACTTTCGGACCCGTCACGTATTCGCCGTACTCGGCGTTGTTCGAGATCGAGTAGTTCATGTTGGCGATGCCGCCCTCGTAGATCAGGTCGACGATCAGTTTCAACTCGTGCAAGCACTCGAAGTACGCCATTTCCGGCGCGTAGCCCGCTTCGGTCAGGGTTTCGAAGCCGGCCTTGATCAGCTCGACCGCACCGCCGCACAGAACCGCTTGCTCGCCGAACAGATCGGTCTCGGTTTCTTCACGGAAGTTGGTTTCGATGATGCCGGCACGGCCGCCGCCGTTAGCCATGGCGTACGACAGGGCGATATCGCGCGCCGAGCCGGACTTGTCCTGGTACACGGCGATCAGGTGCGGCACGCCGCCACCGGCTGCGTAGGTACCGCGCACGGTGTGGCCCGGCGCTTTCGGGGCGATCATGATCACGTCGAGGTCGGCGCGCGGCACCACCTGGCCGTAGTGCACGTTAAAGCCGTGCGCGAAGGCCAGCACGGCGCCCTGCTTGGCGTGCGGCGCCACGTTTTCGGTGTAGACCTGGGCAATGTTTTCGTCAGGCAGCAAGATCATGATGATGTCGGCTGCCTTGATCGCATCGTTCACTTCCGCCACTTTCAGGCCAGCCTGCTCGACCTTGGTCCACGATGCGCCGCCCTTGCGCAGGCCGACGGTGACGTTGACGCCCGAATCGTTCAGGTTCTGTGCGTGCGCATGGCCTTGCGAACCGTAGCCGATGATGGCAACGTTCTTGCCTTTAACGAGGGAGAGGTCGCAATCTTTGTCGTAAAAAACGTTCATGATAATTTTCCTATAATTTTTGGTGTGGGGACATGCCCGTATGGGACGTGCTCGTGGGCACGGATTAAACTTTGAGGATGCGTTCGCCGCGGCCGATACCCGATCCGCCAGTACGTACCGTTTCGAGGATGGAGGCGCGGTCGATGGAATCGATGAACGCGTCGAGCTTGCCCTTGTTGCCGGTCAGCTCGATCGTGTAGGTCTTTTCCGTGACGTCGATGATACGGCCGCGGAAGATGTCCGCGGTACGCTTCATCTCTTCGCGTTCCTTGCCGACCGCGCGCACCTTGATCAGCATGAGCTCGCGCTCGATATGCGCGCCCTCGGTCAGGTCGACCACCTTGACCACCTCGATCAGGCGGTTCAGGTGCTTGGTGATCTGTTCGATCACATCGTCCGAACCGCTGGTGACGATGGTCATGCGCGACAGGGTGGCGTCTTCGGTCGGCGCCACGGTCAGGGTTTCAATGTTGTAGCCGCGGGCCGAGAACAGCCCGACCACGCGCGAGAGCGCACCGGCTTCGTTTTCGAGCAGGACAGAAATGATATGGCGCATTACAGGTCCTCCGAGCCGAGCAGCATTTCGGACAAGCCCTTGCCGGCCTTGACCATCGGCCAGACGTTTTCGGACTGGTCAGTGATGAAGTTCATGAACACGAGGCGGTCTTTCATCCCAAAAGCTTCTTTCAGTGCACCGTCGACGTCGCCCGGCTTTTCGATCTTCATGCCGACGTGGCCGAACGATTCGGCCAGCATCGAGAAGTCCGGCAGCGAATCCATGTAGGACTCGGAATAGCGCGAACCGTAGTCGATCTGCTGCCACTGGCGCACCATGCCGAGGAAGCGGTTGTTGAGCAAAATGATTTTCGGCGTCAGGTGATATTGCTTGCAGGTAGCCAGTTCCTGGATGCACATCTGGATCGAGCCTTCGCCGGTGATGCAGGCGACCGTCGCGTCGGGATTGGCCATCTGCACGCCCATGGCGTACGGCAAGCCCACACCCATCGTGCCCAGGCCGCCGGAATTGATCCAGCGGCGCGGCTTGTCGAACGGGTAGTACTGGGCCGCCCACATCTGGTGCTGGCCGACGTCGGAGGTGATGAAGGCGTCGCCCTTGGTGATTTCCCAGACCTTTTGGACCACCGATTGCGGCTTGATGACGAGATCGGATTCGGCGAATTTCAGGCAGTCGCGCCCGCGCCATTCGCCAATCTGCTTCCACCAGTCTTTCAACGGGGCGGCATTGACCTTGGCGTCGGCGGCGTCGAGCTGCGCCAGGAATTCGATCAGCACGTCCTTGACGTTGCCGACGATGGGAATATCGACCTTGACGCGCTTGGAAATCGACGATGGATCGATGTCCACGTGGATGATCTTGCGCGGGTTCGAGGCGAAGTGTTTCGGGTTGCCGATCACACGGTCGTCGAAGCGCGCGCCGATGGCGATCAACACGTCGCAGTGCTGCATCGCCATGTTCGCTTCGTAGGTGCCGTGCATGCCGGGCATGCCGACGAAGTTGTCGCTCGACGCGCGGTAGCCGCCCAGGCCCATCAGGGTGTTGGTGACCGGGAAACCGAGCTTGTCGACCAGCTTGTTCAGCTCGGGCGAGGCATTGGCCAGGATCACGCCGCCGCCGGTGTAGATCATCGGTCGTTCAGCCTGCAGCAGCAGTTGCACAGCCTTGCGGATCTGGCCCGAATGGCCCTTGTCGATCGGCTTGTACGAGCGCATCTCGATATCCTTCGGATAGTCGTAGGCGCATTTGTGCATGCTGATGTCTTTGGGGATATCGACCAGGACCGGACCGGGACGGCCGGTGCGCGCAATGAAGAACGCTTTCTTGATCGTGGCGGCCAGGTCCTTCACATCCTTCACCAGGAAGTTGTGCTTGACGCAGGGACGCGTGATGCCGACGGTGTCGCATTCCTGGAAGGCGTCCTGGCCGATCGCGGTGCTGGGCACCTGGCCGGAAATGACGACCATCGGAATCGAATCCATGTACGCCGTTGCCAGGCCGGTGACGGCATTGGTGACACCCGGACCGGAGGTGACCAGGGCCACGCCGACGGTGTTCGAGCTGCGCGAATAGGCATCTGCCGCATGCACGGCGGCCTGCTCATGGCGTACCAGGACGTGTTGGAATTTGTCTTGCTTGAAGATGGCGTCGTAGATGTAGAGTACGGCGCCGCCTGGATAACCGAAAACGTGTTTAACGCCTTCTTCCGCCAGACAACGGACGAGTATTTCGGACCCCGTGATGGTGGCCGATGATTCGTTGTTCATGATACATTCCTTTCAAGACCCATTGGGAGGTGATCGGATGCTCTTTCCTAACGAAATTCGCGTGGCGCGACAGTGCTCAGGCTTCCCTTCTTTCTGCGGTCACGTCGATCTTTCACGTACCCATAGATACGTTACGAACCGGCGCTAAACGCAACTCGTTTGGCGTGAGTTTCTGTAGCGATTACTGCGAACCTCTCGCGCTTGTGGCGCGGGTTAGAGCAAACTGCCTACATATGAAAGCGCGTCATGCCGATGTTGGCCTTGTGTGCCGGTCTCGACTTGACCATACAGCTTCGGGGTTGCAAAGCGTCATATACCTTACTGCGTTGCACCATTGCGGTCAAGTTAAATCGGCCCGGCTTGCCTGCTTTCGTGGCCCTGCACCGGGCAATCGCAGTAAATACCATGCAAAAAGGCCCATTCTTTGCTAGCATGCGTCAGTTTTCTCCAATGCCACAGGCTATGTACCTGAGGTGCTTCATCTCCCCACCCCTGTTCGCATGGCCACAGACAAAGAGTTATCCGATTTTCTTGAGAATGTCGAACGGCGCGCTTTCAAGCAAGCCGTGTACGCCGTGCGCAAGGATGAAGCTGCGCTCGATATCGTGCAGGACGCGATGATCAAGCTCGCCGAAAAATACGGGGACAAGCCGGCCGCCGAGTTGCCGATGCTGTTTCAGCGCATCCTGCAAAACACCATCCTCGATTACTTCCGGCGCGAAAAGGTCCGTAATACCTGGGTCAGCCTCTTCTCGGGCATGGGTAAACGCGAGGGAGAAGACGAAGAATTTGATATACTTGAATCGCTTGAGGCAGAACAAGGTTCGGCCTCGGCGGAATCGAGCGCCGATCAGGTCGAGCGCCAGCAGACACTCAGTCTGATCGATGCCGAAGTACAAAAACTGCCAGCGCGTCAACGGGAAGCCTTCCTCATGCGTTACTGGCAGGACATGGACGTGGCTGAAACGGCCGAAGCGATGGGGTGTTCGGAGGGAAGTGTCAAAACGCACTGCTCGCGAGCCACCCATACCCTCGCTGAATCGCTGAAAGCCAAGGGAATAAAATTATGAACACCGACGATCTGAACTTTGCGTACAAGGTACGCCATGCCCTCAACGAGCACCTCGACGACCTCCCGGCGTCGACCAGCGAGCGCCTGGCCGCCGCGCGCGCGGCCGCGATGGCGCGCAAGAAGCCGCACGCTCCCGTCAAGGCTGCGCAAACTCAGCTGGCGGGCAATATCGGCGCCCTGTTCTCGTTTTCCTCGCTCGGCCGCATGAGCGTGGCCATTCCCCTGATGGCGCTGGTGGCCGGCCTGGCTGGCGTGTACCAGTACGAAGAACAGCAGCGTATCGCCGAAATCGCCGAGCTCGACGCGGCGGTCCTGTCCGACGAGCTGCCGCTGACGGCGTATCTGGACCAGGGTTTCAACGCCTACCTCGCGCAGCGCGGCCAATAAGGATGACGCGCGCGACCCCATCGTTGACGTCCCTGGCGCTCGCGCTTTCGTTGTTGGCAACAACTGGCGCGGCGGGTATCGCCGCAGCCCAGACTGGTGCGCCGCCACCCGCAGGCCCGCCGTTGCAAGCCCCGGCAGTCGTTCCGGGGCAGGCGCCAACGCCGGTCATTGCGCCGATCTCCAAGCCCGCACCAGCCATCGCCGCGCCTGTCGCCACGAAACCGGTGGCGATTGCCGACAAACCCTTTTGGAAAGAACTGTCGCGTCCACAGCAGGTGGCGCTCGACCCGCTCAAGGGCGAGTGGGACCACATGGAAACGGTACGCAAGCAAAAGTGGCTCGATATCGCCAACCGCTATTCCTCCATGAAACCCGATGAGCAGCTGCGGGTGCAGGAGCGCATGCGCGACTGGATCAAGCTCACGCCCGAAGAGCGGCGCCTGGCGCGCGAGAACTATACCCTGAGCAAAAAGATCGACAAGAGCAAGAAGTCGGTTGAATGGGAAAAATACCAGCAGTTACCCGAAGAAGAGAAGAAAAAGCTGGCACTTGACGCCGCCGTCGCGAAAAAGCAGGTTACCAACCTGCCGCCGACCACGCAGACCAAGCCGGTTGCTCCGTCCAAGCCGCCTGCCGCCTGTCCGCCTGGCACGATCCGCAATGCGCCGGCTGCGGTGCCGCGTTGCATCGTCAGCTCGATTGCAGGCGCTCCGCTGGCCGCGCCGGCCACGCCGCCGGCTGTTACAACTCCACCGATGACACCGCCGGGCAATCCGGCAGCTCCCGTATCCAATGCAAAATAGCAAGACCCCGATTGCCACGCCCACCCTGAAACGTCGTCTGATCTGCCTGGTGTACGAGCTGTTTCTGCTCACCGCCGTAGTCATGTTCGGCCTGCTCATCTTCCTGCTGGTGACGCAGAAACTGAGCCAGAGCATCATCGAATACGGCCGCACGGTGGTGCTGTTCCTGGTGCCGGGCGCTTACTTCATCTATTCGTGGACCGGCAGCGGCCATACGCTGGCCATGAAAACCTGGCGTATCAAGCTGGTCAAGGTCGGTCATGCGAGCGTGCCGTTCAAGGCCGCTGCCGTGCGCTACCTGCTGGGCTGGGGCTGGGTGCTACCGGCACTCATCATCTGCTGGCGCTTTCACCTGACCAGCAAGACCGAGGTGGCCAGCGCGCTGGCGATCAACATCGTGGCGTGGGCAATGACGGTGTTTCTCGACAAGGACCGCCAGTTCCTGCACGACAGGCTGGCCGGCACCCGGCTCATTTCGCTGCCCAAGCCGGTCAAAGCCGTCAAGGCTGCCAAGCCGGTACAGGCCTGAACCCAGGGGGCGGCATGAGCGACGCCTTATGTCCCCTGTGCGGCCGCCCGCTGGGAAAGCTGCATGTCGACCGCCATCACCTGATTCCCAAGACGTACAAGGGACGCGAGCAGTTCGATATCCACAAGATCTGCCACCAGAAAATCCATTCGACCTTCACCGAGCACGAGTTATTCAAATCCTTCCATACCTGGGAAGCTTTGCGGCAGCATGACGATATTCGCGCGTTTATCGCCTGGGTGGCAAAAAAGGAGCCTTCGTATTTTTCGCGCAACGTGCGCTCGAATAATAAAAAGAAGCGATAAACCGGCTGTATTGATTAGACTTCAATAATCGGTTAGCATTTGCTTGAGAAGGCTCAGGTTGGGCTTCCTTCTACCCCTGATTCAGTCTGACCGATTCCCTTCTCACCTTTCAAAAACGGATCAAGGCATGCGCCTGCATCCGTTTTTTTGCTATGGGACCCACCATGTCTGTCGATTTTAAAGAAACCCGGGCGATGCTACTGCGCCGCCAGTCCAGCGTATTCGCCGTGGAAGGTGTGGAAGGCGCCGAGCGCCAGCCCGAAGCCTGCATGCAGCTGTTCGACATCGACCTTGCCAAACTCGGCCACGCGCTCTCGCAGCGCCTGCGCGCGCGCCTGCAAACCCTGGCCACGCCTGTGCTGACCGCCTTGCAGGAGCACATCTGGAAGACCCTGGCAGCGCAGCTCGGCGCAAACCGCGAGCACACGCCACTATTCAGGCGCTTTCCCGACAATATCCCGTCCAACACCCACGCACTCTGGGTCGACCGGGTCCTGACGCACTTCATGCAGGCGCCCGGCCAGCCATGCGTGCACTGCGGCCGCAGCGGAACCACCCATGTGCTCAAACCGTGCCAGCATGTGGTGTGCGACGCCTGCTTCGATGGCGCCAATTACAGCGCCTGCCCCATCTGCCATCGTCACGCCGACCGCGACTCGCCATTTTTCCTCCCCGCCCCTGCCCTCGAACGCGGCACGGCGACGGGACCGCTCAAACTGCTCGACCTTGGCGAGAGCATGGACGACGCGGCCCAGGTGCTGGTGCGCGCCATGTGCGAGCGCAGGCAGGCCATGTCGCCCGTCGACACGGACGATTTCAAGACGCTCGCCGGCGAATACCGCCTGCGCCTGCTGGCCTGGATTCCCGACCAGATCCCGGTGCGTGAAAATATCGCCCTCCTGTTCGGCACCCTGCTCAAGCACTGCGAGCCGGCCGCCGTGCTGGCCGCGGCCGGTCCGCATATCGGCACCGCGACGGACGTCATTCGCCTCGTCGCCGTCTACTCCGGCGCCGATCCGTCGCTGCAAGGACAAGTCGTGTATCGCCAGGTTCCGGTCGCGAAGGCGCGTGGCATGGCGCGCTTCAAAACCTTGTTCACGCCGGGATCGTACTGGAACAAGCAAGCGAGCTTGCCGCTACCAGTGACCATCAAGCGCTTCAAGATGGCCAGGCTGGGGCGTCCACTGCGCCGTGCTCTCCTCGCCCTGCTCGAGAGCTTGCATCCCGATTCGCTGACCGAAGACATGCTGCGCCACCGCTCGTATTGGGTCTGGCTGGGCGAGTTCCTGCACCCGCAGGAATATCACAAGCGCTATCCGAAGGTGGCGTTCGCATTCAGCGTGGTCCGCAAGAAGGGACCGGACGGCACGCCGGGGCCGCAGTTCGAGACTTTTTACGCCGGGCTGGAAAAGGCTGTCATGCGCAAGGATGCGATTGCCATGGTCGCGCTGCTGCGCAAGCGGCCGGGGGAACTGGCGCGACGCTTCGATCATGCCCTGAGCCTGGCCGCTGGCGACAGCGCCGCCGGCAGCGCCGTACTGGACGCCTTTGCAAGGTGCGCGCCGCAGTTTGCCACGCCGGTCCTGCTGACCTTGCGCGCCCTGCTGCCAACCCGCCTGCACGCGGGAGAGAGACGCATCTACTGGCCCAAAGGGTCGGTGGCGACCGGATTCATGGCGCCCGATCAGCGCCCACCCCTGCCGCAGGAAACGGTGAACCAGGCAGTTGCCCTGATCGAGCGCGAGCTGCTGGCGCGCTTTTCAAGCAAGCCGCCGGTGGGCGACTGGTTGATCGATGCCGCGCTGGCCGACATCATGGTTCCGTTCAACGAACGCACCGCAAGCCGCTCGGCCATCCAGCTGCCGCGCGGCTCGGTGCTGCCGGTCCCGGCGGGTAAAAAGGCGCGCCTGTTCCTGCACTGGTGCCAGCCGGAGAACGGCGGGCGCAGCGACCTCGATCTCTCGGTGGCGTTCTACGACGAACAGTGGCGCTTGCGGGGAGTCTGTTCCTACTATCAGCTCACGTGCAAGGGAAGCGATGGCAGCATCATCGCCACCAGTGCGGGCGACCTGACGGACGCGCCCTTCCCCGACGGCGCCAGCGAATTCGTCGACCTGGACTGCGAACTGGCGCGCCAGAACGGCGTGCGCTATGCGGTCGCGGTGCTGAACAATTACTCGGGGATGCCGTTCGAAGACCTGGAACATGCGTTCGCCGGTCTCATGTTCCGGGACGACGTACAAGGTGCGCACTTCGATCCGCGCACGGTGGCGCTGCGCTTCGACCTGGCCGGGTCCAATGGCGTGTTCCTGCCGATGGTGTTCGACCTGCGCGAAAACCAGCTGCACTGGCTGGACCTGTACGCACCGGGCGGATTTGAATTCAATAACGTGGCAACGTCGACTGCGGCCATCAGCGCCGTGTGCCCGGCCATGATTGCCTACTTCGCCAGCAGCATCCGCATGTCGATGTACCACCTGGCCTTGCTGCATGGAGCGGCGCGGGCGCAGCGGGTGATCTTGCGTGGCGATGGCACGCTGCGGGCGCTGTCGCGCCACGAGGGTGAAGATAACGCCAGCTTCCTGGCGCGTCTGCGCAAGTGGAATCCGCAAGATGTCGACAGCGCGCCCGTCATGCACGAAGCGCCGCTGTTCGCCGCCCTGCTGGACGCCGATATCACGCTGCCGGAGAACAGCATCGTGTATGCGCTGCGGCCCGGCGTGAGCGCGGCGACCATTGCCGCCAGCGACCTGATTTCGTAAGCCTGGCGGCGCCGGGTCAGAAACGTTCGTAGTCGTGCAGGTAGCGCCACTGCCCCGACGGCAGGCTGGCCATCGGCAGGCGGCCGATGCGCAGGCGCTTGATGCTGACGATGCTCAGGCCGACCAGGCGGCACATGTGCATCAGCTGGCCGGGCTTGACGCCCTTGAGCGCGAAGCGCAGGCGCGTTTCGTTCTGCCAGCTCACTTTCATCGGCGGGATTTCCTTGCCGTTGAAGGTCAGGCCGTGATTGAGCAGCGCCAGGCCGCCTTCGCGGATATCTCCTTTGACTTCCACTACGAACTCCTGCTCGACGCGCGCACCCTCGTCGATCAGCTTGCGCGCCACGCGGAAGTCCTGGGTGAACACCACCAGGCCGCTGGCCTTGGTTTCGAGCGGCGACGTCAACGTGAGGTTGGCCAGATGGCGCTTGAGAAAGCGCTGCTTGCCGTGTTCCGCCACCAGCAGGTTTTCTTGCGTGAGCAGGTTCAGTGCCGCTTCGGCATCTGCATCGGCGCCAGCGCTGTAGCTGGCCGGCTTGTGGAACAGGATGGTGACCGGCGCCAGTTCGACCAGCGTTGCCTCGGGATGGATGACGACGTCCTGATCGTCGGCCACGCGGGCGCCGGCTTCCTCGACGACCACGCCGTCAACGCTGATCCACCCTCCCGCGATGTACTTGTCGGCTTCCGCGCGCGAGCACGGCATCATTTCGGCGACGCGCTTGGCGAGGCGGATGGTGGAATCATTCATGCAGCTTGGCGCCAGTCTTTAAAAAATGCGGTGAATACGGCGACGACACGTTCGACGTCGGCCGCGGTGATGTTGAGGTGGGTGACCAGGCGCGTATGCTGACCGACCGTGGCGCGGATATGCTCGCGCGCCAGCGTGGCACGCAGCGCGTCGCAGGCGGCTGGCGGCACCTCGATGTAGAAAATATTAGTCTGCGGCGTGGCCACCTTGAGCTGCGCAATCTGCGCCAGTGCGCGCGACAGGTTGGCCGCATTGGTGTGGTCATCGGCCAGGCGCTGCACATTGTGTTCGAGCGCGTACAAACCCGCCGCGGCGATCATGCCGGCCTGGCGCATGCCGCCGCCGAGCATCTTGCGCCAGCGCTTGCCCTGTTCGATGAAGGCCTTGTTACCCAACAGGACCGAGCCGACCGGCGCGCCAAGGCCCTTGGACAGGCACACGGAGACGCTGTCGAAACCGGCGCAGGCCGCGCGCAGGCTGATGCCCTGCTTGACGGCGGCGTTGCAGATGCGCGCGCCATCGAGGTGCGCGACCAGCCCGCGCGCATGCGCGAGCGTGGTGGCGGCCGCCATGTAGTCGGCGCCGAGCACGCGTCCGCCGATGGTGTTTTCCAGCGCCAGCACGCGGGTGCGCGCGAAGTGCATGTCGTCCGGCTTGATGTACGCCTCGATGTCGGCCAGCGCGATGCTGCCGTCGGGCTGGTTGGCGATCGGCTGCGGCTGGATGCTGCCCAGGACCGCGGCGCCCCCGCCCTCATACTTGTACGTGTGCGCCTCCTGGCCCACCAGATATTCGTCGCCGCGCGCGCAGTGCAGCAGCAGCGCAATCAGGTTGCTCTGCGTGCCCGACGGCGCATACAGACCGGCCTCGTAGCCGAACATTTCGGCGGCCGTGTCCTGCAGGCGGTTGACGGTAGGGTCGTCGCCGTACACGTCGTCGCCCACGGGCGCGCTGTGCATGGCGTCGCGCATGGCGTCGCCCGGTTGGGTGACGGTGTCGCTGCGCAGGTCAATCCAGGAGGTGGCGTCGTTACTCATGTCGTCGATTCGGCTTCCGCTAAATGTTGAGTGTAGAAACGCTCGCCCATTTCTTCCAGGCCGAGCGTGGCGAGGACTTCCTGCAAACGGTCGGTAGGACGCTTGCGCGGCAGGTTCTTGTAGCTGGCGATGATCAGCTCATTTTTCATCGAGTGCTCCCAGCCCACCAGCTCCGTCACGTTGACCTGGTAGCCGTGCGCTTCGAGCTGGAGGCAGCGCAGCACGTTGGTGACCTGGCTGCCGAATTCGCGCGTGTGCAGCGGGTGGCGCCAGATTTCGGTCAGCGCGCTCTTGCCCAGGTCCTTGCCCTTGTTCTTTTTAAGGACCGTGGCCACTTCGGCCTGGCAGCACGGCACCAGCACCATGAATTTGGCACGCTTCTTGAGCGCGAAATCGATGGCGTCGTCGGTGGCGGTATTGCAGGCGTGGAGCGCGGTGACGATGTCGATTTGTTCCGGCAGCTTGTCGGAGCGGGTCGATTCGGCGACCGACAGGTTCAGGAACGACATGCCGGGAAAGCCCAGCTTTTGCGCCAGTGCCGTCGACTTCTGCACCAGTTCTTCGCGCGTTTCGATGCCGTAGATGCGCGAGCCGTCGTTCAGCCCCTTGAAGAACAGGTCGTACAGGATGAAGCCGAGGTAGGACTTGCCGGCGCCATGGTCGACCAGCGAAATGGCAGGGTGGTCCTGCTGGATTTCCTTGAGCAGCGGCTCGATGAACTGATACAGGTGATACACCTGCTTGAGTTTGCGGCGGCTGTCCTGATTGAGTTTGCCGTCGCGCGTGAGGATGTGCAATTCCTGCAGCAGCGCGATCGACTGGCCCGGACGGATTTCGGGCGCCAGCGTTTCAGCCGGCCTGGCCTTGTCGGCGCCGGTGTCAGCGCGCTTCATCGATCCACGCCGCCTGAATCGCTTCCAGTACCTTCTCGCCGCCGCGGGTGCGGTCGTCGTCGAAGCCGTCGAGCTCAATCACCCAGTTGTGCAGGTCGACAAAACGCACCGCGGCCGGATCGACCTCGGGGTGTTTGTCGAACAGCGCCTCGGCGATAGCCGTGATGTCGCTCCATTTCATGGCGCTCTCCTGATCAATGGTTCTTTTCGGCCGCATGATTGATCGTGTACTTCGGAATCTCGACCACCAGGTCTTCGGTTCCCACGATCGCCTGGCACGACAGGCGCGAGACAGGCTCCAGGCCCCACGCGCGATCGAGCAGGTCTTCTTCTTTTTCTTCCGGCTCGTTGAGGGACGCGTAGCCTTCGCGCACCAGCACGTGGCAGGTGGTGCAGGCGCACACGCGGTCGCAGGCATGCTCGATTTCGATATCGTTTTCGAGCATGACGTCGCACACCGACTTGCCGGCGGGCGCCTCGATGACGGCGCCTTCAGGGCAGAAGACGGGATGGGGAAGGAATACGATTTGTGGCACGGTGATTGTCCTGGTAGTGTTTCTTAAACTTCGTCGAGCGTTTTGCCGGCCAGCGCGGAGCGTACGCTCTGGTCCATGCGGCGCGACGCGAATTCTTCGGTGCCGCTGGCCAGCGCATCGACCGCGGCGTGCAACGCGGCCTGCTTCGCCGCAGGCTCGCCTTCCTCGACATTCGATGCCGCCAGCGCGGCGCGCACGCCGTCCATCAGCGTGTCGACCAGGGCGCGTTCCTCGTTCGAGAGCAGCGCGGCGTCGCCATCGAGCGCCGATTGCGTGGCCAGCAGGATGCGCTCGGCCTCGACCTGTTCTTCGCGCAGCGCGCGCCGCACCATGTCGACCTGGGCCGAGGTGTACGAGTCCTGCAGCATGCGCGCCACTTCATCGTCGGCCAGGCCGTAGGATGGCTTGACGGTGATCGACGCTTCGACGCCGGAACGCGTTTCGCGCGCCGACACCGACAGCAAGCCATCGGCATCGACCTGGTAGGTGATGCGGATGCGCGCGGCGCCAGCGACCATCGGCGGAATGCCGCGCAGCTCGAAACGCGCCAGCGAACGGCAGTCCGACACCAGTTCGCGCTCGCCCTGCAGCACGTGCACCGCCAGCGCGGTCTGGCCATCCTTGAAGGTGGTGAATTCCTGCGCGCGGGCGCATGGAATGGTCGAATTGCGGGGGATGATTTTTTCGACCAGGCCGCCCATGGTTTCGATGCCGAGCGAGAGCGGGATCACGTCGAGCAGCAGCCAGTCGTCGCCGGCGGCGCGGTTACCGGCCAGCAGGTTGGCCTGGATGGCGGCGCCGAGCGCCACCACTTTGTCCGGATCGATGTTCGCGTGCGGGATGGTCTTGAAAAATTCGGTGACCGCGCGCCGCACGTGCGGCATGCGGGTGGCGCCGCCAACCATCACCACGCCATCGACATCGTCGACCGACACCGAAGCGTCGCGCATGGCTTTTTTGATCGCGGTCATGGTCTTGTTGACCAGGTGCTTGGTGATGTCGGCAAAGACTTCGGCGCTGATCCTGACGTGCACGATCTCGCCCGAGTTCAGCATGGCGTCGATGGTGGTGTCGGCGTTGGTCGAGAGCAGTTCCTTGGCCTGGCGCGCCTTGACCATCAGGATCGCGGTGTCTTCGTCGGACAAAGGTGCCAGCTTGGCCTGCTCGCATACCCAGCAGAACAGGCGGTGGTCGAAGTCGTCGCCACCCAAAGCGGAATCGCCGCCCGTGGACAGCACCTCGAACACGCCCTTGGACAGTTTGAGGATGGAGATGTCGAAGGTGCCGCCACCCAAATCGTAGACGGCGAACACGCCTTCGGAACCGTGATCGAGGCCGTAGGCAATCGCCGCTGCGGTCGGCTCGCTCAAGAGGCGCAGCACGTTCAGGCCGGCCAGCTGGGCCGCGTCCTTGGTGGCCTGGCGCTGGGCGTCGTCGAAGTAGGCGGGCACGGTGATGACCGCGCCAACCAGCTCGTCGCCGAGCGAGTCTTCGGCGCGCTGGCGCAAGGTGGCCAGGATCTGGGCCGAGATTTCAACCGGGCTTTTGATGCCGGCCACGGTTTTGAGCTGCACCATGCCGGGCGAATCCTGGAAATCGTAAGGCAGGTTTTCGGCGTAGGCGATATCGGCCAGGCCGCGCCCCATGAAGCGCTTGACCGAGACAATGGTGTTCTTCGGATCGGTGGTCTGGTGGGCCTGGGCCTTGTAGCCGATGTTGGCGTGGCCGTTCGGCAGGTAGCGCACGATGGACGGCAGCAGCGGGCGGCCCTCTTCGTCGCTCAACACTTCGGGACTGCCGCTGCGCACCGTGGCGACCAGCGAGTTGGTGGTGCCCAGGTCGATGCCGACGGCCAGCCGATGCTGGTGCGGCGCGGTCGACATGCCGGGTTCTGAGATTTGCAAAAGTGCCATGTGATTACCGATTTCTTTTTATATGCGAATGACTTCGTCGTTCCTGCGGGCGGGAATGACGTGGCACGCGCGGGAACGACGGGGTACGCGCGGGACGGGAAAGAACATCAACACGCACGGCGCAAGCGTCCGACAGCGTGCCTACTGCTCCAACGCGTCAAAGGCGAAGCTAAGTTCTTCGCCGAATTTTTCCAGAAACATCAGCGCCCTCACCCCTTGCGCCGCCTGCTCGTAATCGCCCGCGTCGAGCTGCTCGCCGATCTGGACCAGGCGCGATTTGCGCTCCTGCCTGACCTGCTCGTCGAGCGTTTCCAGCGCGCCAAGATCCTTGGCCGCGCGCGCGTCGCCGAGCGCTTCGCGCCATTCCATCTGCTGCATCAGGAACGCCATCGGCATGGCCGTGTTGGACTCGGTTTGGAGGTCGACGCCATTCTGCTCGCACAAATACTGCGCGCGCTTCTGCGGGTTTTTCAGGGTCTGGTAGGCTTCGTTGGCGCGCGTGGCCCACTGCATGGCGACGCGTTTTTCGGCGTCGGTGGCATTGACGAAGCGGTCGGGATGCACCTGCCCCTGGACGTCGCGGTAAGCGGCGTCGAGGGCGCCCGTGTCGAGCGTGAAACGGGGCGGCAGGTTGAAGAGATCGAAGTGATTCTGCATGGATGCGGCTATCCGACCGAGGTCAGATGCGGAAGCTTTCGCCGCAACCGCACTCGTCCTTGACGTGCGGATTGTTGAAGCGGAAGCCTTCGTTCAAGCCCTCGCGCGTGAAGTCGAGCTCGGTGCCATCGATGTACGGCAGGCTTTTCGGGTCGACAAAGACCTTCACGCCATGCGACTCGAAGACATTGTCTTCGGCCGCCGCTTCATCGACATATTCGAGCTTGTAGGCCAGGCCCGAGCAGCCCGTGGTGCGCACGCCAAAACGCAAGCCGACACCTTTGCCGCGACGTTCGATGAAGCGGTTGATGTGCTTGGCTGCTTTTTCGGTCAGTGTGATTGCCATGTTTCCCTCCGCGTTTACAACGCTTATTTCAACTTCAGGCGACGGCCGGATGCTTGGTCTTGTAGTCCAGTACGGCCGCCTTGATCGCGTCTTCCGCCAGGATCGAGCAGTGAATCTTGACCGGCGGCAGTGCCAGTTCTTCGGCGATCTGGGTGTTCTTGATCGACAGCGCCTGGTCCAAGGTCTTGCCCTTGACCCATTCGGTCACCAGCGACGACGAGGCAATCGCCGAGCCGCAGCCGTAGGTCTTGAATTTTGCGTCTTCGATCAGGCCATCGGCGCCAACCTTGATCTGCAGCTTCATGACGTCGCCGCAGGCCGGCGCGCCGACCATGCCGGTGCCGATCGTTTCGTCGCCCTTGTCGAAGGCGCCGACGTTACGTGGATTTTCGTAGTGGTCCAACACTTTGTCCGAGTATGCCATGGTAAAACTCCTGAATATTCAATACGGTTAGTGGGCTGCCCATTGGATCGAACTGATGTCGATACCTTCTTTGAACATATCCCACAGCGGCGACAGTTCGCGCAGCTTGTGGACTTTCGACTTGAGCAGGTCCACTGCGAAGTCGATGTCGGCTTCGGTCGAAAAACGGCCGATGGTAAAACGGATCGAGCTGTGCGCCAGCTCATCGCTGCGGCCCAGGGCGCGCAGGACATACGATGGTTCCAGGCTGGCCGAAGTACAGGCCGAACCGGACGACACGGCGATATCCTTGATCGCCATGATCAGCGACTCGCCTTCGACGTAATTGAAGCTCACGTTCAGGTTGTGCGGCACACGGTGTTCCATGTCGCCATTGATATAGACTTCCTCGATCTCCTGCAAGCCCTTGGCCAGACGGTCGCGCAGCGCGGTGATGCGCGTGATTTCGCTCTCCATCTCTTCCTTGGCGATGCGGAAGCATTCGCCCATGCCGACGATCTGGTGGGTCGGCAAGGTGCCCGAGCGCAAGCCGCGCTCGTGGCCGCCACCGTGCATCTGCGCTTCGAGGCGCACGCGCGGCTTGCGGCGCACGTACAGGGCGCCGATCCCTTTCGGACCGTAGGTCTTGTGCGCGGTGAAGGTCATCAGGTCGACCTTGCTGTTGGCCAGGTCGATCTGCACCTTGCCGGTTGCCTGGGCAGCGTCGCAATGGAAAATGATGCCTTTCGAGCGGCACAGCGCGGCCAATTCCTCGATCGGCTGGATCACGCCGATTTCGTTATTGACCAGCATCACCGACACCAGAATCGTGTCCGGGCGGATCGCTGCTTCGAGCTGGGCGACCGTGATCAGGCCGTTGTCCTGCGGCTCGAGGTAGGTGGCGTCGAAACCGACACGTTCGAGTTCGCGCACGGTATCGAGCACGGCTTTATGCTCGGTCTTGACGGTGATGATGTGCTTGCCCTTGGTCTTGTAGAACTGGGCCGCGCCCTTGAGCGCCAGGTTGTTGCTTTCGGTCGCGCCGGAGGTCCAGATGATCTCGCGCGGATCGGCGCCGACCAGGGCGGCCACGTGGGCGCGCGCTTCCTCGACTGCCGCTTCGGCGGTCCAGCCGTACATATGGCTGCGCGATGCCGGATTGCCGAACTGCTCGCGCAGGTAAGGAATCATTTTGTCCGCGACGCGTGGATCGATCGGCGTCGTCGCCGAATAATCCATGTAGATCGGGAAATGCGGGGCAGTCACGAAAGTCTGCTCGAGGTTTTTGTCCAAAGGCGCGTTCATCAAATCACTCCAATATGCTTCAATTTTGTCCGACGGCGGCGTGCGGGCGGTGTACGTGCACGACGTTTTGTTCAGAATTCTTTTGCTTCTGCTGGTCGACCAGGTCTTGCAGCGAGACCGAATCGAGATAGTCGACCATCTTTTCGTTCAGCGTGGCCCACAGCTCGTGGGTCATGCAGCGGGTGCCGGTGGCCGTATCGGCGCCGTGGCAATTTTCCTTGCCGCCGCACTGGGTCGCATCGAGCGGCTCGTCGACCGCGATGATGATGTCGGCCACGGTGACCTTGTCGGCGCGGCGCGCCAGACTGTAGCCGCCGCCCGGACCCCGGATCGATTCGACGATTTCATGGCGGCGCAGCTTGCCGAACAATTGCTCCAGATACGAGAGCGAAATGGCCTGGCGCTGGCTGATGCCCGACAGCGTGACGGGGCCCTTGCCCTGTCGCAGGGCAAGATCGATCATCGCAGTTACAGCAAAACGGCCTTTTGTGGTCAGACGCATCACAACCCCGGTCACAGTGTTAAAATATTGCCTCATTTCAATCAACAACGTCGATGAAGACTGCCATCAAAGACCGTATTAGTTGATCGAATTAGTCAAGTATACCAAATACGGGGCATCTTGTCTTGGAAGGCCCCATTTCCCCCCACGAGTGGCAGGTCCCGCATCTGGACATGAGCCCGGCATTGCACCTGGGCTTCGGCGTAGCGGCTTATCCGCCATGCATGGGACGATGCGGCTTGGGCGCGTGGATTATCGGCCCTTGCCGCCCGCAGACGTCCCGGTCAGTTTCACAGAGACCATTTTCACTTTCCCTGCGGATCACAGGCCAGCGGCGCGCAACAAGTGCATCGGCCCGAACAGGGCTTGCATGCCAGCATGCTGGATAAATGACAAATTATACGGATGCTCGGAGCTCAGCTGCGGAAAACTCTTAGTTTCCGGCAATTTCTGTAATTGTTCCGCAATTTTCCCCCATAAGACCAGGGTGGGTGCCTGTTCCCGGGCCGCCAGCGCCGCCATGACCGTTTGCAGGAACGGCAGCCAGGCGCGCGCATCGATCACCGGCGCGACATGGGAACGGAACACCAGCGAGGCATTGAGCAGCAGAAATCCTTGCTGCGTCAGATTGTGCTGCAACTCCGCCAGGGTCTGGATGCTGCCATTGCCCGCTGCCGCTGCCGCCACCGGCGCCATGGCAGCGCCGCCGGTGTCGCCGGCCTGCAGCTGCCCATCGGCCACCAGCAGCATTTTCATGAAATTGCGCAGCGACGTCGCCTTGTTGACCGGCTTGGAGAGCCCGCTCTCGCACCACAGCTTGCCGACGGCTCCATCCATGAAGCACACGCCGGTGGCGCTCTCGGCGCGCGGGTACGGCCCCTCGCCCACCAGCACGTAGCGCACTTGGTCGAGCGGCAAGGCGAAGGCGGCGAACAGGCGCTGTTCCGTCGGGAGATAGGTATCGGCGGCCAGGGTCGGCAGGTACAGGGGCTCGGCGCGCATGACCGCTTCCAGTCCCTGGCGCAGTATCGGCTGCCAGGATGGGTCCGCGCGCGAGACAGCGTCGAGGATGGCGGGAGGAATGGGTTGGACGGACATCGGAACCTGCCGGTAAAAAGGGAGGATTGTAGCCGACGCGGGTCGCCGGCAGCATGCCGGGTGATGCAATTTCAACCACGCGGCCCTTTTTTGGGAAAGCGTGCATGATGCTGCCAACCCGATTGGGATGACGCAGTAACAACTAACCTATTCAGCTCTGGAGACTCATATGCAAACCATTCAAAATGTCATGACCCGCGATGTTCAACGCGTTTCGCCGGAAGACAGCGTTCACCGCGCCGCGCAGATCATGAAAGAATTCAATATCGGCTCCATTCCTGTCGTTGATGGCGAGAAACTGGTCGGCATGATCACCGACCGCGACATCACCGTGCGCTCCACCGCTGCCGGCAAGGCGCCGGAAAGCCACCGCGTCGGCGACGTGATGAGCACCGAAGTGCGTACCTGCTACGCGACGCAGTCGGTCGATGAAGTACTGACCCAGATGGGCGACGTGCAGATCCGCCGCGTGCCGGTCGTTGACCAGCAATCGCACTCGCTGGTCGGCATTGTGTCGCTGGGCGACATGGCAACCAAGCAAACCACCGGCGTCGGCGAAGCATTGCAAGAAATTTCGTCGCCAACCGATGGTGCCGCGAAAGCAAACTAAGCACTGCTGAAGATCGCCGCAGACGGGGCCGCGCCTCGTCTGCCAACATGCAGCACCAGGCCGGCCTCTCGGCAAAATCAGCAATTCCCGTCCCCCGGCAAAGTCAGCCAGCCTAGCTCTCGGCAAAATCAGCCATTTCTACTACCGCAAAAACCCTTTGCAGCACATCAAGCCGCACTGCGCCCCATCGCTTCGAGCGCGCCAACCCATTTGTCCACCGCCTGCCGTTCCGGATCGCCCACCATGCCGATCAGAGTATCGCGTACCGGCGCCACACCAACAAACCCTAATATATTGCGCTTGAGCGACTTGACGCTGTGCGCCCGAAAATACCAGCGGTACAGCAGCGCCGGCATGCCCATCGTTACCACCACACGCGCGGAGCGCCCGGACAAGCCCTTTTTGACCAGCGGATGCATGCGATCGCCCGGAAAGGCAAAACCCGGCCGCGCCACCTGCTCCAGGAAACCTTTGAGCAAGGCCGGCATATCCCCCAGCCAGAGCGGAAAGAAAAACACCATGTGCTGGGCCCAGCGGATATCGTCCTGCGCCTGCTGCAGACCGGGCGGCAATGGGCCGTGCTCCCACTCCTCCTGGCTGCGCAGGATGGGAAAGTCGAGCGCGGCGACCTGCGTTTGCCGCACCTCGTGCCCCGCCTTTGCCGCGCCCGCCCTGTACGCAGCCGCCAGCGCGTGGCACAAGTGCCCCTGTGCCGCATCGGGATGGCCCTGGATTAACAAAATGCGCTTATGCATCGCATGCCTTTCGACAGAATCGCAGTGTCATACGCCCCCCTCAGCACGGCGAGCGCAGATGGCTTACCTGTTTATATGACAGGCCAGCGCCAGCATGGTTCCCCGCTTTGATATGGTATTGCGCATGGGTCTGCTCCTGTCCTGTACCAACCAGGGCGGCTATGCTCAGGGGAATCGGGGCGCTTGCCCTGCCGGACTTACCGAAAGGGGAACAGCATGTCTGACAAGAATCTTACTCAGGGCACCGAGCGATCGTTTTCTTCAACCCTGGCGGCGATCGCCTGGTCGTTCGTCGGCCTGCGCCGCAAATCGGACTTCGAGCGCGACGTCACGGCCCTCAATCCCGTGTACGTGATCATGGCCGGGCTGATCGGGGTGGCGGTGCTGATCGCCACCCTGCTCGGCCTGGTGGCTTTCGCCACCCGCTGAGGGCCTGTTCCGGCAAACAGCAACAGGCCCCGGGCAGCTGCTTATTCGGCGTCGGGCTGGCGCGATGGATGCGCGTCGGCAAAGGGCGGCAGCGCGGCGCACACGGCATCGATGCGGGCAATGGTCGGATACGGCGCCATGTCCACATGAAAGCGGCGCGCGTTGAACACCTGCGGCACCAGGCAGCAATCGGCCATGGTCGGCATGTCGCCATGGCAGAAACGGCCTGTCTCCCGCGAATGCGCCAGGTGCGCTTCCAGAGCGGCCATTCCTTCGCGCAACCAGTGCACATACCAGTCGGTTTTGGCTTCTTCCGACAAACCGACCTCCTGCACCAGATGGCGCAGCACGCGCAGATTGGTCAGCGGATGGATATCGCAGGCCACCATCAGCGCCAGTGAACGCACGCGCGCCCGCCCCAGCGCATCGCGCGGCAGCAAGGCCACCTGCGGATGCACCTCTTCCAGGTATTCGAGGATGGCGATCGACTGTGTCAGCGTGGTGCCCTTGTCCTGCAGGCTGGGCACCGAGGCGCTGGGGTTGATCGCCAGATACTCGGGCGCCAGCTGCTCGCCGCCATTGCGCAGCAGATGCACGGGCACCGAATCGTAGCCCACGCCCTTCATGTTGAGCGCAATACGCACCCGGTAGGCGGCGGAACTGCGGAAGTAGGTGTACAGCTTCATGGCCGGCGCTCCTCATACACGGATACTGTCTGGTCGATGGCGCCGAAGATGCTGGCACCGGCGGCATCGAACATTTCGATGCGCACGCTGTCGCCGAACTTCAGGAATGACGTTTTCGGTGCGCCGTGCTCGATCGTTTCGTACATGCGCACTTCGGCCAGGCAGCAGTAGCCGACGCCGCCATTATCGATGCTCGATCCGTGCAGATTGCCCTGCTTGTTCGACACCGTGCCGGAACCGATGATGGTGCCCGCCGCCAGTTCGCGCGTTTTAGCCGCGTGCGCGACCAGTTGCGCGAAGTTGAAGGTCATGTCGTCGCCCGCGTTCGGTTTACCGAAAGGCCGCTCGTTGATCTGCACGTTCAGCGGCAGGCGCAGCTTGGTGTCCTGCCATGCGTCGCCCAGTTCGTCAGGCGTCACGCAGACCGGCGAAAACGCGCTCGCCGCCTTCGACTGGAAGAAACCGAAGCCCTTGAGCAGTTCGTTCGGAATCAGGTTGCGCAGCGAAACATCGTTGACCAGCATGACCAGGCGCACGGCTTGCGCGCTGCGCTCGACACTGGCACCCATCGGCACGTCGCCGGTGATGACCGCCACTTCCGCTTCGAGGTCGATGCCCCACTCTTCCGACAGCGCGTAGATGGGGTCGCGCGGGCCGATGAAGGAGTCCGAGCCGCCCTGGTACATCAGCGGATCGGTGTAGAACGATGCAGGAACCTCGGCGTTGCGTGCTTTTCGCACCAGTTCCACGTGATTGATATAAGCCGAACCATCGGCCCACTGGTAAGCGCGCGGCAGTGGCGAGTGGCACAGTTCCTCGTCGAAGGGCTGCGCGTCCCAGGTGCCGTTGTCGTTCAGGGCAATGTAGACGGCCTGCAAGCGTTCGACGACATCGTCCCAGTTATCGAGCGCGAACTGCAAGGTCGCGGCAATCTTGGGAACCTTCTGATAACGCGACAGGTCGCGGCTGACCACGACCAGCGAGCCATCACGCCCGCCCGATTTAAATGTTGCAAGTTTCATGTGTGCCTTAATGTTGGTCCGCTTGGGGGTTTTCGTGCATCCATGCCGCGTGTTTTGGCGCCTTGCGCGTCTCGGACCACTCGTTGAGCATGTCCCATTTGACGGCGTCGAGCTTCTGCCGCATGTCCGGCGTGGCCGTGTTGACGGCCAGCTCGAGGCGGTGGCCATTGGGGTCGAAGAAATAGATCGACTTGAAGATGGTGTGGTTGGTCGGGCCGATGACGTCGATGCCGTCCGCTTCAAGGCGCGCCTTGGCCGATAGCAGCTCGTCCATGGAGCCCACTTCCAATGCCAGGTGCTGGACCCAGGCCGGGGTATTTTCGTCGCGGCCCATCGGCGCCTGGCTCGGCAACTCGAAAAATGCCAGCACATTGCCCATGCCGGCGTCGAGGAAAACGTGCATGTACGGGTCGGGCGCGCCGGTCGACGGCACCTGGTCTTCGGCGATGGCCAGCACGAAGTCCATGTTGAGGTAGTGGAGATACCACTCGACTGTCTCTTTGGCATCCTTGCAGCGGTAGGCTACGTGGTGAATCCTGGTGATTTTCATGCTGTGCTCCCCTGTTGATTCCCCTATTAGAGTGCAAAACGAACTATCATTCAAACAATATTTTCAACGCGACTTATCAGATTAAGCTATGAATCCCACCTTGCGCCAGATGCGCGCGCTCGTCGCGCTCGCCAAGACCGGCAGTTTTACTCTCGCGGCCGAGTATCTGCACGTGACGCAATCGGCGCTGTCGGGGCTGATCAAGGAGCTCGAACTGACCCTGGGCGTGCGCGTGGTCGACCGCAGCACGCGCCGGATCGCCCTGACCGAGGTTGGACGTGAGCTGACGCCCCTGTTTTCCAAGATGATCGACGACCTCGACGGCGCGCTGCTCGACATCGCCAGCCAGACAAGGCTGAAAAAAGGCGTGGTTCGGATTGCCGCTCCGCAGTTGATGTCGTGCACCTTGCTGCCGCAGGTCATCGCCGCCTACCGCAAGGCGTATCCGGAAATCCAGGTGCGCCTGGTCGATTGCGGGGTCGAAAACGTGACCGCACGCGTGTTCAGCGGCGAGGTCGACTGCGGCATCGGCCCTGAACGCGACCCGACGGCGCAGATCGAAGCTGCGGTTCTGTTCGAGATGCCGTTTGTGCTGGTGTTCCCGCAGCAGCATGCGCTGGAGCAGAAGGAGCGCGTGACATGGTCGGATCTGGCGGCCTACCCGTTCATCTCGCTGCAGGGGCAATTTACCGAACGTTTGCTGAGCGACATGCACCATTCGCTGCGCGATGTGCCGCTCAATCCCGTCAACGAAGTGACGTTCATGACGACCGCGCTGGCCATGGTCAGCGCCGGGCTGGGCGTGACCGTCTGCCTGCCGTACGCCGAACCGCTGGTCCGCCTGCACCAGTTGCACATGCGCCAGTTGCACGAGCCGGAACTGACGCGGCGCTTTTTCGTGTACACGCGCGACAAGCGCTCGCTCTCGCCGGCGGCCGAGAGCTTCATGGCCTTCCTCTTCAAGTTCGTCGAGTCGCATGACTGGAACATTCCGATTGCGGCCGATCACGAGCCTGCCCTATCCGCAGCCAATCGCACGCCACCGTAGGTTGTGGACGCTCAGCCGCAGCTCACGCACGCTACGAGGCGCCGTCAGCCGCGCCTGCTCAGCAGGCGCCATAGACAACGCGCTTCGTCGCCGCTGCGCCTATGGCGCGCCGCCTCTATAATTGATGCTCGTCTCCAACGGATTCTGCCCATGTCACACAACACCATCGCCATCAACCAGCGCATGGATCAATTCGACGGCCACCATCGCGTGTGGCTGTTCGGCTATGGCTCGCTGATCTTCAAGCCGGACTTTCCGTTCATCGAGCGCAAACCGGCGACGATCAGCAATTGGACCCGGCGCTTCTGGCAAGGTTCACACGATCACCGCGGCACGGAGACTGCGCCGGGGCGCGTGGCCACACTGATCGCGCAGCCCGGCGCCGTCACCGCGGGCATGGCTTACCTGATCACGCCCGAAGTGTTTGCCCATCTGGACCACCGCGAAAAGAACGGCTATCTGCGCCTGGCAACCGATATTCGCTTCGAGGACGGCGGCAGCGAACTGGGGCTGGTGTACATCGCGACCGAAGACAATGCGGCCTTCCTCGGCGAGGCCAGCGAGCGCGATATTGCCCGCCAAATCGCGCGCTCGCACGGCCCGAGCGGCGCCAACCGCGATTATCTGATCGACCTGGCGCACGCGCTGCGCGAACTGGGCATGGAGGACGCACACGTGTTTGAGATCGAGCGCTATTTAACTGAGATGCGTGAATAACAAAGTAAGCCATAAAGTAACAAGGGCACACAAGGATGCAGCGAAAATCACCCCATCGGGCTAACGGCACTAGCCGAACAAATCAAGCTGCCCCGTCGCGTTGCCGCATTGCTTGGCCGGCGCCGTCGGCACCACCAGCGGCCGCTTGAACCGTGAGGCATCGAGTTGCGCAAAGCGTCCGCCGGTGGCGTTCATGCCCAGCCGCTCCACCGCCTTGACGAAACGCTGGCGTATCAGATCTGCCCACACGCCCTCCCCGTGCATGCGCTTGCTGAAGTCGCTGTCGTAGTCCTTGCCGCCGCGCATCTCGCGCACCCGGTTCATCACGCGCTGCGCCCGTTCCGGAAAATGCGCCTGCAGCCATTCCTGAAACAGCGGATTGACCTCCCACGGCAGGCGCAGCACGACGTAGTGCGCGCTCACTGCCCCGGCGTCGCGCGCCGCTTCGAGCACCCGTTCGAGCTCGGGCTCGGTAACGAAGGGAATCACCGGCGCGACGCTGACGCGAACCGGGATGCCGGCGTCCGTGAGCCGCCGGATCGTGCGCAGACGCCGGGCCGGTGCCGCCGCGCGCGGCTCCAGCGTGCGCGAAATGTCCGGGTCGAGCGTGGTGACGGTGACGGCCGCAATCGCCTGGTTTTTCGCCGCCATGGCCGCGATCAGGTCGATGTCGCGCTCGATCAGCGACGACTTGCTGATCAGCGCCACCGGATGCTCGCAATCGTGCAGCACCTCCAGCACGCGCCGGGTGATTCCCAGCCCGCGCTCGCACGGCTGGTAAGCGTCGGTGTTCACACCCAGGGCAATTGGCTCGGGCACGTAGGATGGCTTGGCCAGCTCGCGCCGCAGCAAATCGGGCGCGTTGACCTTGGCGAACAGGCGGCTCTCGAAGTCCAGCCCGGGCGACAGACCCAGGTAACTGTGCGATGGCCGCGCAAAACAATAGATGCAGCCGTGCTCGCACCCGCGGTAGGGGTTGAGCGACACATTAAAGGGAATGTCGGGCGAGGTGTTGCGGCTGAGGATGGTTTTGGCGAACTCGTCAGTTACCTGGGTGCGGAACGGCGCCGGCGCCTCGTCCTCGCCGTCTTCATGCACCCAGCCGTCGTCGAAGCGCTCGCGCGCGTTGATTTCGTAGCGACCCTGCAGGTTGGTGACGGCCCCGCGCCCCTTCTGCGCCGCCAGCGGGCGCGGCGGGAGCATGACGCTTTCTTCAAAGTCCTTGTCGTGATCGGTCACCGCAGCACCCATTTAACTGTATGAACATACAGTATTCTACGTCGGTGCTGCCGCTTGTTCAAGCAGTGTTCAAATCCGGCCTTGATGCAGCACAAACGCATCGATGAGATCATCGAAAGCGCGGCGCAGCGGCAGGAACTTGTCATGGTCGCCGTCGATCTCGCCCAAAGCATGGCAAGCGGCCTCCAGCGTCGATAGCTGGTCCGGCGCGTGCGCCTTGCGAATGCGGTAGCGCGATGGTGGCATATCGTTCAGCGGCAGACGGGGCAGCGCATGCAGCAAGGGGTTCAGATAAAGCATCTTGCGGCTTTTGCGCCAGGTGCCGTCAAGCACCACCAGCAGCAGCTGCTCAGGCGCGTGCAACAGCTCCGGCGGCAGCGGCGGGGGCGCCGGCATGCCGAGCGACTTGTCGTCCGGCGTGTCGGGATACAGCAGCACGGCGCGCCGGCCCTCAACCGTCAGCAGTTCGCCGAGCTGTGCCGGATCGAACACCTCGCCCGCGACCAGCGTGCTGCCCGCCACGCTCAGGTGCAGCAGTCGCGCGCTGCCCTTGGCGTTGCTCACTTCCATGGGATGCTGCAGGATCAGCAGCCGCACCGCGCTCTCGACCGCACTGATCCAGCGGCAAATGCAGGCCACAACAGGCCGCGCGCAATGCGCACAGACGCTGCGCCGGGCCGGCCCGGCTTGTCCCTTCTGCGCCGGGGCATTCACCGGGCCAGCCGCAGTGGGTGCCGACGCTCGGGCGTCAAATGGCCGCGCGTCAGGCCGATTCCAGGTGTGAGATTTTTCATGTTGGCGAAGGGCGCAAGCCCTGAATTTGACAGCACGCGCATGTTAACACCTGCGCTCTGGTATCGCGAGAAAAATTTCTAATAAGAAATATTTCATTGATATCCGGCATCAACCCCGGGAGCCACGACCATCCCGGCAACAAAGCGTGCAATCCATAACTATTTTTCGCACGGTCTGCCCCAAATTGCCATTCCGGTATTGCTCAGGAGTATCTACCTGAATAGAATCAGATCATTCCTTTAGGCAATCCAATCCATCGGAGCCCACCATCGCTACCGTTTTTCCCCGCCCCCTGCGCCTGCTCCTGACTGCCCTGGTGACCGGCTTCACCTTGCTGCCGTCGGTGGCGATCGAACAGGAATTGCCGCTCGACTACCGCCTCAACGAACAGGTGATCGCCGTTCCGGCCGGTCCGTCCAGGCTGTCGGAACTGCAAACCACGGTGTTCCGGCCCAACGGCGCCGGCCCGTTTCCCTTACTGATCATCAACCACGGCAAGGAGTCGGGCGAGCCGCGCAAGCAGACCCGCGAGCGCTTCATCTACATGGCGACCGCCTTCGTCAAGCGCGGCTATGCGGTACTGGTGCCGATGCGGCGCGGCTTTGCCGGTTCCACCGGCAGCTACGCCGACCATGGCTGCAATATGACCGCCAACGGCTACGCCCAGGCCAGCGATGTGCTCGACACCATCGACTTCGCGCGCCGCCAGAGCTGGGTCGATCCCGCACGCATCGTCGTCGCCGGCCAGTCGTACGGCGGCCTGGCCACCATCGCCCTCGGCACGCGCGACGTCCCCGGCGTGCGCGGCCTGATCAATTTCGCCGGCGGCCTGCGCGACGACGCCGACCGCTGCGACTGGCGCGCGCAACTGGTGCAAGCCTTCGCCAACTACGGCGCCGGCAACAGGATTCCCAGCCTGTGGATGTATGGCGTGAACGATTCGCTGTTCGGGCCGGAGTTGGTGGCGCGCATGCACGCGGCCTTCGAGCGTGCCGGCGGCAAGGCGCGCCTGGTCGAATTCGGCGTCTTCAAGCGCGACGCGCACGGCATGATCGCCAGCCGCGACGGCGCCGGCATCTGGTGGCGCGAAACCGAACGCTTCCTGCAGCAGATCGGCATGCCGACCAGCGAAGTGGTCGCCGTGGCCGACGCGCCGACCGTGCCGAAAACCGATTTTGCCCGCGTCGACGATATCGCCGCCGTGCCCTACCTGAGCGAAAAGGGTCGCGCCGCCTACCGCGAGTATCTGCACAAGATGACCCCGCGCGCCTTTGCCGTCTCGCCCAGTGGGGCCTGGTGCTGGGCCGAGGAAGGGGAAGATCCGCACACGCGCGCGCTGGCCGCCTGCGCACGCACCAGCGGCCAGCCGTGCCAGCTGTACTCGGTCGACGACTACGTGGTGTGGCAAGGCAAGCTGGCCTCCAGCGACGCTGTTGCCGACAGCGGCGGCGCGGGCACCGGCAGCCTCTGATGTGACGCCACAGCCACAGCCACGCGACGAATGCGTGACGAATGCGCGCGCGCGCTAAATGCATATACAATGTGCCGACGTTTTTTCTCGACTGGAGAGAATCATGTTGTCACCTATCCTCCGCGCAGTCCTCGCTCCCGCTCTCTTCCTCTCCTGCGCCTTCCAAGCGGCCTCAGCAGCAAACAACTATCCGATCGTACTGGTGCACGGCTTCCTCGGCTTCGGCCCGGAACAGTACACCCGCACCGGATTCAGATACTGGGGCGGGTTCGACGATATCGTCGGCCACATGCGCACCCATCAGGGCCAGCACCAGGTGTGGGCCGCCTCGGTCGGTGCGATCAGCTCGAACTGGGACCGCGCGGCCGAACTGTACTACCAGATCAAGGGTGGCTGCGTCGACTACGGCAGCAGCCACACGGCCAAGTTCGCCAGCTTTGGCGCCGTGCGCCAGCCGCAGGGCAAATGCTGGGCCGCCGATCCGGCCAACAATCCGCAGGGCTACCCGGCCGCGCTGTACCCGGCCTGGGATGCGCGCCACCCGATCCACCTGGTCGGCCACAGCCAGGGCGGCCAGACCATCCGCGCCCTGATCGAACTGCTCGAAAACGGCTCGCCTCACGGCGACGAAGGCGGCGGCGAGCTGTACAAGGGTGGCAAGACCGGCTGGGTCGTCAGCGCCACCACCATTTCCTCGCCCAACGACGGCACCAGCCTGCGTGACGCCATGGGCGAATCGGGAGCGGCGCTCACGCAACTGGCAAGCGGCATCGCGGCCTTCGCCAGCATCGGCAACGCTGCGCAGCCGGTGCACGACTTCGGACTCGAACAGTTCGGCCTGCGCAGCACCTCGGTCGAACCGTCGGAGGCGTATCACCAGCGCGTGCTGGCCGCGCCGTTCTCGAGCCGCGACAACTTCGACTCGGCCCAGGCCGAAATGACGCCCGACGGCGCACGCACCTTCAACGACTGGGCCAAGACCTCGCGCTCGGTGTATTACTTCTCGATCAGCAACCAGGCGACCGAGGCCGGCAGCGCGTGCTGCAACAACACCGACCGCCTGCTGTTCCCGCTCCAGAAGCCATCCTTCCAGTATCCGCGCGCCGACATGGCGTCGCTGACCCGGCCGTACGCGGGCGAGTGGGTGATACCGTCGGCCGGCAAGCGCGGCATGGGCTCGTACGCGCTGGCCATCGCCGGCCGGGTGCCGGTCGACCACAACTGGTTCGCCAACGATGGCGTGGTCAACACGGTCAGCATGCGCGCGCCGGCGGGCCATCCGGCGCGCGACTACGATGGCACGCCGGTGCGCGGCAGCTGGAATTTCCTGCGCAATTACAAGACCTACGACCACTTCGACATGATCGGCTGGCCCAGGCAGGGGCCGCGCGTGTATCCGATCTACGATGGGATCGCGGCCATTTTGTACGGATTATGACGGGCTGAGCGTGCGCGACCAGGCCTGCAACTGGGCCACGGTCGCGGTCACGCCACCGCATACGATCACCAGCACGTTCTTGAACGCGCTCAATTCAGGACGGCCGGCGTAAGCCACCGCCAGCGAGGCGCCGCAGGCCGGCTCGACCACCACCCGGTGGTCGTCCATGAAGCGGATGCAGGCCGCCACCGCCGCCTGGTCGGTGACCACCATGCTGCTCATCGGATGCACCCGGGTCCAGTCGAACGCCGCCTGCGACACCTGGCGCGAACCGAGCGTGGTGGCGATGCTGGCAATGCGTGGAAGTTCGATGCGCTCGTCGGCCTCGATCGACTGCGCCAGCGAATCGGTGCCGTCGGTCTCGACGGCGAACACCGGCACCTTGTCCCAGCCATTGCGGCGCAAGCCTTCGATCACGCCGCACATCAACCCGCCTCCACCGACCGACAGCACCACCGCGTCGGCAATCACGCCGGCATGCGCCACTTCATCGATCATGGACGCGTGCCCGGTCCACAGCAGCGGATCGTCGTAGGCGTGGATGAAGGCGTCATGTTCGCCCACCATCGACAGCGCCAGCGCGTTCGCTTCGTGAAACGAGGCGCCGTGCACGATCACGTCGGCCTGCTCGCGCCGCATCAGTTCGCGGGCGCGCTCGCTGGTCGTTTCCGGCGCCACCACGACCACCGGCAGGCCCAGTTGACGGCCCGCATACGCGGCGGCAAGACCCGCATTGCCGCCGGACGAAGAGATGAAGCGTTTCGCCCCGCGCCGCGCGTACTCTTCGCAGGCGTGGCCGATGCCGCGCAGCTTGAACGAGCCGGTCGGCTGCAAGGCTTCCATCTTGAGCCAGACCGTCTGGTCCGGCTTGCTCATGGCCGACGAAGCGAGAAGTGGAGTGTCGATATGTAATGTCATCGTAAGGTCGTGATCCCGTAAAGTTGTACACCGAAGTCAAAGTTCCCCGAGCCGCGCGCGCAGCGCCGCCGCCTGCTCGCCGCAGGCGGCGCGCGCGGCGTCATCCATCTTGAACAGGTTGCGGTACACCATGCCCAGGCGCTGGTTGCCCGACAGCCGCTGCGCATTGCGCTCGAAAAAATTCCAGTACAGCGCATTGAACGGACAAGCCGTCTCCCCCAGGCGCGCTTTTTTATCGTAGTGGCAGCCCTTGCAGTAGTCGCTCATGCGGTCGATGTAGGCCGCGCTCGATACGTACGGCTTGGTCGCCAGCAGGCCGCCGTCGGCGAACTGGCTCATGCCGATCGTGTTCGGCATCTCCACCCACTCGAAGGCGTCGACATACACGCCAAGGTACCACTGATGCACCTGGTTCGGTTCGAGTCCCGCCAGCAGCGAAAAGTTCCCGATAATCATCAGGCGCTGGATATGGTGGGCATGCGCAGCGTCGAGCGACTGGCCGATGGCGTGCCGCAGGCAGCGCATTTTCGTCTTGCCGTCCCAGAACCAGGACGGCAGCGGCGTCGTGTGGGCAAACACATTGTGCTCGCCGTAGCCGGGCATATTGGCCCAGTACACGCCGCGCACATACTCGCGCCAGCCGAGAATCTGGCGGATGAAGCCTTCCACCGCGTGCAGCGGCGCGTGGCCGGCGCGCCAGGCGTCTTCGGCTTCGGCGATCACTTCGCGCGGGTGCAGCATCTTGGTATTGAGCGCGAACGAGAGCATCGAATGAAACAGGCGCGGAGCGCTCGTGTGCATCGCATCCTGGTAGTCGCCGAAGTGCGGCAGGCCGTGCTGGATAAAGGCATCCAGGTGGGTAAGCGCCTCGGCGCGGTCCTGCGGCCAGACGATGCGCGCCGCGTCGGGGCGGCCGAAGCTGTCCACCCCGGCGGCCCGGATGCTCTCCCACAGCGCCGAATGATCGTGCTGCACGCGCGCATCAAACGGTTCGGGCGGCGCGCCGCGCCAGGGCTTGCGGTTGTCGTGATCGAAGTTCCACTGGCCGCCGGCCGGCTTGCCGCCTTGTTCGACCAGCACGCCATGCACCAGGCGCATCTGGCGGTAAAAATGCTCCATCAGCCACTGCGCGCGGCCGGCGAAGATGCGTTCGGCCTCGTCGCGCGCGGTCAGGAAATGTTCGCTGCCGACCATCGTTCCCGGCACCGGCAGCCGCGCCGCGTAGTGGGCCAGCTGCAGGTCGAGCCGGTATTCGTCCGGCTCCTGGTATTCGAAGCGGGTGGCGCCGTAATGGGCCAGCAGCGCGTCGATGTTGGCGGGGATTGCTTGCAGGTTGGCCGGATCGTCGATGCGCAGGTAATGCACGCGGTGGCCCTCGCCTTCGAGCTGGCGCGCCAGCGCGCGCATGGCGGCGAAGATGGCGATGATCTTCTGGGCGTGGTGGTGGACGTAGTCGGTTTCCTGGCGCACTTCCATCAGCACGTAGACGACGTCGGCGCGCGCTTCGGAAAACCAGCTGTGCAGAGGATTGAGCTGGTCTCCCAGTATCAGGCGCAGCGTTGTCGTCGATGGCGGCATGGTCGGCGGGCAGGTGCAATCGGAGAGCGCCAGTTTATCACGCGCTGCCCGCCTCCATGGGCCGCGCCGCACGCGCCAGCAGCAGCGCCGCCAGCTCGGACGAATCGACCGGTTTGACCAGATGATGGTCGAAGCCGGCGGCGAGCGCCAGGCGCCGGTCCTGCTCCTGGCCGTAGCCGGTCACCGCGATCAGGGTCGCGCCCCGCATGCCGGCGGCCGCGCGTATCTTGCGCGCCAGCTGGTAGCCGTCCATGTCGGGCAGGCCGATATCGAGGATGCACACGTCCGGCACATGGCGCGCCGCGCTGGCCAGCCCGGCGTGCGAGCCGTTTTCGGTGAGCACGTCGTAGCCTGACGCTTCGAGCAGCATCGACAGCATCAGTGCCGCATCGGGATTATCGTCCACCACCAGCACGCGCAGTGGACGCTGCGGCGCGGCCGGCCGTTGCGCGCTTGGGGCGGGCGCCGGCGCCTGGCCGGCCAGCAGCGGCAGGCGCACGGTCAGCACGCTGCCCTTGCCCACGCCCTCGCTGGCGGCGCTGACCTGGCCGCCGTGCAGTTCGACCAGGCTGCGCACCACCGCCAGCCCCACCCCCAGGCCGCCCTGCGAGCGGTCGGCGCTGCGTTCGCCCTGGGTAAACAGGTCGAACACGCGCGGCAGCAGTTCGGCGCCCATGCCGATGCCGTCGTCGCGCACGGTGAGCACCAGGTGCTGGCCGTCCAGCGCCAGCTCGAGCACGATATTGCCGCCGTCGGGCGTGTACTTGGCCGCGTTGTTGAGCAGGTTGGTCAGCACCTGCACCACCCGCTTATGGTCGCTCATCACCGACACCGCGCCGGGCGGCAGCAGCACCGCCAGCCGGTGGCGCCGCCCTTCGATCAGCGGGAGCACCTGTTCGACCGCGTCGCCGATCATGCGCTTCATGTCGTGCGGTTTCTGGTCGGTGGAAATGAGGCCGCGCGTGACGCGCGAGACGTCGATCAGGTCGTCCACCAGCGCCGTGATGTGGGCGGTCTGGCGGATGATGATATCGGTCGTCTCGCGCAGGCGCGCATCGTCCAGGCGCACATGCTTGAGCAGCTGGGCCGCGGAGCTGATCGGCGCCAGCGGGTTGCGCAGCTCGTGCGAGAGCATCGCCAGGAATTCATCCTTGCGCCGGTGGGCGTCGCGCAAGTCTTCTTCGGCGCGCAGGCGCTCGGTGACGTCGAGTGTCACGCCGCGCACCGCGAACGGCTCGCCGTCGGCGTCGCAGCGCACCTTGCCGCGGATGTCGAGCCACAGCATGCGCCCGTCGTCGGCGCGCCTGAAACGCACGATCTCTTCGTAGCCGCCCGCCTCGGCGATGGCGCGCTCGCGGGCGCGGCGCATGCGCGCCACATCGTCCGGGTGGATCGATTCGCTGAGCGTGTCGATATCGGGATCGCGCCGCCCCAGCACCAGTTCGGCGTTATCCGAAAACACCATCTTGCCCGAGCCGATTTCCCAGTCCCACACCACCATGCGCGCCGCGTTCATGCCCTCGGACAGGCGCTCGGCGCTGTCGGCGCTGGCCAGCTGCGCGGCGTGCGCTTCGCTTACATCGTGGCCCTGCACGAAGATGCCGCTGGTGCGCCCTTCCTTGTCGAACAGCGGCTGGTACAGCAGGTCGATATGGCTCTCGGTGACCGGTCCGTCCGCCACCCGCTGCACCGCCACCCGCAGGCCGCGCCCGACAAACGGCTTGCCGCTGCGGTAGACCTGGTCGAGCAGCTGCTCGTAGCCCTGGCCACGCACTTCGGGCAGCGCGTCCCACACCGGCTTGCCGAGCAGCTCACGGTGTCCCACCAGCTGGTAGTAGGCTTCGTTGACCATCTCGAACACATGCTGCTCGCCGGTCAGCACGGCGATGAAGCCGGGCGCCTGGTTGAACAGGTCGCGCAGGTGGCCGCGCTCGACCATCAGGATGCGGTTCATCGCCTGGTGCATCTGGGCCTGGTTGAAATGGTCGTCGGCCACAAGCGGGCGGGTGTCCGGGTCGACCGAGGCCACGTGCGACTGGCGGTCGAAGCGGTACAGCTCGGTCACGTCGATGGCGTTTTGCGCCACGAAAGCGGTCTGGCCGTCGGCACCGCTGATGGGCGTGTGCACGGTGCTCCAGAAACGCTCGTCGAAGCCGCCGCCCAGCCCCGGGGCGCGCGGCACCGAATAGCGCAGGAAGGCCGTGGTATCGGGCTTGCCGCTGGCAATGGCGCGCTGCAGCGAGGAGCGCACCTCGGCGATGTTGGTCGAACCGGGATCGTCCGGGTTTTCAGGGAAGGCATCGAACACGTAACGGCCCAGCAAATCGCCTTCGTCGCGGCCGGTCGCGTGCAGATACGCGTCGTTGGCGCCGATGATGTTGAGCTCCAGATCCATCAGCAAATAGGGATAGGGGGAGGCGCGAAACAGCGCCTGGTAATCGGGTTGTCTGGTCATTCGGAATTGTCGCATGCGCACCGGCGCGCAAGGGGTATGCGTGTTGCCAAACCGCACACCTGAAAAGTTGTTTTCAGCACAGCTAACGTGCGTGGCACGACATAGTGTATGCAGTAAAATTATGCTTTTGAAATATGGCGCCCCGACCCGTGCCAGGAACCCCTCCATGAGCCAGGCCAACCCCGAACATCCTCCAATGGACTTGTCGAGCTGCGACAGGGAACCGATCCGCACGCCCGGCAGCATCCAGCCGCACGGCTTCCTGCTGGCGCTCTCGCCCACGCTGGAGGTGCTGCAGGCGAGCGGCAATCTGGAACAGATGATCGGGGCCGACGCCGCGCGCGCCATCGGCCAGCCGCTCGAAGGCGTGATCGGCGAGCAGGCCAGCCTGCAGCTGCGGCCCGAGATCGAGGCCGCCGGCATCGGCCAGCGCCCGCTCTACCTGTGCACCCTGGGGATCGGTCCGGCGCGCCATTTCGACGTGCTGGCGCACTGCTACGACGGCCTGCTGATCCTCGAATTCGAGGCGGTGGAACGGGCATCGGCGGCCGACTTCCGCCACCTGCACCGCCAGGTGGGCGACTTTTTGCTCAAGGTGAGCGACAGCGCCACGGCCCAGGCCATGTGCGAGCTGGCGGCCCAGGAAATCCGGCGCGTCACCGGCTTTGGCCGGGTCATGGTGTACAAGTTCGACGAGGAAGGCCACGGACACGTGCTGGCCGAATGCCGTGACGCCGCTTACCCGTCCTACCTGGGGCAGCGCTTTCCGGCGTCGGACATTCCGCGCCAGGCGCGCGAGCTGTACATGCTTAACCGGATCCGCCTGATCCAGGATGCCAATTACACGCCGGCGCGCCTGGTCCCGCCCGTCAATCCGGTCACCGGGGCCGCCAACGACCTCTCGTTCGCGGCCTTGCGCAGCGTCTCGCCGATCCACCTGCAGTACATGCGCAACATGGGCACCTTGGCCTCGATGTCGGTGTCGCTGATGGTCAAGGGCCAGCTGTGGGGGCTCATTTCGTGCCACCACGCGACGCCCTGCGCGGTCGCTTTCGACAAGCGCACCGCCTGCGAGCAGCTGGGCCAGATCCTGGCCATGTGCATCGAGTCGCGCGAGGACGCCAACGAGCTGCAGTTCCGCCTCGACGTGCGCCGCATCATGGTGTCGATGCTGGCCGGGCTGACCCAGAGTGCCGACTTCATCGATAACCTCTCCAGCGTGTTCCCGGCCCTGCTGCAGTTCGCGCGCGCCGGCGGCGCCGCCATCGTGTTCGACGAGCGCCTGCTGACCTACGGCGACACCCCCGGCGAAGAGGCGATTCGCGACCTGGTCGGCTGGCTCGACCTGCACTGCCACGGCGACGTATTCCACACCGACCACCTGGCGGCGCTGTACCCGCCGGCGGCGGCCATGTGCGGCAACGCGGCGGGCCTGCTGGCCATGCCGGTCTCGCGCATCCACAAGCATTACCTGCTGTGGTTCCGGCCCGAGGTGGTGCGCACGGTCGAATGGGCCGGCAACCCGCACCAGAAAGACGGCGATGCGGAGCGCGCCGCGCCCATGGCGCAGCTCTCGCCGCGCACCAGCTTCGCCACCTGGCGCGAAACCATCACCGGCACCAGCGCGCCATGGCACGGCGGCGAGATCGAACTGGCCATCGAGTTTCGCACGGCGCTGCTGGGCATCGCGCTCGAGCGCGCCGAACAGATGGCCGAACTGGCCGAAGAACTGGGCCGCGCCAACAAGGAACTCGAAGCGTTTTCGTATTCGGTGTCGCACGACCTGCGCGCGCCGCTGCGCCACATCGTCGGCTTTTCCGACCTGCTGCTGGAACCGGCCACCAGCGAAAACCTGGAAAAGCGCCAGCGCTTCCTGCGCAACATCAAGGATTCGGCGCGCCTGGCCGGCAAGCTGGTCGACGACCTGCTCAGTTTTTCGCAGATGGGCCGCGCCGCGCTGCGTCCGACCCTGGTCCAGATGGGCGACCTGGTACGCTCCTGCATCGACAAACTCACGCTCGACGTCGGCCAGCGCCAGGTCGACTGGGACATCGGCCCGCTGCCGGCGCTGCGCGCCGACCCCACCTTCGTGCAGCTGGCGCTGTATAACCTGCTCTCGAACGCGCTCAAGTTCACCAGCCAGAAAGAGCGCGCCGTCATCACCATCCGCGCCAGCGACGAGGGCGCCGAATGGGTGCTGTCGATCGCCGACAATGGCGCCGGTTTCAACATGGATTACGTGCACAAGCTGTTCGGCGTGTTCCAGCGTTTGCACCGCATGGAAGACTTCCAGGGCACCGGCATCGGCCTGGCCAATGTGCGCCGCATTATCGAGCGTCACGGCGGGCGGGTCTGGGCCAGCGGCGTGCAGGGCGAAGGCGCCACGTTTTACTTCAGCATCCCCAAAGAACTCCATATTTAAGGTACGTAATACATGTTAAAGCCCATCCTTCTGGTCGAAGATAATCCGCACGACCTGGAACTGACGCTGATCGCGCTCGAAAAGAGCCAGCTGGCCAATGAAGTCATCATCGCGCGCGACGGCGCCGAGGCGCTCGACTACCTTTTCTGCCGCGGCGAGCACGCCGCCCGCCAGGTCGGCAATCCGACCGTGGTGCTGCTCGACCTGAAGCTGCCGAAAATCGATGGCCTGGAAGTGCTCAAGGAAATCCGCAGCACGCCCAACCTGAAAAGCATTCCGGTGGTGATGCTCACCTCGTCGAAGGAAGAACAGGATCTGCTGCGCAGCTATGAGCTGGGGGTCAATGCGTATGTGGTCAAGCCGGTCGACTTCGAGGAATTCGTACGCGCGATTGCCGACCTGGGGATTTTCTGGGCGGTGCTCAATGAGCCGCCGCCGGGGTCGCACCGCTACGTCAAGCCGCAATAGGCGACGGCGGGCGGCGCGGCCGCGCTCAGTGCGAGGTGGCGCCGGCCGGCTTGCGCCGCCTGAGCAGGTGGCGGATGCGCGCGCTGAGCACATCGGCGTTATACGGTTTTTGCAGCAGGTTGACCTTGGCATCGAGCTTGCCCTCGTGCGCCAGCACCCCTTCGGCATAGCCGGACGTAAACAGCAGCTGCGCCGACGGCAGCTTGGTGCGCACCACTTCGCTCAATTCCAGGCTGCTCAGTTTCCCCGGCATGATCACATCCGAAAACACCAGGTCGATCCTGGCGCCGGAGTCGATCAGTTCCACGGCATGCGCCGCGTCTTCGGCCTCGAACACCTGGTAGCCCAGCGCGGACAGCAGTTCGACCGTGCTGGTGCGCACATCCTCTTCATCTTCCACCACCAGGATCGTTTCCAGGCCGCCGAACAGGGGCGTTTGCACGTGGTCCTCGGTGTCTTCCGGTTCGCTGGCGCTGCGCTGCAGGAAAATCTTGACGCTGGTGCCGGCGCCCGGTTCGCTCTTCAACTGGATTTCGCCGCCCGACTGCTTGACGAAGCCGTACGCCATCGACAGCCCGAGCCCCGTGCCCTGCCCGGTCGGCTTGGTGGTGAAGAAAGGTTCGAAGGCGCGCTGCAACACCGCTTGCGGCATGCCGCAGCCGGTATCGGCCACTTCGACCATCACGTAGTCGCCGCTGGCAAGTTCCGACAGCATGGGCGAGCCGACCGGCACATTGGCCGCGCGGATGGTAAGCGTGCCGCCGTCGGCCATGGCGTCGCGCGCGTTGATGGCCAGGTTCAGAATCACGTTGTTCAACTGGCTCGGATCGACCGTGGTGCTCCACAGCTGCTCTTCGATGTCGGTGACGATGACGGCGCGCGGACCGAGCACGCGGCGCATCATTTCATCCATGTCGCGCAGGACCGCGCCCGGATTGACCACCACCGCCTGCAGCGGCTGACGGCGGGCGAAGGCCAGCAGGTGGGCCGACAGCCTGGCGCCGCGTTCGACCCCGGCCAGCGCGATATCGATGCGGGTGCGCGCGCTGTCGCTCACGCCGCCGAGCAGCTTGAGCAACTGCAGGTTGCCGCCGATGATCTGCAACACGTTATTGAAGTCGTGCGCCACGCCGCCGGTCAGCTGGCCGATCGCTTCCATCTTCTGGGCCTGGTGCAGGGCCGACTGGCTCGCCGCCAGTTCTTCCTGGCTGCGCCGCAGCGACACGAACGCTTCGTCGCGCTGCTTGCGCGCGATGTAGGCGCCGCTGTGATAGCGCACGCGCGCGGCCAGTTCGCGCCCGTCGGGCCACTTGACCAGGTAATCGTTGGCGCCCGAGGCAAAGGCGCGGGCCTTGATCTCGGCGTCTTCTTCGGACGACAGCAAAATGACCGGCAAATGCTCGGTGTCGCGATGCTGGCGCAGCAGACGGATGACGTCGAACCCGTCAGCTCCCGGCATGCGCAAGTCGACCAGCACCACCGTGGCATCGACCTCGATGGCCAGCTCGACGACACGCTCGGACTGCGATGCGTAACGCAGGGCCACGTCGGAGCAACCCTCAAGGCAATGCGCGATGAAGTCCTCGGCGAAGGGCTCATCGTCGATCAGCAGTACCGAACAGGGATAGGATTTGTCGTCGATCATATGTATTGCTATAACATAAATTTCATTATATTTTACATGAGGACAAGCTGTTTTGAATGCAACAAAACCAACCGTGCGCAGGGCCGCTCAATCCAGGCGGACCAGCAAAGGCTGGTGGTCCGGGCCCAGGTCGTCCCTCGCCACGCCGACCTCCGCCAGGCGCGGGGCCAGGTCTTCGCTGACGAATACGAAGTCGCAGGTGAACGGATCGGCCGGGCGAGCGGGATGGTCGTGCAGGCAAACGCTGGGCGCATGCGCCTGATCCGGATGACGCAGGCGCCAGGCATCGGCCCAGGCGGGCGTGCCATCGTCAAACGGTGCTTGCAAACAATGATATTCCCAGGAACCGGGCAGGAAATTGCAGTCGCCGGCGAGAATGGCGGCGCCGGCGCGCGGGATGGCGCAAAACGGTCCGGCGGCGGCGCCGGCCCTCGGACGGGCGGCGTGCGCGGCCGCCTCGCGCTGCAGGTCGCGCAGGCGCTGCACCTGGGCGCTGCGCTGCAGGCGTGAAAAATACTCCAGATGGGTGGTGGTCACGCGCACCAGGCCGAGCGGGGTATCGAGCGTCGCTTCGAGCGCGATGCGCTGCATGCTCATCACGTCCGGGTCGGGCGGCCATGGCAAGGCGTGGCGAATCACTTGCAATACCGGGTAGCGCGACAGGATCATGTTGCCGAACATGCGGCGCGCGCCGCCCTCCCCCGCGCTGTCGCAGGCCAGTCCGGCCACCGGCACATGCGCGGGAAAATGCCCGGCCAGCAGCGCAAACTGGTTGGCGCCATCGCAGCCGGGCATGTCGGTGTAGCCGGACGATACTTCCTGCAAGCAAATTACATCGGCATCGGCCACGGCGCGCAGGCTTGCGGCCGTGTGCGCGATGCTGCAGTCGCCGCCGGGCGTCCGGCCGCGCTGGATATTCCATGTGATCAGGTTCATGCCGGTCGCCTCCACACTGTCGTCAAGTGCTCAGGCTAGCCCGGTCGTGCCGCGCGGGGATGATGCAAGTCAGGCGGGCGCCAGTTGCCGTTCCGGCCACGTCATGCGGGCCGCCAGGCAACAGATGAAGCGCGCATCGTCGACATGGAACAGGCCGGGGTCGACCCGGTCCTGGGTGCCGATGAAGAAGATCCAGCCTTTGACCTGGCTGTCGCGCCGGGCATGTTCGACCGCTTCCGTGCGCGCCGCCTCGATTTCGTGCAGCAAGGTGCGGCGGCGCGTATCGGACCAGCCCGACCAGTCGACCCGCAGCCGGCACAGGCTCAGGTAGCCCCGCGTGGCGCTGTCCCATTGGCCGGCGCTCAGGGTCAGTTCGCAGTGCGTGTCGCTGATGACCGGTTCCACTTTCCAGCGGATCGGCGCATGGAACAGGTGGCGCGGATTGTTGAAGAAGGCCGGCTTTTTGTTGGGAATGAGCCAGAACAGCTGGGCGTAGGTGCTGCCCCAGACACCGGGGATCTCGAGCGGCAGGTAGGCGCGGTCGTTGGGGAAGTTGATGTAGGTGCGGCACAGCGGACGGATGGTCTTGACGGTGTGGCCGTGGTACTGGCGCCTGGCGGCGGCGCGGGCGGCGGCGTGGACGGCGGCCAGCGTGGCCGATCCGAACGCCGGGGCGGCTGAGCCTGGGGGGCTGGCCGGATGCGCGTCGCTCAGGCTCAGATTGCTCGGGAATGGCATCGGAAAGCCGTCGCTGCCGCCGACCCGCTCTTGCCGGGCGCGGCTGACGATCGTGTTTTCGCCATCGACGTCGCAGCCCTGCGCGTGATGATTACCTTTACCGAGCGTGAAATACGGGCGGCGCTTGTTCACCGCCGGGTCGTACGATGCCGGAAATACCCTGGTGGCGCAGCCGCGGCAGACATAGGCGTCCTTCTCGACCACGTCCATATTCCATAATTCTTCCGCCTCGACCAGCTCACCGGTATGGAGATTGCGCGCCACATCCATGTTCAGCTCCCAAAAACTGCTTGAAGGCCGATTATGCGCGGCGTATTTGCGCAAGGTTTGAGGCCGGATAATATGGGAGAAGTCCGTGCAAAAACGCGACGCCAATGAAAAAGGGCCTGCAATTGCTTGCAGGCCCTTTCAAATTCTGGCTCCCCGACCTGGACTCGAACCAGGGACCTGCGGATTAACAGTCCGTCGCTCTACCAACTGAGCTATCAGGGAAAAGAGGCCGTATTATATAGGCCCCGGGCGAATTTTAGAAGTAGAAGTTACCGAAAATGCCGATGTGGTCGCCTTTGGTCTCGCCGTTGCGCAAGACGTAACGACGGTCACGGTAGGTGTAATCGTAGGTTTCTTTCACGAGACGCACTTTGAGGCCAACGCTCGGGCCGAAGAAGTACTCGCCCTCGACCACGGCGCCGACGGTGTTATCGAACTCCTTGTAGATGCCGGAGCCGAAACCTTTGCCGTTCAGCTTAGGGCTGGACACATAACGCACGCCGCCGCCGAAGCGGAAGTTTTCGGTCGGGTGGAAATACCCCAGCAGTTCGATCGGGAAACGCTTGAAGGTCACGTCGCCGTTTTCGGCGCTGGCTTGGTCAACGTGGAAACCCACGGTGCTCTGGATCGAGAACTGGCGATTGATGCGATAGTCGACGCCGCCCACGAAGGCGATCAGGCCGCCGGCGCGCACATCGACCGAACCGCCGTGCTCGTATTCAGCGGTAGCCAGCTTGTCGCCACCGCCGGTCAGGCCCATGCCGACAACGAAGCGCAACGGCTTGCCTTCGGCGGGAGCGTTTTGTGCCTGGGCCGAGCTCAGGGATGCGATCGCAACAGCGATCACGAATGCAATTTTTTTCATGGTATTTTTAGATGTAAGGTTCGGATAACGCGCGGGAGTGCTGCGTATTTACCAGGCAGTATGATACGTGCCGGGATTGCAAATAAGCAAGGAAGAATACCACTAAGCGTTGTTTATAGGTAACAAATAGTGCGAATCCGAACAACTTACAAAAAAGGCCACGTTGTTCAACGTGGCCTTTCGTCATTCTGGCTCCCCGACCTGGACTCGAACCAGGGACCTGCGGATTAACAGTCCGTCGCTCTACCAACTGAGCTATCAGGGAAAAGAGGCCGCATTATATCGGGCAAAAACGGGACTGTCCAGTACCCGTGTTCGATGGACGTTTCTGCGGCTGCACGTCAGGGTCGATGAGAATACGCTCAAGGCGGGCGAGAGGTCAGCTGCGAGCGCGTCCGCACGCGCCCCGGGGTACTGCGCGCGCCAACGTTATCAGAATAAACTTGATTCTTGCTTTTAAACCCTTGCTGCGTCCATACTGACGGGTGCCCCAACTTCCCCCCGCCTTTTCCGCCGCAGCCTTCGCCCTCGCCTCTTTTCTCGCAACCCTATTAGTGAGCAAAATGTTCGCCAAAGAAATCGAAGGAAACGGCGGCGAATATATGCTATTCGTATTTGTGGGCAGCATTTACTACCTGGTCCTGTGCCCGATTGGCGTGTTCGTCTTCCGCTTCATTCTGCGCCGCTTGCCGGGCAAGGAACTGCGCATTGGTTTTATTGCAGTAAGCAGCATCGCGATGCTGGCGGTGCACGGCATCCCGGGCTGGTTTGTCATGCTGGTCGGTACCACCCTGACCGTGGTCACCTATCGCGCCGAAGTGAAGAACGCGAACAACGCCCGCGCCCTCGAACAATTCGACACCCATGGCGGTTAGGCAAACTCCCCCGCCGGGGTTTCTCGGACATTACCGCAATCCGCTGTGGCGCGCCGCCGGCATGACCGGCACGCGCGCCGTGTCGATTGCCGAAGGCACGCGCGGCGGCTACCAGTTCACCGTGCTCGAACTTGAACATCGGTCTATGCGGGTGAGGAACGAAAACGGCAACGACATCACCACGGTATTCATTCTCAAGCTTGGCCGCGCCTCCGACACCTGGCAAAACAATCTGTCCAGCTCCAACGGGTCGACCGTGTGGCTGGACAATGACACCCTGTACCTGGCCCGCATCGGGGTCGAGACGCCGGTTGCCGACTGGAACGACCTGCTCGCCCATGCCATTCGCGCGGCCGGATACGCCACCGATGCACCGAGCCCGACGCCGATTCCCGAGCCGCGCATCCGCGCCAAGAACGATGAAAGCAGTATTCTGTTCTGGGCCGTTACCGCAGGCTTGCTGCCCGGTTTTTCCGTCGTCTGCGGCTTTTTCATCCTGGCCTCCGACATCCTGAACCGGCTCATTGGCCGGTGTTATCCGACCACAGGGAATGCGGCAGGGCTGTCGGAACATAACCAGATCCTGTTCGCACTGGCGCTGTGCCTGCCCCTGATCGGGCACTTCTTCGGCTTTAAAGTCATGTACGACTATTATGGGCGCCCGGGCTTTTTCTGGCGGCTGCTGCTCAATATCGCGCTGACCGGCATGCTGACCGTTGGCGGCTTTGCCATCGCAATGGAATGGACCAAACTGAGCCCGGCCGCGCTGGCCGCGCAAGCAACTTGCCAGGTGGTCCGGCGGTAGCACGGCGCACGCGCTGTCATCGATGCGGCGCATCAACAGCGAGGGCGGCAAATCGCCGCGACGCAAGGTTTGTTCGCAATACGAAACGAGCACGCGTAGCGGCGACTGTGAGCTGCCCATTTTTCCCCCGCGTGACAAACGGCACTGCGCAAAGCAGGCGGTGCTCTCGCGTACCGCTTTTCCAAACGCCGGTTAATCAAACCCACGATGTATGACAAGTATAATTTCACAGGAACAATAGCTGACTGCAGCGACCTACCTGTCGAAGTTCAGATTGAAAGGACCGGCTGATGGCTCATGCTGAAACCAAAGTGCTCACCGCACACGTTCCGCTATCGTTGGCAGACAAGGTTGACGAGCTGGCCGCCCGGCTTGAGCGTTCGCAGGGATGGGTTATCAAACAGGCCCTGAGCGCATGGGTCGATCAGGAAGAAGAGCGCAGCCGCCTCACGCGTGAAGCCCTGGCCGACGTCGATGCGGGACGCCTCGTCGATCACCAGACTATCCAGCGCTGGGCAGATAGCCTCGCCACCGACAACCCGCTTCCAGCGCCCATGGTGCCCTGATGCAGCCGCAATGAACCAGCAAGGCGCTTGCTGACCTGGTCCGTCTTCATCAATTCCTTGCGGTCTTGATAAGCCCGCAGCAACGCTAAATGCCGACAGGAGAAATGTGCGCCGGATCGGACAGCACAGTTCACCACTGGAACCCACGAGCGCCAACGAAAAAAGCCACGCAAACGCGTGGCTTTTTTCTTAATTCTGGCTCCCCGACCTGGACTCGAACCAGGGACCTGCGGATTAACAGTCCGTCGCTCTACCAACTGAGCTATCAGGGAATAAAAGAAACATTATATGCTGTAATGATCAGACCATCAAGTTGTTGGCAGTAATCGCTGCAGCACCATGCTCTTCTTCGTATCAATCTTTCGATCAATTCGAAGAAGCAAGATATTAAAGGACTTTGGCGATGGCGTCAATCACGCGGTCGATATTTTTCGAATTCAGGGCCGCCACGCAGATGCGGCCGGTGTCGACCGCGTAGATCGAATGTTCAAGGCGCAGGCGCTCGACCTGCTGCTTGGTCAGACCCGAATACGAGAACATGCCGACCTGCTCGCGCACGAATTCGAAATCGTGCGCCGGCGCTTTTTCCTTGAGCTTTTGCACGAAGGTGTTGCGCATTTCCTTGATGCGCACGCGCATGCCGGCCAGTTCGTCTTCCCACAGTTGGCGCAGTTCCGGGGTGGTCAGCGCGGTGGCGACGACCTTGCCGCCATGGACCGGCGGGTTCGAGTAGTTGGTGCGCACAACGCGCTTGAGCTGCGAGAGCAGGCGCGCCGCTTCTTCCGCGCTGGCGCCAACCACCGACAGGGCACCGACGCGCTCGCCGTACAGCGAGAACGACTTCGAGAACGAATTCGAGATCAACAGCGGACCACCGGCGGCGGCAAACTTGCCCACCACCGCGCCGTCTTCGGCGATGCCCGAGCCGAAGCCCTGGTAAGCCATGTCCAGGAATGGAATCAGGCCGCCGGCGCCGATGGCGGCAATCACTTCATCCCACTGGGCGGACGTGATGTCGGCGCCGGTCGGATTGTGGCAGCAGGCATGCAGCAGCACGATGGCGCCCTTCGGCATGGCTTTCAGGTCGGCCAGCATGCCGGCGAAATCGACGCCGCGCGTGGCCGCGTCGTAGTAACGGTAGGTGTGGACGGTGAAACCGGCGCTCTCGAACAGGGCGCGGTGGTTTTCCCAGCTCGGATCGCTGATATACACGCTCGATCCCGGGGCGAAGCGCTGCAGGAAGTCGGCGCCGATTTTGAGCGCGCCGGTGCCGCCGATGGCTTGCACGGTGACCGCGCGCTTGTCTTGAATAATCGCGCTGCCGGCACCAAATACCAGCTCTTGCACAGCGGCGTCGTACGCGGCCAGGCCTTCGATCGGAAGGTAGGTGCGCGGCGCCAGTTGCTCCATCAGCAGCTCCTCCGCTTTGCGTACGCACGCGAGCAGCGGCACATTGCCATTGTCGTCATAATAGACACCCACGCCCAGATTGATTTTGGCGGGATTGGTGTCCGCATTGAACGCCTCGGTGATGCCCAGGATCGGGTCACGCGGGGCCATGTCGATGGCGCTGAAGATGGTGGCGGAAGCTGTTGAAGTCATCGTGGTAAACTTGAGTGTCGGCTGGGTTGTATAGACAGCGACCCATATACTGATTGGGTGTTTCCTGGGCCGCAAGCGGGACACCATTCTAACAAAGGTCTGATCGTATGGCTGAATTATCCGTTGCACACGACCCGTCACCGACCGTCGTCACCTTCCCCGATTCCCCGTTCAAGCTGCACCAGCCGTTCGAACCGGCCGGCGACCAGCCGACCGCGATCGAAGGGCTGATCGAAGGCATCAACGACGGTCTCTCGTTCCAGACCCTGCTCGGCGTGACCGGCTCGGGTAAAACCTACACCATGGCCAACGTGATCGCGCGCGCCGGCCGTCCGGCAATCGTGTTCGCGCCGAACAAAACCCTGGCCGCGCAGCTGTACTCGGAGTTCCGCGAATTCTTCCCGCAAAACGCGGTCGAATATTTCGTGAGCTACTACGATTACTACCAGCCGGAAGCCTACGTGCCGCAGCGCGACCTGTTCATCGAAAAGGACTCGTCGATCAACGAGCATATCGAGCAGATGCGCCTGTCGTGCACCAAGTCGCTCATGGAGCGGCGCGACGTCGTCATCGTGGCCACCGTGTCGGCCATTTACGGTATCGGCAACCCGAGCGAATACCACCAGATGATTCTGACCCTGCGCGCCAAGGACAAGGTCGCGCAGCGCGACGTCATCGCGCGCCTGATCCAGATGCAGTACACGCGCAACGAAATCGACTTCGGGCGCGGCACCTTCCGCGTGCGCGGCGACACCATCGACATCTTCCCCGCCGAGCATGCGGAACTGGCGATCCGGGTCGAGATGTTCGACGACGAAATCGAGTCGCTCCAGCTGTTCGACCCGCTCACCGGACGCATACGCCAGAAGATCCCGCGCTTTACCGTCTACCCGGGTTCGCACTACGTCACGCCGCGCTCCACGGTGCTGCGCGCGATCGAATCGATCAAGCTCGAACTGCGCGACCGGCTCGAGTACTTCCGCCAGGAGAACAAGCTGATCGAAGAGCAGCGCCTCGAACAGCGCACCCGCTTCGACCTCGAAATGATGGCCGAAATCGGCTTCACCAAGGGCATCGAGAATTACTCGCGCCACCTGTCGGGCGCCATGCCGGGCGACCCGCCGCCGACCCTGGTCGACTACCTGCCGAAAGACGCGCTGATGTTCCTCGACGAGTCGCACGTGCTGGTCGGGCAGCTCAACGCCATGTACAACGGCGACCGTTCGCGCAAGACCAATCTGGTCGACTATGGTTTCCGCCTGCCGTCGGCGCTCGACAACCGCCCGCTCAAGTTCGAGGAATTCGAGGGCAAGCTGCGCCAGACGATCTTTGTGTCGGCCACGCCCGCCGAATACGAGAAAACGCATTCCGACAATGTGGTCGAACAGGTGGTGCGCCCAACCGGCCTGGTGGACCCGCTGGTGATCGTCAAGCCGGCGCTGTCGCAGGTCGACGACCTGATGTCCGAAATCCAGGACCGCGTCAAGAAGGATGAACGGGTGCTGGTGACCACGCTCACCAAGCGCATGTCGGAGCAGCTCACCGAGTACCTGAGCGACCATGGCATCAAGGTGCGCTACCTGCACAGCGATATCGAGACGGTGGAACGGGTCGAGATCCTGCGCGACCTGCGCCTCGGTACCTTCGATGTGCTGGTCGGGATCAACCTGCTGCGCGAGGGCCTCGATTTGCCGGAGGTGTCGCTGGTGGCGATCCTGGACGCCGACAAGGAAGGCTTCCTGCGTTCCGAGCGCAGCCTGATTCAGACCATCGGGCGCGCGGCGCGTAACCTGAACGGGGTGGCGATCCTGTACGCCGACCGCATTACCGATTCCATGGAAAAGGCGATCGGCGAAACCGAACGCCGGCGCGCCAAGCAGATCGCCTACAACATCGAGCATGGCATCACCGCGGTCGGCATCAAGAAGCAGATCAAGGAGCTGATCGACGGCGTCTACAGCCCGCAGCAGGCGCGCGACACCCTGAACGCGGCCAAGGAAACCGCCAAGGTCGAGTCGATGAGCGAGAAGCAGATCGGCAAGGAGATCAAGCGTCTAGAAAAGCTGATGGTCGACCACGCGAAAAATCTGGAATTCGAGAAGGCCGCGCAGGTGCGCGACCAGCTGCATATCCTCAAGCAGCAGGCGTTCGGCGCGCCAGGCACCGACAATGTAGTGTCGATCCTGGGCAAGTAAAAAAACAGGTCGGGCGGCGCCACCCCCCGGCACCGCCGCCCGCCTTACCGCCGTCTCCTCCTTCGCGCAGGAGACGGCACCGCCCCGCCTGTGGATTCAAGGCGAGCGGCGAGCACAACACCTCACAACGACTTGATGAACTCGCGGATGCCCGCCAGGAACATCTCGACGGCCATCGCGCTCAAAATCAATCCCATCAGGCGTTCGAAAGCGGTCATCACTTGCGGGCCGAGTTTTTCCTGCAAGCGTTCGGCGCTCAGGAATACGGCCAGCCAGACCAGCGCCACGGCTACCAGCGCGCCCACGTGAACGACGACTTCGACGGTCGAATTCGACGAAAACAACAGCACGGTTGCCAGCGCCGACGGCCCGGCGATGGCTGGAATGGCGAGCGGCACGATGAACGGCTCTCCCCCCTTTTCGGTATCGCCGAACATGCCGCCCGGCTGGGGAAAGACCATGCGCATGGCAATCAGGAACAGGATCACGCTGCCGCCGATGCGCAGCGAGATTTCGGACAGCTGCATGGCCGCCAGCAGGTGGCGCCCGAAGAACATGAACAGCAGCAGCACGAAGAAGGCGATCAGGCACTCGCGCACCACGACTTTCCAGCGCCGCTCGGCCGGCACGTTGGCCATGGCGCTGACGAACAGCGGGACGTTGCCGAACGGGTCGGTGACCAGGATCAGCAGGATAAAGGTTTGAATGAAAGTTTGAGTCATCCGACATGATAACTTGCCGCACGGCACATGCACCAGTGTGCTGAATTCGTGGCAAAAATCATACAACAAACCACCCGCGCCGACCGGTCATGATTTTGAACACGCTCCCCATGAAACGGCTGAAATGTACGCGCTGACATCGCCAGAGGCTGCTGCGTGCCTGCCGTCGCCTGCGCGGTGTTTCTTGTTGACTTGCTAAAAAACGCAGCATAGTGTTGCTTATAACAAAACAATGAAAGGAAATCCACCATGTCTGTTTTTCATTACCGCGCTTGCACATCACGGGGCCTGGCCAGCCTCGGCGCCGTGCTGCTGGCCGCTTGCGGCGGCGGTGGCAGCGCACCGGACCAGGTTTCCGCGTCGGCGCCCACAGCACCGCTCTCGGCGCCGCCTGCCGCCCTTGCTGGCGAGGTCGGCACGCAAGCGGAAAGGAGCGCCCTGCTCTCGCTCCAGCCTGCCAATCCGCTGACCCCGGCCCCGCCGCTGGGGCTGCCGGCGCCGATCGGTACCACCCTGACGACTTTGCAGCTGATTAACAAATCCACCTACCCGCAATACAATGTCCCACTCACCTTCGGGCAAGTCTTTGCGCCTGGAACATTCCCTGCGGCAGGCGGGCTGGCCGGTGTGTATGCCGGCGCTGCGCTGCCCTTGCAGGTCAACATCAAGGCCAGGCACGCGGATGGATCGGTACGTCACGCGATCATCACCGCGGTCCTGCCCCAGATGGCCGCGGGCCAGAACGGCACGCTGGCGCTGAACGCCGCCGCCGCGCCGCCGGTCGCTGCGACCGGTCCAGAAGCCCTGCTGGCCAGCGGCTTCGACTCGACCGTCAAGCTGACCCTGGCGGGCCAGTTGTACACGGCCTCGGCGGCGGAACTGCTGCGCGGCACCGCGTACCAGACCTGGCTGTCCGGCCCGATGGTCAATGAATGGCAGGTGTCGGCGCCCTTCAAGTCGGCTGCCGGCGTGAACCATCCGCACCTGAGCGCGCGCTTCGCCATCCGCTCCAACAGCAGCAGCCCCAGTGCCAGGGGCAAGGTACGGGTCGACGTCACGGTCGAGAACAACTGGGCCTACGAGCCGGCCCCGAAGACCTTCACCTACGACGCCGAAGTGCTGATCAGAGGCAAAAGCATCTACAACATCGCCGCCCTGCAGCACTACCACCACGCGCGCTGGCGCAAGGTGTTCTGGCCCGAGCTCGAACCGTCGGTCCACATCAAGCACGACACGGCCTACCTGATCGCCTCGAAGGCGGTGCCGAACTACGACCAGAGCCTGACCATATCGCCGGACGCACTGACCACCATGAAGACCACCTGGGACACGGCCAAGGCGGGCCCGATGGGCATGGCCATGGTCGTTAAGTACATGCCCGCGACGGGAGGCCGCCCGGATATCGGCCTGAACCATGCATGGGGTGCGATGTACCTGCTCAGCATGGATGAGCGCGCCAAGGAAGTCACGGTCGGCTTGAGCGACCTGAGCGGCAGCTGGCCGATGCACTACCGCGACAGCAACACCGGCCAGCCGGTATCCATCGTCGAGTACCCGTACGTGCGCGACGTGCGCATCAGCAGCGACAGCTACAACCGGGCACTCAGCCGCTGGGAAGACATGCCGCAGTGCACTCCCGCCATCGAGTGCAAGACGCCTTACACTCCCGAGACGGCGCACCACCCATCGTTCTCCTACCTGCCTTACCTGGTCACCGGCGACACCTATCACCTCGACGAGCTGCACTTCTGGGCCAACTGGAACCTGATCACCCAGAACCCGGCCTACCGCAGGCACGCCACCGGCCTGGTCATGAGCCACCAGGTGCGTGGACAGGCGTGGTCATTGCGCTCGCTGACGCAGGCGGCCTACATCGCGCCGGACGATCACCCGCTCAAGGGCTACTTCAACAAGATCGTCGACAATAACCTGGACTGGTACACCGCGACCTACGTCACTGGCAACAGCAACCAGTTGGGCTTCCTCGACAACAGCGGCGGCAGCGCGGTCGTTTACGGCGGTCCGGGTGGCCCGAAAACCGGCATGGCGCCATGGCAGGACGATTTCTTCACCTCCAGCGTGGGCCAGGCGTACGAACTGGGCTTCACCAAGTCCAAGACGCTGCTCGACTGGAAAGCACGCTTCCCGGTCGGCCGCATGACGGCGCCCGGCTATTGCTGGGTGGACGGCGCTGAGTACGCCCTGTCGGTGCGCGCCACTGCGACGTCGCCGTATTTCACAACGTTCGGCCAGGCTTGGCAGGCGACCGTCCGCGCGGCGGACAATACCGACCTGGTCAACAGCACCGGCCAACGGTATGTGGACCAGCCGTGCGGCAGCCAGTTGCAGGCCGACTGGCGCACCCAGCGCGATCGCGACGAGAAACGGGTTCGCGCGCCGTGGCTGGCCGGCGAGATGACGGGCTATGCAAGCTCGCCGGAAGGCTTCCCGGCCAACATGCAACCGGCGCTGGCGATGGCGGCCGGCACCGGCATCCCGAACGCGCGCGCGGCGTGGGACGTGTTCGCCAGGCGCGCGCTCAAGCCCGACTACACCAAGCGGCCGCAGTTCGCCATCGTGCCGCGCTAGTGTCCGGGGCCGGACCCCGGCCCCCGGCGCATCAGTCCTGCCAGCGGGTGCTCCACGGCGCACCCGCTAGTGCCGCCTCAACTGCAAAGCAGCGGCTGCGCAGTCGACCGGCGCAGCCCCTTGAGCGCGACCTCGAAGCGCTTGCCGCCCGGCGTGCGCATCACGTCATGGGTCTGGTCGACGCCGATCGGGAGCATCCGCCTTCCGTCTCGATGGTGAAAGGTTCAGTCCGATGCCTTGCGTGGCCGACCATGTCGATTTGAATGAAAGTTTGGGTCATTCGGCCTGATAAATTGCCGCCCAGGTCCTGCGCCATTGTGCTGAATTCGTGGCGAAAATCAGACAATTGAACATAGTGTCGAGCCGCTACGATTTTGAACACGCTCCCCATGAAACGCCTGAAATGTGCGCGCTAACATCGGCCGCGAGCACCCCCTGTATGCCACCATCTTTGCAATGTTTCGTGTTGACAATTTCAACACAGCAGCATAATGTTGCCTTCAGTAAAACATTTAAAGGAGATTAACCGTGTCAAATATTCACTACCGCGCTTATACCTCACTGGGCGTGGCCAGCCTCGGTGCCGTGCTGCTCGCCGCTTGCGGCGGCGGTGGCAGCGCACCGGGTCAGGTTTCCGCAGCGGCGCCCACCGCACCGCTCTCGGCCCCGCCTGTCGCTCTTGCTGGCGAGGTCGGCACGCAGGCGGGAAGCAGCGCCCTGCTCTCGCTCAAGCCGAGCAATCCCCTGACCCCCGCCCCGCCGCTGGGACTGCCGGCGCCGATCGGGACCACCCTGACGACGTTGCAGCTGATTAACAAATCGATCTACCAGCAATACAACCTCCCGCTCACCTTCGGGCAAGTCTTTGCACCGGGAGCGTTTCCCGCTGGAACCGGCTTGGTGGGTGTGTACGCTGGCGCCCAGCTGCCCTTGCAGGTCAACATCAAGGCCAAGCACCCGGATGGATCGGTGCGTCACGCCGTCATCACCGCGATCCTGCCGCAGATGGCCGCGGGCCAGAACGGCACGCTGGCGCTGAACGCCGCCGCCGCGCCGCCGCCGGTCGCGCCGACCGGTCCGGGCTCGCTGCTGGCCAGCGGCTTCGACTCGACCGTCAAGCTGACCTTGGGAGATCAGTTGTACACGGCCTCGGCGGCACAACTGCTGCAGAGCACCGCGTACCAGACCTGGCTGTCCGGCCCGATGGTCAATGAGTGGCAAGTGTCGGCGCCGTTCAAGTCGGCTGCCGGCGTCAACCATCCGCACCTGAGCGCCCGCTTCGCCATCCGCTCCTACAAGGGCGGCAACGGCGTCCAAGGCAAGGTACGGGTCGACGTCACCGTCGAAAACAACTGGGCCTACGAGCCAGCCCCGAAAACCTTCACGTACAACGCGGAAGTGCTGATCAGAGGCAAAAGCATCTACAACATCAATGCCCTGCAACACTATCACCACACGCGCTGGCGCAAGGTGTTCTGGCCAGAGCTCGAACCGTCGGTCCACATCAAGCACGACACGGCTTACCTGATCGCCTCCAAGGCGGTGCCGAACTACGACCAGAGCCTGACCATTTCGCCGACCGCGCTCACCTCCATGAAAACCACCTGGGACGCGGCCAAGCCGGGCCCGATGGGCATGGCCATGGTTGACAAGTACATGCCTGCGGCGGGGGGCCGTCCGGATATCGGCCTGAACCATGCGTGGGGTGCGATGTACCTGCTCAGCATGGATGAGCGCGCCAAGGAAGTCACCGTCGGCTTGAGCGATCTGAGCGGCAGCTGGCCGATGCACTACCGCGACCGCAACACCGGCCAGCCGGTATCGATCGTCGACTACCCGTTCATCCGCGACGTGCGCATCAGCGGCGACAGCTTCAACCGCGCGCTCAACCGCTGGGAAGACATGCCGCAGTGCACTCCCGCCATCGAGTGCAAGACGCCATACACTCCCGAGACGGCGCACCACCCATCGTTCTCGTACCTGCCTTACCTGGTCACCGGCGACACCTATCACCTCGACGAGCTGCACTTCTGGGCCAACTGGAACCTGATCAACCAGAACCCGGGCTACCGCAAGCACGCCACCGGCCTGGTCAAGAGCCACCAGGTACGCGGACAGGCGTGGGCATTGCGCTCGCTGACCCAGGCCGCGTACATCGCGCCGGACGATCACCCGCTCAAGGGCTACTTCAACAAGATCGTCGACAATAACGTGGACTGGTACACCGCGACCTACGTCACGGCCAACAGCAACCAGCTGGGCTTCATCGACAACAGCGGCTTTGCGGCGGTGGCCTACACCGGTCCGGGCGGCCCGAAAACCGGCATGGCGCCATGGCAGGACGATTTCTTCACGTCCAGCATCGGCCAGGCGTACGAACTGGGCTTCACCAAGTCCAAGACGCTGCTCGACTGGAAAGCGCGCTTCCCTGTCGGCCGCCTCACGGCGCCAGGCTATTGCTGGGTGGATGGCGCGGTGTACGCCCTGTCGGTGCGCGCCACCGAAACGTCGCCGTACTTCACGACGTTCGGCCAGGCCTGGCAGGCAACCTTCCGCGCGGCGGATAATACCGACCTGGTCAACAGCACCGGCAAACGGTATGTGGACCAGCCGTGCGGCAGCCAGTTGCAGGCCGACTGGCGCACCCAGCTCGAAATCGACAAGAAATCGGGCCGCACGCCGTGGCTGGCAGGCGAGATGACGGGCTATGCAAGCTCGCCGGAAGGCTTCCCGGCCAACATGCAGCCGGCGGTGGCGATGGCGGCCAGCACCGGCATCCCTAACGCGCGCGCCGCGTGGGACGTGTTCGCCAAGCGCACGGTCAAGCCCGACTACAGCGCGCGGCCGCAGTTCGCGATCGTGCCGCGCTGATGTCCGGGGCCGCAAGCTGGCCCCAGACAGATAGGTAATAAGTAATACCCCAGCCGCCGGGCAGGCCTCGGCGGCTGGGGCCGCCTCAACTGACGAGTACCTGCCCCGCCGGCGACTCGCGCAGTACCGTGAGCGCGACCTCGAACTGCTTCCCACCCTGCGTCACCATCGCATCATAAGTCTGGCCGACGTTGAAGCTCCCTTCGTGCGCGGCCGGGAGACTGTCCACCGACGCCATGGCATCGCCAGGCATGGTGGTGGCCTTGGGTATCGGCCAGATGCGCCATCCTCTCCTGTTTTGCTCGGCAGCCCTGGTCTGCAGGATGCTCACGTGGATGTGCGCCGTGTGAGGATTGGCGCCCGTGTACCTGTGTGGGCGAAATCCATACCGGCGCGACCAGATGGTCCTGTTGAAAATGACGTAATTGGTGGAAGGATGCCGCATGACGGCACGCACCACGAGCATCGGCACGATGCCGTCCTTGTCGATGTCGAGCGCATTGACGGAATTGCGCCTGTTAGGGTTGTGATCACTGGGCCCACGACAGTGACGCTCATCGCCAATGGCGCCGTCGGAGCGCTTGTCGCGCCGCGGCCAGCGTCGGTTGAGCTCGGCACGCAAGCGCAGCAGCGAAGGCGCGACATACCAGGGCCGCTTACTGCAGGAGCTGGCTACCCGCACTTCCCTGGAGCCGCGATCATCGGCGATGTCCGTCTCGGTGTCCGCCACCTCGAGGGCGCCTTGCTCTTCGGCACTGAGCTCTTCTCCGATGAATTCATCAGGGGTGTCGTCTTCCAACTCGATGGTGAGGTCGATGCTTCTGGCGCTTTCGCTTTCCAGTTCGGCGATATCGGCGTCAAGGGCGCCATCGGCTTCGTCGGCTTCGTCGGGCTCGTCCTCGGTGGGGTCGAGCTCCTGGTTTTCCATATCGGTAATGTCGGCACCGACCAGGCGGGCTTGGTCGCCGGTGGCGGTGGTGCCGCGGTTCTCGTCCTGCGTGCCGCCCGCGCCAGGCTGGGCGCCGCCGAAGCCTTGAACGGCGTCGCTGTCCTGGTCGCCGTCGCCGATCCGGATCGGGCTGAGCGTTGCGCCGCCGGGGCGGTCGGTGTCACCGCTGACACGGGCGCCACCGCGTTGGGCCGCCAGCGGCGGCAAGCAGGCCACGCCGCCCGGGAGTTGGAAAAATCCGCTGCTGACCAGCCACCGGCCATACTGCGCAATGCTCGGCCTGACGTCGCCCACTGGGATCACCAACTGCTCCGCGGGCGCGTTGACCAGGCCTGCAAGCGACACCTCGCGCTCGAGCGTGTCGGTGCTCAGCAGATCGATATCGGCAACGTCGGCGCCGACCACCACGGTCAGCGCCGACGGCAAGCGGCGAAAGCCGAACAGCGCCGGCGTGAACGGCACCGAAAACGCGAGTGGGGCCGTGCGGCTGACTGGCTTCAATATTGCCGAACCCAACACTTGATCGTAGAACACGACAGCAACGCGCAGATGAAAATTCGGATCGAACTGCTCTTCTGGAATCCGGGAAAGGTCCAGTGTTCCGGTAACGGTGGTCATCATCAACTCCTTGTGTAAAGGGATGCAGCGACCTTCACTCTACGGATTTTCGGATCGGCCGCCTACCCGCAGAGTCGCCGCCGCTTGTGTCCAATCATGAGCTCGTTTAAATGACCGACTACCCCGGAAACTTAAAAAAACGCGGCGCAAGATTTCCCGCGCAAGTGTGGCCGCAATGAAAAACGGCGGGGGACCGTCCGATCCTCCCGCCGCGCGGCGTCAACTATTTCCTGCGGCATGGCGTCACGGCTTCATCGACCAGGACCCGATTCCCCATCCGTCCCGGTTCTCCTCGGCCATCCTCGACTGGAGGATACTGATGTGCACGCGGGTGGTGTAGCGGTCGCTGCCCCCCTTTAACGTGAATGGACGAAATTTTCGCGAACGCATCCAGATAACCCCGTTGAAGATAATGTAATTCGTGGAGGTATGGCGTTTTGCCGCATTCACAATGACCATCACTGTGACACCATCCTTGCCGATGTCGAGCGCATTGACCGAACGACGGGCGTTGGAACTGTGATCTCGCCCTGCGGCAGCGGCAATCGTGCGGTCGCCTGACCTGTCCCTGCGCCGCCAGCGCCGGTCGACCTCGGAAAGCAAACGGACCAGACAAGGGGCAAGGTGCCAACGTTTGCCGTCCTTGCCAATGCCGCCCGTCGGCGCTCCTTCGGTACCGGAAAATCCCGGTCCGCCTTCTCCCGGTATCTGGTCGATACCGGCGCCTCCCGGGCCGCCTTGGTCCGGCCCCCCTTCCGGACCGGTTTCCGCCTGCTCGAGGGCGGCTTCCTCTTCCGGCGTGAGCTCGTCGCCCACGAACTGTTCGAGGTCCTGTTCTTCCGTGTCAGTTGTGCCGGCCTGGAGCGTGGTATCGCTAAGGTCTTGCGTCTGGTCCGGGTCCGGTGTGTCGGTAAATTCATTCATCATCAACTCCTCGTTGTGAACGGATGATCCGTCTTCGACTGTAGGCAGTTTGGGGCGCCACGCCTAGCCGCAGAGCCGGCACGCCTTGCAATGTGTACGCCAGGCTTTAACGATCGCCAAGGCCACATCAACACCTCGCCCGACGGTGCAGCCCTGACGCGCAAGCCTGCGCACCGGCGACAACGCGCACCATCGGGACGCGCGCTGCCTGCCGGCCTGTTTCAGGCGCGCGGGTCAGTGCTCAGATACCCCAGCGCTTCTTGTTTTGCTCGGCAGCCCGGGTCTGCAAAATGCTGACGTGGATGTGCGTTTGGTGGGGATTGTCGCCCTTGTACTTGCGTGCGCGGAATTTATAGGCGCGGGACCAGATGACCTTGTTGTAGATAACGTAATTGGTCGAGGGATGCCTGATTGCGGCGCGCACCACGACCATCGGGGTGATACGGTCCTTGTCGATGTCGCAGGCATTGACGGAACCGCGGGAGTTCGGTTTGTGGTCGCTGCGCGTGTGCCGCCAATCGCCAATGGTGCCGTCGGAGGTCTTGTCCCTCTTCGGCCAGCGCCGGTTGACTGCGGCAAACAAACGCCGGAGCGAAGGGGCAAGATGCCAGCGTATGCGCTTCTTGCCAACGAAGCCATCCGGCGTGCCTTCGGCATCGGTATCACCTGCGATCTGCGTTCCACTGTCATCGGTGTCCTTGTCCATGTCCATGTCGATGTCCATGTCCATGTCCGTATCATCGAGATCGCCCGGTATATCTTCATTACCGGGAGCATCGATGATGCCCGGGTCCGCACCTTCCTCTTCGAGCGCTGCTTCTTCTTCGGGAGAAAGCTCGTCTCCCACCAACAGCTCGGGGTTCTCGTCCTCCATGTCGTTTGTGTCGGCGCCAGGGTCGGCGTCCTGGGTGGGTGGAATTGTTTCCGGGTCCTGTGGTCCATTATTCGTGTTCATCATCAGCTCCTGTGTGTGGGAAGGGATGGTTCGTCTTCGACTGTAGGCAGTTCGGGATCGGTTTGCTGGCCACGCAGTCGCGGTGGTGTGTGTCTAATCATGAGCTCGCTTGAATGGCCCACCAATCGGGAAACTTGAAAACACGCGGCGCAAGATTTCCGGCGCAAGTGTGGCCGCAATGAACAACGGCGGGATGACCGTTCGATCTTCCCGCCGCGCGGCGTCAGGCACACTTGCGGCACCGTGCGGGCATGGCTTCAATACCTGGACCGTGGCCAGATTCCCCATCTCGTTTTGTTATTCGCGGCAGCGGGCGTCCGACGGATGCTGATATGAACGCGCGTGGTGTACGCAGTGCTGCCGTAGCGTATTTTCATTGGCCGAAAACCCTGGCTGCGTATCCAGACGATTCCGTTGAAGATGATGTAATTGGTGGAGGGATGTTTTTTTGCCGCATTCACAATCTCCATCGGTCTGACACCGTCCTTGTCGATATCGAGCCCATCGACACGCTCCTGGTTATTGGGGAGGTGGTCGCCCGGCCCAATGGTACGGTCGCCTGTCTTGTCCCGGCGCGGCCAGCGCCGGTTGACCTCGGCAAGCAAACGCGAGAGACAAGGCGCGAGATACCAGCGCTTGGCTCCCTTGTCGATGTCGCCTTTCGGTTGCCGTTGAATACCGCTGCCTCCGGGAGCGCTTTCTTGCGGCGCCTGGTCGATGTCGATATCGCCGGAAGCGCCGTCGTCCGCCTCTCCTTCCGGACCGGTATCGGCCTGCTCGAGGGCAGCTTGTTCTTCAGGTGTGAGTTCGTCGAGCTCGAACTGCCCGGGATCCTGTTCCTCGATGTTGCTTGTGCCGGCTTGCAGGCTGGCCTGCTGCACGTCGTCAATCCGGTCCGGATCCGGTGTTTCGTCAATGGTAGTCATCATCAACTCCTCGTTGTGTAGGGGTCTGGCTTTCTACTTTTTGGGCCGCCGGATGCCCCATCCTCTCTTGCTCTGCTCGGCCTGGGGTGTCGAAAGAATACTGATATGAACGCTCTCACGGTAAGCATCGCGGAAGGGCAACCGTAGTGGACGGAAACCACGGAAGCGCGCCCACATCGTCCCGTTGTGGATGATGGTATTGGTGGAGGGATGGAGTTTTGCCGCATTCACAATGTCCATGACTCTGACACCGTCCTTGTCGATATCGAGCGCATTGACGCAAGCACGGCTGTTGGGGCGGTGGTCTCCGCCGGCGGCAGCGGCAATGCTGCGGTCGCTTCGTTTGTCCCTGTTCGGCCAGCGCCGGTTGATCTCGGCACGCAAACGCTGGAGACAAGGAGCGAGATACGGACGTTTTTTTAGTTGCTTGTCGCTGTCGCCCTCCTGCTGCTGTTCAATACCGCTGCCTCCGGGGGCGCTGTCTTCCGGCGCCTGCTCGATATCGGTCTCTTCGGGGAAGCTTTCTTCCGGCGTCTGGTCCATATCGGCATCGCCGGAAGTGCCATCGTCCTCTTCCCCTTCCGGACCGCTTTCTGCCTGCTCGAGGGCAGCTTCCTCTTCGGGGGTGAGTTCCTCGCCCTCGACCTGCTCGGGATCGAAATTCTGGATATCGGCTATGCCGGTTTGAAGACTGTCATCCTGCAAGTCTTCAAGCCGGTCCGGATCCGGCGTTTGATTAATGGTAGTCATCATCAACTCCTCGTTGTAAACGGATGGTCCGTCTTCAACTGTACGGAGTTTGGGACGGCACGCCTAGCCGCAGAGTCGCCGCGCCTTGTGTCCGATCATGAGCTCGCTTGAATGGCCGACAGGCGCGGAAACTTAAAAAAACGGGGTGCAAGATTGGCGGCGCACGCCGTGGCCGCAATGAAAAACGGCGGGAAGACCGTTCGATCTTCCCGCCGCGCGGCGTCAAACAAACTGCCCACTGTGAGTCAGCATGACCTTACGGCCTGCGCGAGCGTGGCCAGATTCCCCAGCGTGTCCGGCTCTGTTCGGCATTCCGACGCTGAATGATGCTGATGTGAATGCGCGTCCTGTAAGCTTGAAAGCCGCCTTTCAGCCTGAATGGACGGAAATTACGCGAGCGTAACCAGATGACGCCGTTGAAGATGACGTAATTGCAGGAGGGATGGCGGATGGCGGCACGCACAATGACCAGCACGCGGACACCGTCCTTGTCGATGTCGCACGCATTGACGGAACCACGGCTGTTGGGATAGTGGTCTCCGCGGCTCGACGGGAGAATGGTACGGTCGCCCGTCTTGTCCCGGCGCGGCCAGCGCCGGTTGACCTCGAACAGCAAACGTCCGAGACACGGGGCAAGATACCAACGCCGGCGCTCTCTGCCGATTTCGCCTTGTGGCCCCTCATCGGCACCAGGTTCATCGGGGGCGAACTCCGCGATCGCCCCTTCAGGACCGGTGTCCCCCTGCTCGAGGGCGGCTATTTCCTCGGGCGTGAGCTCGTCGCCCACGAGTTGCTCGGGGTCCTGTTCTCCAATGTCATCGGGGCCGTTTTGCAGGGTGGTATCCTGCAGGTCGTCAACCCGGTCCGGATCGGGCGTTTCGTTAATGGTAGTCATCATCAACTCCTCGTTGTGAAGGGATGGTACGTCTTCGACTGTACGGCGTTTGGAATGGCTCGCCTAGCCGCAGAGTCGCCGCGCCTTGTGTCCGATCATGAGCTCGCCAGAATGACTGACAGATGCGGAAACTTAAAAAAACCGGCCGCAAGATTTCCGGCGCAAGCTGTGGCCGCAATGGAAAACGGCGGGAGGATCTCTCGATCCTCCCGCCGTTGGAAAGCTACAACCGATGTCTTATGCCGGCTTGTCGAACTTCTTCATCCATGCCGACAACTGGTGCGGACGCAGGCCGTCGTAATCTTCGAACGGCTGGTGAATCCACGGATTGTGCGGCAAGTCTTCCAGGAAGTAATCCGGACGGATCGAGGACGTGCCCTTGACCCAGATCACCGCCGATTTGACTTCGGTCACGCCGGCAAAATTCTCGCTCAGGTGACGCGTGACCTTGTCGAGCGTGACGCCCGAATCGGCCAGATCATCGACCAGCAAGATCTTGCCGGCCAGCGGGCCCTTGGTCATCGTCATGTACTTGGCGATATCGAGGTCGCCGCGCACGGTGCCCGCTTCTTCGCGGTAAGAACTGGTCGACAGGATCGCCAGCGGCACATCGAAAATGCGCGAGAACACGTCGCCCGGACGCACGCCGCCGCGCGCCAGGCACAAGACCTGGTCGAACTTCCAGCCCGATTCGTAGACCTTGAGCGCCAGGCGCTCGATCAGGCGGTGGTACTCGTCCCAGGACACCCAGAGGTCATTTTCGGTCGATGGAGGGGTCGTCATGATGATTCCTATAGCTTGTTATTATTCGAACGGATGACGCAGGACGATCGTTTCAACGCGGTCGGGACCGGTGGAAACCATATCGACCGGCACGCCGACCAGTTCTTCGATGCGCTTGATGTAGGCGCGCGCGGTGGCAGGCAGCTCGGCCAGCGATTTCGCGCCGACGGTGCTTTCTTTCCAGCCCGGCATCTCTTCATACACAGGCACGCAGCGCGCCGCGTCTTCCGCGCCGACCGGGAAGATGTCGACATCGCGGCCATCGATCTTGTAGCCGGTGCACAGCTTGAGCGTTTCCAGGCCGTCGAGCACGTCGAGCTTGGTCAGGCACATGCCCGAGACGCCATTGATCTGGACCGAGCGGCGCAGCAGCGCGGCATCGAACCAGCCGCAGCGGCGCGCACGGCCGGTGACGGTACCGAATTCATGGCCCACCGACGACAGGTGGTGGCCCACGCCGGCGTCCGTCGGCAACTCCGACGGGAACGGGCCGGAGCCGACGCGCGTCGTATACGCCTTGGTGATGCCCAGGATGTAGTGCAGCATGTTCGGACCGACGCCAGCGCCGGCGGCGGCATTGCCCGCCACGCAGTTCGACGAGGTCACGTACGGATAGGTGCCGTGGTCGACGTCGAGCAGCGAGCCCTGGGCGCCTTCGAACAGCAGGTTGCCGCCAGCCTTGTGCGCCGCGTACAGCTGCGAGGACACGTCGCCGACCATCGGTTTCAAGCGAGGCACCAGGGCCATCGCGTCGTCGAACGTCTTCTGGAAGTCGACCGCGTCGGCTTTCAGGTAATTGGTCAGCACGAAATTATGGTAGTCGAGGTTTTCGCGCAGTTTTTCGGCGAAGCGCTCTTCGTTGAGCATGTCGGCGATACGGATCGCGCGGCGTGCCACTTTGTCTTCGTAGGCCGGGCCGATGCCCTTGCCGGTGGTGCCGATCTTGTTGGCGCCGCGCGCCACTTCGCGGGCCACGTCGATGGCGACGTGGTACGGCAGGATCGCGGGACACGCCTCGGAAATCTTCAGGCGCGACACCACTTCCACGCCGATGGCCTGGAGCTTGTCGATTTCGCGCATCACGTCGGGAACCGACACGACCACGCCATTGCCGATGTAGCAGGCCACGCCTTCGCGCATGATGCCCGACGGGATCAGCTGCAAGGCGGTCTTCTGACCCTTGATGACCAGGGTATGGCCGGCATTATGGCCACCCTGGAAGCGAACCACGCCCTGCGCGTTATCGGTCAGCCAATCGACGATCTTGCCCTTGCCTTCATCGCCCCACTGGGTGCCGATGACAACGACGTTCTTTGCCACGTTTTTCTTTGACATCACACTTAGCCTAAGTTTTTGAGAATCCAGTTACTGTTTTCGAGGACAAGTACGCGATCGCACTCGAACTCGTCCTGCTCATTGTCGTGACCCGGCAAACTCTGGATCACAACCTCGCCTGCTTTGCGCAGTTGAGCGATTTTTTCACGCAGCTCGGGGGCATTGCCCCACGGAGCCCGGATCGAATGTTTGCGCTCGGCGGTCGGCAAGAGCCGCGCCAGTTCGCGCAAATCGAGCGAAAAGCCGGTCGCGGGCCTGGCCCGGCCGAATGCTTCGCCTACATGGTCGTAACGTCCGCCGCGCGCCACCGCATTCGGCAGGCCGGGCACGTACAGCGCGAACATCGCGCCGCTTTCGTATTGGTAGCCGCGCAGGTCGGCCAGGTCGATCGCCACGTCGGCGCGGCCCAGGGCCGATCCGGCCAGCGCGGCCAGTTCGGCCAGCGCGCGCGTGATGCCCGGCAGCGCCGGCAAGACGTCGCGCGCACGCGCCAGCACATCGATGTCGCCGTACAGGCCGGGCAAGGCCAGCAGCGCGGCGCGGGTGGCCGGCGCATACGATGCGCTGATCGCGTCCAGGCCCGGGGTGTCCTTGGCGCGCAGCAGCGTGTACAGGGCCGCTTCATCTTTTTGCGCCGCGCCGTCGCCGGTCAGCAGCGCGCGCAGCACGCCTACGTGCGACAGGTCCAGGCGCACCTGGTCGGCGCCGAAGCCGGCCAGGGCCAGCGAGGCCAGCGCCAGTTCCTGCACTTCGGCGTCCGCCTCGAGGCCGGCGTGGCCGTAGATTTCGGCGCCGATCTGCAAGGGTTCGCGCGTCGCGTGCAGGCCGCTCGGGCGGGTATGCAGCACGCTGCCGGCGTAGCACAGGCGGGTGACCGAATCGCGGTTGAGCAGGTGGGCATCGATGCGCGCGACCTGGGTGGTCATGTCGGCGCGCAGGCCGAGCATGCGGCCCGACATCGGATCGACCAGCTTGAAGCTGCGCAGTTCGGTGTCCTGGCCGGCGCCGGTCAGCAGCGACTCGACGTATTCGAGCAGCGGCGGCATGACCAGCTCGTAACCGTAGGAACGGAAGTTATCGAGCATCAGGCGGCGCAGCTCTTCGGTCTTGCGCGCTTCGGACGGCAGGACGTCGGCAATATTTTCAGGCAGGAGCCAGTTCGGCATGGGTAACGGGAGATAGTTAAAAATCGGACAATATGGCGCGCACGGTCGTGCTAAATGTAGCGCCGAATCAGCGATTTTACAGGAAAATGGTTTAAGGGAGCCAACAAATGTGTGGGAGGGAGTTGCGAGCTTGTTATGCATCGCCCGCTGCCCCCCATCATCGCGAAGCAAACGATACACCGAAAACCGTCATTCTCCACCACTACAGCGTCATTCCCGCCTGCGCGGGAATGACGGAGCCGTGGCTAGCGCTGAAAATACAAACGGGCGGGCCTGCAACGCAGACCCGCCCATTGTTCACCCAACCGCCCGTGCTTACTTCTTGGCGGCGGCAGGTGCCGCAGCCCCGCCCGGACTACGGAAATACTTGAAGAACTCCGAATTCGAATCGAGCACCATCACGTCGCCATGGCTCTTGAAGGTCGCGCGGTACGCTTCCAGCGAGCGATAGAACTTGTAGAACTCCGGGTTCTTGCCGAACGCTTCGGCGTAAATCTGCGATGCCTTGGCGTCGCCGTCACCCTTGATTTTCTCGGCGTCGCGGAACGCTTCGGCCAGCATCACGGTGCGCTGGCGGTCGGCGTCGGCGCGGATTTTTTCCGATTCGGCCGAACCGGTCGAACGCAGCTCGTTGGCCACGCGCAGGCGCTCGGCCTTCATGCGGTCGTACACCGAGGCGTTGATCTGCTCGACGTAATCGACGCGCTTCAAGCGCACGTCGACAATCTGCACGCCGATCTGCCTGGCCTCGGCTTCGACCTTGCGATGGATCGCTTCCATCACGCTGCCGCGCTGGCCGGAAATGACGTCGCGCACCGTGCGCTTGGTGATTTCATCGTTCAGCGCCGCCTTTACGATCTGATCCATGCGGGCGCGCGCGCTTTTCTCGCTGCCGCTGAAACTGACGTAGTACAGGCGCGGATCCATGATGCGCCACTTGACGAAGGTATCGACCAGGATGTTCTTCTTCTCCGAAGTGATGAAGCGGTCGGCGTTGGGCGTATCGAGCGTGAGGATGCGCTTGTCGAGGTAGATCACGTTTTGCAGCGGCGGCGGCAGCTTGAAGTGCAGACCAGGCTCGCTGATCACTTCCTTGATTTCGCCAAACGCGAACACCACGGCGAAGGTGCGCTGATCGACCACGAACACGGTCGACGAGAGCAGCATCAGCGCGACGAAGCCCGCGACAAGAATGGAAACTAAGCGGTTCATTAGCGGATCTCCCGATCACGTGAGGATTCGCGGCTGCGGTTGTCGCGCTGGCGCACCTGTTCGAGCGGCTGCATCACCTCTGCCGGCAGCGGCAGCGGCGCGGCCTGCACCGGCCCGGACTTGGCGCCGATGGCGGCGTCGTTGGCGGCAGTCTGCGCAATCAGTTTATCGAGCGGCAGGTACAGCAGGTTGCTGCCGGACTTGGCGTCAACCATGACCTTGCTGGCACTGGTGAAAATCTGCTGCATGGTGTCGAGGTACATGCGGTCGCGGGTAACGGCAGGCGCCTTCTGGTACTCGGTCATCACTTGCGTGAAGCGGGCCGCGTTACCGGTGGCGTTTTCGGTGACCATCGAGCGGTAGGCTTCGGCTTCCTGCATCAGGCGGAACGCGTTACCGCGCGCACGCGGCACCACGTCGTTGGCATACGCCTGGCCTTCGTTCTTGGCCCGTTCGCGGTCCTGGCCAGCCTTGACGGCATCGTCGAAAGCGCCCTGCACCTGCTCCGGCGGCTGCACCACCTGCATGGTGACGTTGTTGATCTGCGCGCCCAGGGCGTAGCGGTCGATGATCTTCTGCATCAGGAGCTGGGTGTCGAGGGCGACCTTTTCGCGCCCCTCGTAGAGCACGAAGTCCATCTTGCTCTTGCCGACGATTTCGCGCATCGACGTCTCGGCGACCATGCGCACGGTGTCGTCGGTGTCGTAATTGTTGAACAGCCAGGCCTTCGGGTCCTTGAGCGTGTACTGCACCGCGAACTGGATCTCGATGATGTTCTCGTCATCGGTGAGCATCAGCGCTTCTTGCGGATTCTTGGCGCGCACGGTGCCGCTGGTGCCGATTTCGACGGTACGCAGGTTCGAGACGTTGACCTTCTCGTGGGTCTGGAACGGATACGGCATGCGCCAGTTCAAGCCCGGACCGGTGGTGCGCGCGTACTTGCCGAAGGTCGAGACGATGCCGACCTGGCCTTCGAGCACGCTGAACACGCCGCTGGCGAGCCAGATGAACGCCACCACCGCCGCCGCCGCGCCGACGGTAACGCCGGCACCCTTCATGTCCGGACGGTAACCGCCACCGCCCGTATCGCCGCCGCCCGGTCCCTTGGGACCGAACAGGCGATTAAGGCGCTGGTTGAAGTCGCGCCACATCTGGTCGAGATCGGGCGGGCCGTCACCGGGACGTTTGCTGTCCTGCAGCAGGACAGTGGGCGGCGGCCGGATGCCGACGCGTTTGAGTAATGAAGCAAGCATGCTATCGAGGTCCGACAATGGTGGAGGTTAGAATTTCGGCCGGTTGCGCGTCCTGTGCATCGTCCGCATCGTCTGCGTCGTGGGCATCATCAAGGTCGGACGCATCGTCTGCGTCGTCGCCATCGGGCGCGTCAACCGGTTCGGCATCGTCCTGCTCTTCAAAAAGGTGGCTGCGCTCGGGCGCGGCCTTGGCCGCTTCGACCACGGCGTCGCGCAGCAGGTCGAGGCCGGCGCCGGTGTGGGCGCTGATGAAGACGCGCGCAATCTTGCCCGCTTCATCGCGTTCGACCGCAGGCTCCAGGCCCGCGGCGTCGATCTTGTTCCACACCAGGATTTGCGGAATATGATCGGCGCCGATTTCCTTGAGCACCAGGTTGACCTGTTCGATCTGTTCCATGCGCACCGGGCTGGCGCCATCGACGACGTGCAGCAGCAGGTCGGCGTGGATGGTTTCTTCCAGCGTGGCGCGAAATGCCGCCACCAGCTGGTGCGGCAGTTCGCGCACGAAACCGACCGTGTCGGACATGACCACGTTGCCCACTTCCTCGCCCAGGTAGACGCGGCGCGAGGTCGTATCCAGGGTGGCGAACAACTGGTTGGCGACGTACACGCCGGCCTTGGTCAGCGCGTTGAACAGGGTCGACTTGCCGGCATTGGTGTAGCCGACCAGCGAGACCGAAAAGGTATGGCTGCGCCCGCGCGAACGGCGCTGGGTTTCGTGCTGCTTGCGCAGCTTGGCCAGGCGCGCGCGCAGGGCCTTGACGCGCTCGCCGATCAGGCGGCGGTCGGTCTCGAGCTGGGTTTCACCCGGACCGCGCAGGCCGATACCGCCCTTTTGCCGTTCCAGGTGAGTCCAGCCGCGGATCAGGCGCGTGGCCAGATGCTGCAGCTGCGCCAGTTCGACCTGCAGCTTGCCCTCGTGGCTCTTGGCGCGCTGCGCGAAGATGTCGAGGATCAGGCTGGTGCGGTCGAGGACGCGGATATTCAGGCGTTTTTCCAGATTGCGCTGTTGGGCCGGAGACAGGGCGTGATTGAAAATCACGATCTCGATGTTCTGGTCCACGCAAGCCAGGCCGATTTCGTCGGCCTTGCCGCTGCCGACAAAGTAGGCAGCGTCCGGACTGGAACGCTTGGCGGTGATGGTGGTGATCGGGTCGACGCCTGCCGAACGGGCGAGCAGGGACAGCTCTTCCACGCTCGCGTTGAAGTCGCCAGCGCCGAAATCGATGCCGACTAGTGCTGCGCGCATAGGCCTCCCTGCAGGGCCAGGCGACCCGGGGTGGCGGCGCCCATGGCCTTACTCAGCTTCGGAATCAAGATTGAGATTAACCGCGCGTGCCGGAACAACGGTGGAGATCGCATGCTTGTAGACCATCTGGGTCACCGTGTTACGCAGCAAGACCACGTACTGGTCGAAGGACTCGATGTGGCCCTGAAGTTTGATCCCGTTGACCAGGTAGATCGAGACGGGAACATGCTCTTTGCGCAAGGCATTGAGGAATGGGTCTTGTAACAGTTGCCCTTTGTTGCTCATAACAGCTCCGTGATGTTGTTGTAGTAAAGAATTGGAGGCGACTCGCTGGTTTTTCAAGTGCCGGGACCATCATTGTTGTGAGGCGAATGATGTCCCTGAGTTACTGTAACCTGTTTTGCAATTGTCTGTCGGACGTGCGCACCTACTTGGACATGCGCGCGAACGGGTTTTTACCCACGCGCAGCTCGATCCGCAGCGGCGTACCTACCAGATTGAAGGTGTCGCGGAAATGCTTCTCGAGGTAGCGCTTGTACGGCTCGCCGATGGCGTCGAGCGAATTGCCGTGGATGACGATGATCGGCGGATTCTGCCCGCCCTGGTGCGCATAGCGCATTTTAGGACGGATCGAGCCCTTGCGGCGCGGTTCCTGCTTCTCGACCGCTTCGATCAGCGCGCGCGTCAGGCGCGGCGTCGACAGGTCGGCGGTGGCGGCGGCGTAGGCCGAGTCGACCGACTTCATCATCGGCGCGATGCCTTGCGCCTTCAGGGCCGAAATGAAGTGGGTCTTGGCGAACGAGAGGAAATCGAGCTTGCGGTCGATGTCGATCTTGATTTCGTCGCGCTCGTCGGTGCGCAAGCCATCCCACTTGTTGACGGCCACCACCAGCGCGCGGCCCGATTCCAGGATGAAGCCGGCGATGTGCGCATCCTGCTCCGAAATGTCTTGCTGGGCGTCGAGCAGCAGGATGACGACGTGCGCTTCCGAAATCGACTGCAGGGTTTTCACGACCGAAAACTTCTCGATCGCTTCGAACACCTTGCCGCGGCGGCGGATGCCGGCCGTGTCGATCAGGGTGTAGTTCTTGCCGTCGCGCTCGAATGGGACTTCGATCGAGTCGCGCGTGGTGCCCGGCATGTCGAAGGCGATCACGCGCTCTTCGCCGATCAGGGTGTTGACCAGGGTGGACTTGCCCACGTTCGGACGGCCGACGATGGCGATCTTGATGCCGCGCGCGGCCGGTTCCAGTTCTTCCTGGTCGTCCGGACGCTGGGCGAAGGCTTCGTTGAGCGCTTCCTCGACCAGGTCGGTCACGCCGTCGCCGTGGGCGGCGGAAATGACGTACGGGTCGCCCATGCCGAGTTCGTAGAAATCGGCCACGACGGAGCTGTACTTCATGCCCTCGCCCTTGTTGACGACCAGCATCACCTTGCGGCCCGACTTGCGCAGGAAGTCGGTGATGGTCTTGTCGTGCGGCGTGAGGCCCTGGCGGCCATCGACGATGAAGACGACCACGTCCGCTTCGGCGACGGCCTGCTTGGTCTGCAGGGCCATCTGGAACATGATGCCTTCCTTGGCGACCGGCTCGAAGCCGCCCGTGTCGATGACGAGGAAGGGGCGTTCACCGACCCGGCCTTCGCCGTAGTGACGATCGCGCGTGAGACCTGGCAAGTCGGCCACGAGCGCGTCGCGCGAGCGGGTGAGGCGATTGAAGAGTGTCGATTTCCCGACGTTGGGGCGACCAACTAATGCGATTACCGGCTTCATGGTGTTTTTATTCGACCGCGATGGCGGTCACTGTCCCAGATTGTGTTTGAAAGATCAGGTTCGAACCGGCCACCATCGGTGGCGCCGTGATGGCGCTCCCGTCGGTGGCGGCGCGCGCCAGAAAGGAACCATCTTCCCGTGACAGGAAGTGGATGAAACCCTGGTAGTCGCCGACCGCCACCGTGCGCGAATACGACACGGGGGTGGACAGGCGGCGATAACTCAATTTGTCGTTTTTCCAGGCGCTCACGCCGCCTTCGCGGTTAAAGGCCGAGACGGCGCCCTTGTCGTCGACGGCGAACACGAAGCGCTGGTCGACCGTCACGCCGACGTCGGACGACAGTTCCTTGGTCCAGCGCGCGGCGCCCGTGGCGATGTCGAAGCAGCCCACGCGGCCCTGGTAGGACGCGGCGCACACTTCCTGGTCGATCACGACCGGGGTGCCGCCGATGTCGGTGACCCTTTCGAGTTCGGTCGCGCCGCGCGCTTCGCCGACCGCCACTTCCCAGCGCGCCGCGCCCGTGGCCAGGTTCAGCGACAGCAGTTTGCCGCCCGGCTGGGCGATGATGACTTCCTTGCCGACCACCACCATGCCCGGCGCATTGCGCAGGGTCAGCGGCGGCGAGACGCGCTGCACGGTCCATTTTTTCTCGCCCGTCCTGGCGTCGAGGCCGACGATGCGGTTGTCGACCGAGCGCACCACCACCACGCCCTCGCCGATCACGGGGCTCGACAGCACTTCGCTGGAAGCCTGGGCCTTCCACAGCAGCTTGCCTTCGAGGTCGTAGGCCAGCACGCCGCCCTTGGCGCCGCCAAAGACCAGCATGTTGCCGTCGGTACCGACGCCGGCGGTCAGGCCGGTGTCGGCCTTGATGCGCCACAGCTGCTTGCCGCTGGCGGCGTCGACCCGCGCGATGGCGCCGTCGGCGCCGGCCACCACCAGCGACTGGTTCACCAGCGCCGGCGCGAAGACATAATCCTCGGCCTTGCCGATATCGAGCTTCCAGGCGGTGCGCACGGCCATCGAGCCCTTGAGCTCGACCAGCGGCGCGGGCACGTTGCCCTTGGATTTGGAGGCGAAAGGATTAAGCGAACTCAGGGTGGAGCAGCCGGCCATCAGGGCCAGCACACTCACACCGATAAGTTTCTGGGTAATACGCATAGTCATTGACCTTGTTCTGGGTAACTTGTTGATGCGGACCGAACGAACCTACCGGGCCGCTCAGGCGGCCGCTTTGGTCTCGGGCACGCTGCCGCCGATGGCTTCGAGCTTGAGCTGGACCACGGCGCGGCCCGGATGCTTGTCGTCCATCGTGGCCAGCGCGGCCAGGTAAGCGGTGCGCGCTTCGGCGATCTTGTTCTGCGCTACCAGGATATCGCCCTTGCGGTCGGCCACGGCGCCGCTGAACTGCGGCAGGAAGCTGGTGCCCAGCAGTTTGAGGCCTTCGTCGTAGGCTTTCTCGTCGAGCAGCACGCCGGACAGGCGCAGCTTGGCGATCGACTTGTACTCATCGTTGCCGTTGTCGACGACCCATTGCAGATGGGCCTTGGCCGCCTTCAGGTCGCTGGCGTCGAACGCGCTCTTGGCGGCGGTCAGCGCCGTCATGGACGCGTAGGCGCTCTTGGCATACTTGGTGCGCACGTCGCCGGCGATGCGCTGCACCTTGGCGTTGTCCTTGGCGGCGGCCGCGGCTTGCATCTGCGTGTACAGGCCCGACGCTTCAGCGGCGTTGACGCGCTCCTGGCGCTTCCACCAGGTGTAGCCCGAGTAGGAACCGGCGGCGAGGATCAGCAGCACCATCAGCATGGTGCCGTACTTGTTCCAGAAGGCCTGCATCGCGGCCAGTTGTTCTTGTTCTTCGAGATCGTATGCCATGGTATTCTCAACGTAGTTAAATACTGATTAATCGGGTAGAGCGCCGGTGCCGCCTTGCGTCTAGTGATGGTAGTGCACGTGCTCGTGGTCGTGGTCATGCTCGTGGGCGCCGATGATCTGGTTGACCAGGTAGTCGACCACGTCGTCGAACGGCACGCTGGCCTGCTGCTCGCCTTCGGCGCCGCGCATCGACTTGACCGCCGCCGTGCGCTTGGCGATTTCATCGTCGCCCAGGATCACGGCGAAGGCCGCGCCGCTGCCGTCGGCTTTTTTCATCTGGCTCTTGAAGCTGCCGGGACCGCTCGCAGCGGCGCAATGTAACACAACATCCAGGCCGGCATCACGGATGCGCTCGGCCAGCACGAAGGCTTGCATGCGCGCTTCCTCGCCCTGGTGCACCATATAGACATCGCATTCTGACGGATCGTTCGGTTCTCCCGCCTCTTTCATCAGCTCCACCAGGCGCTCGATGCCCATGGCGAAACCGACGGCCGGGGTCGGCTTGCCGCCAAAGCTTTCGATCAGCGGATCGTAGCGTCCGCCCGCGCACACGGTGCCTTGGGAACCGAGCTTGTCGGTGACCCATTCGAACACGCTGCGGTTGTAGTAGTCGAGCCCGCGCACCAGGCGCGGGTTGACGGTGTACTGGATATTGTTGTGGTCCAGGATGCGCTTCAAGCCTTCGAAGTGCACCACCGACTCGCCTTCGAGGTAGTCGAGCAGCTTCGGCGCATTGTTCACCAGGTCCTGCATGGCAGGGTTCTTGGTGTCGAGAATGCGCAGCGGATTGGCGTGCAGGCGGCGCTTGGCTTCCTCGTCGAGCAGGTCAAAGTTCGCCTCGAAATAGGTGATCAGGTCGGCGCGGTGACGCTGGCGCTCGGCCGCGTCGCCGATCGAATTGATTTCCAGGCGAATGTCTTCCAGGCCCAGGTCGTCCCACAGGCGGCGGCACAGCATGATCAGCTCGGCGTCGATATCCGGACCGGCAAAGCCGACCGCTTCGGCGCCGACCTGGAAGAACTGGCGGTAGCGGCCGCGCTGCGGACGCTCGTGGCGGAACATGGGACCGGCGTACCAGACGCGGCGCGGGCCGTCGTAGACCAGATTGTGCTCGATGACCGCGCGCACCACGCCGGCCGTGCCTTCAGGGCGCAGGGTCAGTTCGTCGTCGTTCATCGAATCCTTGAACGAATACATTTCCTTTTCGACGATGTCGGTCACCGCGCCGATGGCACGCTTGAACAGCGCCGTGTCTTCGACGATCGGGGTGACGATCTTTTGATAGCCGTAGCTTTTCAGGACCGAGTGCACGGTGTTTTCAAACAATTCCCACAGCGGCGCGTCGGCCGGCAGGATGTCGTTCATGCCCTTGACGGCGGTGATCTTCGTTGCTTTTTCTTTTTTATTTTCAGACATGTTCGGTTAACTTCTTGCCGTAAGTGGTTTGTACGTAATTGAGGACGATCGCCTGGAATTCTTCAACGATTTTATCGCCGCGCAGGGTGACGGTTTTCTTGCCATCGACGAACACCGGCGCGGCGGGCGACTCGCCCGTGCCCGGCAAACTGATGCCGATGTTGGCGTGCTTCGATTCGCCCGGACCGTTGACGATGCAGCCCATCACGGCCACGTTCATGCCTTCCACGCCCGGATACGACTTTTTCCATTCAGGCATCTGCTCGCGCAGGTAGGTCTGGATGTTGTCGGCCAATTCCTGGAACGTGGTCGAGGTGGTGCGTCCGCAACCCGGGCAGGCGATGACCATCGGCGCGAACTTGCGCAAGCCCATGGTTTGCAGGATTTCCTGCGCCACGATGACTTCGCGCGTGCGATCGCCCCCCGGTTCGGGCGTGAGCGAAATACGGATGGTGTCGCCGATGCCTTCCTGCAGCAGCACCGACAGCGCGGCGGTCGACGCCACGATGCCCTTGCTGCCCATGCCCGCTTCGGTCAGGCCCAGGTGCAGCGGATAGTCGCAGCGGCGCGCCAGTTCACGGTACACCGCGATCAGGTCTTGCACGCCCGACACCTTGCACGAGAGGATGATCTGGTCGCGTCCAAGACCGATTTCTTCGGCGCGCAGCGCATTGTCGATGGCCGAGGTGATCAACGCCTCGTACATCACCGCCTGCGCGCTCCAGGGTTCGGCGCGCTGGGCGTTTTCGTCCATGATGCGCGCCAGCAGCGACTGGTCCAGGCTGCCCCAGTTCACGCCGATGCGCACCGGCTTGTTGTACATGATGGCCGCTTCGATCATCTGGGCGAACTGGCTGTCGCGCTTGGCGCCCTGCCCCACGTTGCCCGGATTGATGCGGTACTTCGACAGCGCGCGCGCGCACTCGGGGAAGTCGCGCAGCAAGGTGTGGCCGTTGTAATGGAAGTCGCCCACCAGCGGCACGTCGATTTCCATCTTGTCGAGCTGTTCGCGGATCAGTGGCACGGCTGCGGCGGCCTCGGGCTTGTCGACCGTGATGCGCACCATTTCGGAGCCGGCACGGGCCAGTTCCTTGACCTGGATCGCGGTGCCGATCACGTCGGCCGTGTCGGTGTTGGTCATCGACTGCACCACCACGGGGGCGTCGCCGCCGACCCAGATTTTGCGTTCGCCATGCGACACCAGCACGCGCCGGCTGCTGCGCCGCGCGAGGGGCCCGGAGGGGATCGCCAGATTCGAAGAAGACATGAACAAAGACCTATTACTTGAGGTTGACTCTGGCGACGCGGCCATTGGTGGACGGCATGGCCACCGCATCGCCGCGCAGGGTGGCGCTCACGCCGTCGGGCTTGCCGACGATCAGGGTGACCGGCTCGCCCACTTCGACCGTTTCGACGGTACCGGCCTTGAGCAGGCGCGACAGCAATGGCGCACCCTTGGCGCGCCGTACTTCGACCCAGGAATCGGCGCGCACGTTCAGCACCAGGGTATTCGATCCGGCAGGCGCGGCCGGGGTGGCCGCCGTTGCGGCGCCCGTTACGGCGCCCGTTACGGCGCCCGTTACGGCCGGGGTGGCGGCTGCTGTGGCGACCGGCGCGGTAGCCGGGGGAAGTACCGACACCAGCGGCGGCGACGGTGCGATGACCGGTTTGCGTTCGTCCGGCTTGACCAGGGTCGTTTCCAGCGGCGCGCTGACCGCCTTGTCGGCCACCACCGGCGGCGGCAGCAGCGTCACGCTCGCTTGCGACCCGGAGGAGGCGGCCGGCGCGGTAGCCGCCGTGCCGGCCGGTGCGCTGCTCGAGAGCAGCGCCGACGGCACCAGGCCGAAATGCCAGGCCCCGGCAGCGGCGGCCACCACCAGCACGGCCGCGCCGATCAGGCCCAGCGGCAGGCTGGAGCGCTTGCCGTTGGTCGGAAAACGCACTTCGGAAAAGGTGGCGGGCTTGTCGCGCCGCACGGTGCGGCTACCCGGCTCGGCCAGTTCCGGAGTGTCGAGCGAAATCATGGCCACCAGCGGCGCCGCGTCGAGCTTGACGACCTTGGCGTAGGCGCGCACGAAACCGCGCACCACGGCCGGTCCCGGCAGGTTGGCGTAGTCGCCCGCTTCGAGCGCGGTAACCTGGCGCACCGCCATCTTCAGCTGGTCGGCGACCTGCTCCACCGTCCAGCCCATCGCTTCACGCTGGGCGGCCAGGCTCTGGCCCGGCAAACCATGGTTCGCTCCGGCGTTCGCCCCTGCGTTCGCCCCCGCTGCTGGTTGTTCTGCCCGCTCTGAACTCATCGTCGTTCCTGTCTCACTCATCAAATGCACCGCGCTGGAAGGCTGCGAATTCGGGCGAGCCGGGATGACGCCGGCGCAGCTGGGTCGCCAGGCTCGTCTCCGAATCCTTGTTGCCCAGCTTGCGCTCGACGCGGACCGCCAGCCACAGCACATCGGCGGGCAAGACTTCCGGTTTCGCGACCGTTTTCACGCGGTTGATATAATTACCGGCGCGCACGTAGTCGCGCCGCTCGTAGTAGATCCGCGCCAGACCCGCATTGACCGGCATCAGGTCGGGCTCGAAACGCAGGGCGTCGAGCAGGTAGCGCTCGGCCGCGTCGAAATTTTTCTGCTTGATGGCGCATCCGCCCGCGTTCACCATGGCCTTCACCGGCGACTGGTAGCGCGGGTTTTTCAGGGCGATCTCGAACTGGGCCATCGCCGCCGCGTAGCGCTCGGTCTGGCACAGGAAGGAGCCATAGTTGTTGTTCAGGTCGGGATTGAGCGGCGCCAGGCGCATCGCGCGCTGGTAGTTCTCTTCGGCCAGCACCATCTCGCCCATGCTGGTGTAGATCAGCGCGCGCACGCTGTAGGCGTCGGCGATCTCGGGATCGATGGCGATGGCCTGCTTGATCTCGTCGAGGGCAACCGTGTAATTGCCTTCCTGGTAGTAACCGATAGCGAGCTGCATGCGGATCGACGCGCGCTTGTCCTTGCTGGTCTGGTCCGAGCTGGTTTTCAGTTCCGTCTTGCTGCCCTGCAGGCCGATGGCGCTGGCGGTGTCGTTGCGGGTGCTGGTGGTGCTCACGCAGGCCGACAGCGCCACGCCGGCGGCGGCAAGCGCCAGCTGGCTGCGCAAGGGACGAAACGATTGCCGCGGCAGGCGCGCGCTCAAGAAGTAATCTCCACAATGCGCCCGAAGTCGGCGCCGAACTTCTTCTGATATTCAGCCATTTTTTCCATGCGCTCCTGTACGCGGGTACGATCTTGCACTTCGCCGGCCAGCTGGCCGCAGGCGGCGTCGATATCGTCGCCGCGCGTTTTCCGAATCGTGGTCACGATGCCGGCATCCATCAGCACCTGGGCGAAGGCCTTGATGCGCGGATTCTTCGAGCGCAACAGGCCGGACTCAGGGAAAGGATTGAACGGAATCAGGTTGAATTTGCACGAGACGCCGACCGCCGGATCCAGCACCAGCGCCACCAGTTCGCGCGCGTGCTCGTCGCTGTCGTTGACGCCGTCGAGCATGCAGTATTCGAAGGTGATGAAGTCGCGCGGGGCGAATTCGAGGTAGCGGCGGCAGGCGGCCATCAGCTCGCGCAGCGGGTATTTTTTGTTCAGCGGAATCAGGCCGTCGCGCAGCGCATCGTTCGACGCGTGCAGGGAAACGGCCAGCGCCACCGGCACTTCCTGCGACAGCTTGTCCATCATCGGCACCACGCCCGAGGTCGACAGGGTCACGCGGCGGCGCGACAGGCCGTAGGCGTTATCGTCGAGCATGAGCTTGAGGGCGGTGACGGTCGGCTCGAAATTGAGCAGGGGCTCGCCCATGCCCATCATGACCACGTTGGTGATCTGGCGCTCGCCCTTGGGACCGGGTTCGATGCCCTTGGTGCGGCGCAGCTCAAATTCGGCCATCCACAGCTGGCCGATGATTTCGGCCACGGTCAGGTTGCGGTTGAAACCCTGCTTGCCGGTGGAACAGAAACGGCAGTTCACGGCGCAGCCGGCCTGGGTGGAAATGCACAGGGTGCCGCGGTTTTCTTCCGGAATGAACACGGTTTCGACCGCGTTGCCATTGCCCACGTCGACCAGCCACTTGCGCGTGCCATCAAGCGAGGTGTGGTCGCTGATCACGGCCGGGGCGCGGATTTCCGCGCGCGTGGCCAGCTTGTCGCGCAGCGACTTGGCCAGGTCGGTCATGGTGTCGAACTCGCTGGCGCCGAACTGGTGAATCCAGCGCTGCAGCTGTTTGGCACGAAACGGCTTCTCACCCAAGTCGGCGCAGTAAGCGACGAGTTGCGCGGGATCGAAGTCCAGCAGGTTGGTGAGAGTCGTCATATGTATTCTTTATTAAGTCAGGACAAAGTTATTTCAAAAGCATGCTTCAACAGCGTCCCGCCTGCCCGGCGAACCGGACAAGCGGTGTGATGCAGGTCAAACAGTCACGGATGACTGATTAACGCGAGTACACGTTCAGTGCTGGGAAGTAGTAAGCGATTTCCACAGCAGCGGTTTCAGCGGCGTCGGAGCCGTGAACAGCGTTGGCATCGATCGAATCGGCGAAATCGGCGCGGATCGTGCCTTTTTCTGCCTTCTTCGGATCGGTCGCGCCCATCAGGTCACGGTGAGTCGCGATGGCGTTTTCGCCTTCGAGCGCTTGCACCATGACAGGACCCGAGATCATGAATTCGACCAGGTCCTTGAAGAATGGACGTGCAGCGTGCACGGCGTAGAAGCCTTCCGCTTCGGCGCGCGACAGGTGCATCATGCGGGCAGCGACCACTTTCAGGCCAGCGCCTTCAAAGCGGCTGTAGATTTGTCCGATGACGTTTTTTGCAACTGCGTCTGGTTTGATGATCGACAGGGTGCGTTCGATTGCCATTTGTAAAAACTCCAATAAAAAGAAAGGTTTAATGTTGGGTGATGAGACCCAATCAACCTTCGATTTTACCATACAACACCCCTTTTTGAGGGATATTGCACGGCCGCCCGCAGAAGTGTTAGAGTGGCGCCAGCAAATACACGCGGGCGCAAGCGCGATTTTGCGCGCTTTTCCCCCGCCGTGCTATTCTTTTAGTGAGCATTACTTTTTATCAATCGGAGGCACTATGTCAATCAGCATGCAAGACTACACCCTGGCGGGAAGCCAGGAAGTGCGTCATCGCGTATTGCGCAACACTTACTGGCTACTGGCCCTGTCGATGATTCCGACGGTGCTCGGCGCCGTCATCGGTGTGATGTTCAACCTGCCGGTGCCGCGCGGCTTGCTCGGTTTCGGCCTGTTCCTGGCCCTCTCATGGGGTTTTATCTGGGGCATCGAGAAAACCAAGCATAGCGCCATGGGCGTCGTGGTGCTGCTGGGCTTTACCTTCTTCATGGGTATCTGGCTCACGCCGCTGCTCACGCGCACCCTGGGCTTTTCCAACGGCGGCACCCTGATCATGATGGCCTTCGGCGGCACGGCCAGCGTATTTGCCGTTCTGGCAAGTATCGCCACCGTGACCAAGCGCGATTTCTCGATGATGGGCAAGTGGCTGTTCGCCGGCGTCGTGGTACTGATCCTCGCCACCCTGGCCAACTACTTCCTGCAAATGCCGGCCCTGTGGCTGGCCATCTCGGTGATCGGTATCGCGATCTTTTCGGCGTACATCCTGTACGACGTGCAGCGTATCGTCAACGGCGGTGAAACCAACTATATCAGCGCCACCTTGAGCCTGTACCTGAATGTCTACATGATTTTCCAGTACGTGCTCTCCCTGCTGGGCCTGGGCGGCGAACGCGAATAAGCGTTTTCCCGGTCAATAAAAAACCGGCCTGCGGGCCGGTTTTTTTACGTCCGAAAAACTGCAGGGAGGGTAGCCGCGGCTCAGAAATCGATGGCCAGCGATGCCTTGGCGCTGCGCGGCGCGCCGAAGGTCAGGGCGCCGCCATTGGTATTGGCCAGGTAGCGCTTGTCGGCCAGGTTCTCGACCGTGAGGCGGTACACCAGGCGCTGGCCCGATGCCAGCGCCTGTTCGTAGCGCAGGCCGGCATCGAGACGCACGTAGCCGCTGGCCAGCCAGGTATTGTGCAGGTCGACCGCCTTCTTGCCGCTGTAGTACATACCGCCGCTCAGCGAGAGCCCCGGCGCCAGCGCCGCCAGCGCGTAATCGGCGAACAGGTTGGCCTGCCATGCCGGCACGCCCTGCGGCCGTTTGCCGATCAGGCTGAAGTTGGCCGTCTCGTCCACCCGCGCCTTGAGCCAGGCCGCGCCCGCGAGCAGGCGCAGCTTGCGCGTCAACGGCCCGCCCAGCGTCACTTCCACACCCTGGTGCAGCTGGCTGCCATCCTGCACGTACAGCTTGGCGGCATTGGTATATTCAAGCCCCTTGTCGATCCGGAACAGCGCGCCGGTGAGCAAGGCCTCGCCGATCTCCGTCTTGGCGCCCAGTTCGATCTGGCGGCTGTCGATCGGATTCATCACCTGGTTCTGGTTGCTGCTGCCGAGCGGAGCAGTGCCGCCCTGCTCCAGGCCTTCGGCATAACTGGCATACAGCGAGGTCCCGGGCACCGGCTTGAACAGCAGTCCCAGCGCCGGGGTGGTCGCGGCCTTGTCGTACGTCTTGCGCAGCACGCCCGTCGCGTCGCCGCCATGAATGGCGATGCGGGTGTGGCGCAGGCCGCCGAATACCTGCCAGCGGGCGCCCAGGCTGATGGTGTCGGTGGCGAACAGGGCGCGCTGGTCGGCCCGGTTGGCCAGGTAGGCCGCGCCCACCACGCGGGCCGGATCGGCGATGGGTCGCGGCGCGAACAGATTGCCCTGCCCGATCAGGCCCGAAAAGCCATCCCCGTAGCGCATGTCGCGCCGCACCGCATCGGTACCGAAGGCCAGCGCGTGCGCCAGCGGACCGCTGCGCACGTCGCCTTCGAGCACCAGTTGCACGCTGGTATTGTTGCGCTCCTGCCCGGGGCTGAAGTACAGGCTGGCATCATAGTCGCCGTTCGGGCGCATGGCGCGCGGGTTGATCGAGCGCTGGTCGCGCGCCAGCCTGGCGTGGTGGCCGGCCAGGCTCAGCTTCCATTGCTCGCCCAGCTGATAGCTGGCGCGCGCGCCGAGGTAGGTTTGCCGGTTCGGTTCGACCGCCCAGTCCTGGGCCGCATAGCTGCGCGCATCGAGCCCGGAAAAAGCGGCGCGCGCCTCGGCCAGGGTGTTCCACCACTGAATGTTCGGCGAACCAGGCCCTTGTTTTTCGGAACGCTGATGCTCGACGTCAACTTCGAGCAGCAGCGCGTCGCTGGCCTGCCATTCGAAGGCGCCACTGAGAAACTGCTTGTCGCCCCGGTATCCCGGCACATGGTTAGCGAGCTTGTCGGCGGCGGCATTGATGCGCAGCCCGAACTGCTGGTCCTGGCCGAAACGCCGCCCCAGGTCGACGTGGGCACCCAGCGCGCCATCATCGTTGGCCGACAGCGTCAGCCTGGACAGGCTGTCCGCGCCCGGGCGCTTGACGATGTAATTGACCACGCCGCCGGGCGAGGTCAGGCCATGGCGCAAGGCCGACAAGCCCTTCGATATCTCCACCGCGGCCTTGTTCTGGAGCGCGATCGAGCCCTGGTCGTTGATCGTCAAGCCATCGCGCTTGACCGCGTCGACGCTCAGGTAAAAGCCGCGCACCATGACCCGGTCGAACCACATCGGGTCCGACGCCAGGGTGACCGAGGGATCGTTCTTGACCACATCGGCGAGCGACCTGGCTTGCTGGTCCTGGATCAGTTCTGCCGGAAACGCGCTCACGGAGTACGGCGTGTCGAGCACGGCCTGCTCGCGGAAACCCGAGGCGGCCGAGCGGCGCACCCGGTAGCCCCGCTCGCGCGCCTGGGCCGGGGCGGCCAGCGGAGCGGCCGTGACCGTCAACTCCCGCATCACCACCCGCTCCGGCGCGCCGGGCGCGGGCCGGATCACCACCGCCCCCTGCTCCACCTTGCCCGCCAGGCCGCTGCCTTGCAGCAAGCGGTCGAGCGCCTGCTGCGCCGTGTAGTTACCGGTCACGGCGGGCGCAGTCTTGCCGCCGACCAGGGCCGGCGAAAAGCTGAGCTGCAAATTGGCCTGGCGCGCCAGGTCGTTGAGGGCCTCGCCAAGCGGCCGGCTGGCTACATCGAGCTGCAGCACGGGCGCGGCCGCTGGCGGCTGGGCTGGCGCCGCCACGGCGGCCGCCGACAGCAGGGTCGCGAAGGCGAATGGAAGAGGGGTAAAACGCGCTTTGCGCATGAGGCAGACTCCACGGACAGATGTTGAAAAAGAAGGTTCTGTGGTGGAAGACGCAGCAGCGCAGCGAATCCTCAGGTCGGAATGAGAATTATTCTCATTTTTTTAGCGCCACGATTTCGGTGTGGCCGGCGCGCACCACCAGCCGCACCGGCAGGATGGCGGGCAAGGCGGCGGCAAAGGCGGGCAATTGCCGCACCGTGTAGCTGCCGCCCACGCGCATCGCGGCCACGGCCGGATCGCGTACCACCAGGCCGGTATGGCCGTAGCGCTCGAATTCGGCCAGCGCCTGCGCCAGCGGGGTATTGTTGAAACTGATCCTGCCCTGGCGCCAGGGGGCGAGCGCTTGCGGCGCCATGCTGGCCGGTGCGCCCAGGCGGCCGTCGCCGGCGGCGCTGATGGCCTGGCCGGCGCCAAGCTCGGCCTCCTCGGCGGCGCCCGCGCGCACCCGCACCCGCCCTTCTTCCACCGCCACCAGCGCCACATCCGGCTGCAAGCCGGCGCGCGTGTGGCGCACCGCGAAGCGGGTGCCGAGGACGGTCACGCGGGCCGTGCCGGCGCTGACATGGAAGGGGCGCGCCGGCTCGGCGCGCACGGCAAACAGCGCCTGGCCGTCGTGCAGGAAGACATCGCGCCGGTCGCGGTACAGCCGCACCTCGATGCGGGTGGCCGTGTCGAGCGTGACCGTGCTGCCGTCGGGCAGCGCCTGCGTGAGCTGCTGCCCGCGCGCGGTGGCGTACGAGGCGGCGAAAGTCGGTTGGCGCCGCTCATGGTCCCAGCCCAGCCAGGCGCCGCCCGCCACAAGCAGGGTCAGCATCGCACAGCCGGCCTGCAGCAGGCGGCCGCGGCGCGGCATGAACGGGGGCGCGGGCGCGGCCGCCGCCAGCGCGCCGCGCAAGCCGGCCACCGCAGGCCGGGGAAGCGCGCGCACGCTGCGCAAGGTGGTGCGCATGGCGTCCAGCGCCGCGCCGTGGCGCGGATCGGCGGCCAGCCAGGCATCGAGTCCGGCCGGGCCGGCGCCAGCCTTCCCCGCGCCGAGGCGCAACGCCCAGGCCGCCGCTTCTTGCGCGATGCGCTCGTCGGCCGCCGTCATGCCGCCTCGCTCCGCTCGCAGGCGCGGCACGCCAGCATGCCGCGCACGATATGCTTTTCCACCATGCTGGCAGAGATGCCCATGCGTTCGGCGATCTGCCTGTGCGTCAGTTCGTCGAACACATGCAGGATGAAGGCTTCGCGGCAGCGCGGCGGCAAGTCCTCGATCGCCTGCACGTAGGCTTGCACGGATTGCACCGAGGCCAGTGCTTCGTCGGGCTGGAGATGGCGCGGGCCGGCGTGCTCGGCAACGAGGTCGAGCCCATCATGGCCGCGCACGCCTGCGCGCCGGTGGCTGTCGATGACGAGATTGCGCGCCGTGCGGTACAGCAGCGCGCGTGCATTGGCGACCGCGCGCCCCGATTGCTGGAGCACCAGCACGCGCACGAAGCTCTCCTGCGCCAGGTCGGCGGCGGCGTGGCGGTCGCCAAGGAGGCGATGCAGGAAATTGAGCAATTCGAGGTGATAGCGTTCGAACACGATGGCGGGCGGCTGGAAGAATGGTCGTTCCGGCCCGCGCTGCATGAGGGCCACCGCAACAGCGGGCCGCACGGCGGCGCGCTGCCGGAAATGAGAATGATTCTTATTATACCAAACGGCGCCACCCCTGCCTGCCTGGCCGCTACACCAGGTCGAACACGGCCATCGATTCCACGTGCGAGGTGTGCGGGAACATATTGACCACGCCCGCCTTGCTCAGCTGGTAGCCCGCCTCGTGGGTCAGGATGCCGGCATCGCGCGCCAGGGTGGACGGACTGCACGAGACGTACACGATGCGCTTGGGCATCATCTCCGGATGGCTCAGGCGCAGGGCGGCCAGGGCTTGCACCAGCGCCATGGCGCCGTCGCGCGGCGGGTCGATCAGCATGCGGTCGAATTTGCCGAGCGCGACCAGGTCTTCGGCCGTCACCTCGAACAGGTTGCGGGTCGAAAAGCTGGTTTTCTCCGACAGCCCGTTGGCGCGCGCATTCGACAGCGCGCGCTCGGTCAGGGTGGTGCTGCCTTCGATGCCGACCACTTCCCTGCCCTGCGTGGCCAGCGGCAAGGTGAAGTTACCCAGGCCGCAGAACAGGTCGGCCACGCGGTCGCTCGGCTGCACCTCCAGCAGATTGAGCGCTTTTCCGACCAGCACCCGGTTGATGTGGTGGTTGACCTGGGTAAAATCGACCGGCTTGAACGGCATCTTCACGCCGAACTCGGGCAGGGTGTAATACAGTTCCTTGCCCAGTGGATAGAACGGCGCGGCCGTTTCCGGACCCTTGGTTTGCAGCCACCACTGGATGTTCCACTGGTCGGCAAAACTTTTGAGCACCGTTTCATCGGCGCCAGTGAGCGGCGCCATAATGCGCAGCACCATGGCCGTGGTTTCCTCGCCGACCGCGATTTCGATCTGCGGCATCTGGTCGACGATCGACAAGGCGCCCACCAGCGCGCGCAGCGGCAGCAGCATGGCGGCCACGTGCGGCGGCAGGATCTTGCAGTCGCTCATGTCGGCGACAAACGCCGAGCGCTTTTCGTGAAACCCCACCAGCACCGTATCTTTTTTGGCAACATGGCGCACCGACAGGCGCGCGCGGTAGCGGTAGCCCCAGGTCGGGCCGTACATCGGGCGCATCACATTGCCCGGCTTGACCTTGCCGATATGCCACAGATTATCTTCCAGCACGCGCTGCTTCATCGCCACCTGGGCCGAGGGCTCCAGGTGCTGCATCGAGCAGCCACCGCAATTATCGAAATGCGGGCATTTCGGTTCGACCCGCATCGACGACGGCTTGTGCAGCACCGTCATGCGCGCCGCTTCCCAGTTTTTCTTCTTCTTGAAGGTATGAAAGCTGACCTTTTCGCCCGGCAAGGCGCCCTCGACGAAGATGACCTTGCCCGGCGAACCGTCCTCGTTGGCGAGGTGGCCGACGCCGCGGGCGTCCATGTCCAGGGATTTGATGTCGAGAATGGTGTCGTGCATGGCGAAAAACACGCGCGAGGCGTGTACAGAAGGATTAAAAGGGAAAAGGAGGAGTGGCGCGCAGCCGTGTCAGCCCGCGCGCATCATAGCAAGGAATCGCGCACCACGCCACGGGCGGCCATCGCCCGTTTCAGTTTGACTAGCGCTTCCTGCTGGATCTGGCGCACCCGCTCGCGCGTGACGCCCATCTCGTCGGCCAGGGTTTCGAGGGTGGCCGGATCGTCGTTGTCGAGCCCGAAACGGCGCATGATGACGATGCGCTGCTTGTCCGGCAAGCGCGTGAGCCAGTCGCGCACCAGCACCGTCATTTCGTGGTGTTCGGCGCGGGCGTCGGGACTGTCGTCGGCGTCGCCGGGCAGCATGTCCATCAGGCTCGACTGCGGATCGTTGTCGAGCGGGGCGTCGAGCGAGGTGGCGTGCTCGGACAGGGCAAGGATATCCTGGACTTCCTCGACCGGGCGCCCGACCAGGTGGGCGATGTCTTCGGCGCTGGCATCCTTGCCGTTGTGGTGCTGGGCTTCAAGGTGGTACTTGGCGCGCAGGATCTGGTTCAGCTCGCGCACCATGTGCACCGGCAGGCGCACCGTGCGCGCCTGGTTCATGATGGCGCGCTCGATGCTCTGGCGGATCCACCAGGTGGCGTAGGTGGAAAAGCGGAAACCGCGCTCCGGCTCGAACTTGTCGATGGCGCGCATCAGGCCGATGTTGCCTTCCTCGATCATGTCGAGCAGCACCACCCCGCGGTTGATGTAATGCTTGGCGATCGACACCACCAGCCGCAGGTTGTGTTCGATCATGGTCTGGCGCGCGGGAAAGTCGCCCGCCTTGGCCAGGGTGGCGTAGTGCACTTCCTGGGGCGCCGTGAGGAGCGCACGGGTGCCGATCTGGTTCAGGTAGTGCTGGGTGGTATCGGTCGAGAGCTCGGCCGCCAGCACTTTTTTCAGTTCGTCGACGCTTTCGAGCACGGCGCCGGCCACCGGTACGGCATCGGCGCCAAGGGCGGGCTCCGCATCCGGGTCGATATCCGGGTCGATATCCGGGTCGGCGTCGGCGTCGGCCGGGTCGTCCGAGAACTCATCGGGAACCGGATCGTCGCCTTGCTGGTAGCTCGAATGCGTCATAGGGTCCACGGGCCGGTATCGGATCAATTGCGCGGCAGTTCGTCAGCGGTTAGGCAGGAAACGCGAAGGATCGACCGGCTTGCCCTGCTGGCGGATCTCGAAGTGCAGCTTGACCGAATCGGCATCCGAATCGCCCATTTCGGCAATGATCTGGCCCTTGTTGACGCTCTGCCCTTCCTTGACCACGATGCTGCGGTTATGGGCATAGGCGGACAGCAGGCTGTTGCTGTGCTTCACAATCACCAGATTACCATAACCGCGGATGCCACTGCCCGCGTACATGACTTTTCCGGCGCCGGCGGCCATGACTTGCTGGCCCGCCTTGCCGGCGATATCGATTCCCTTGTTCTTGCCTTCGTCGAAGGTAGCGACGATCTTGCCGTCCGACGGCCACATCCAGCTCAGCTTTTCGTCGTCGGTGGCGGTCACGGTGCTGCCCGGCGTGACCGCGGGCAGCGGCGCGACGGCGACGGCCGGCGGCGGCGCGACGCGCTCGGGTTTCTCGGCCGGCTTCGGGTCCGGCCTGGCGGCGCCGCCCTCGTTTTTTTGCAGCTCGGCCAGCGCGCTGTCGCTGTAGGGACGCTTGTCGGCGCGCGGCGAGGTCTTTTTGACCACGTCCGCGACCGGCGGCGGCGTCGGCTTTTTCGGTTCCGACGGCGGCATGTCGATCTTGCTGATCACTACGCTGTCCGGAGGCATCACGCGCAGCACCTGGTCGACCTTGATGTCGTTCGGATTGGCCAGGTTGTTCCAGGCCACCAGGTCGCGGTAATTCTGGCCGTGATCGAGGGCGATGCGGATCAGGGTATCGCCCCGCTTGACCGTGTACATGCCGCGCTCGTCCTTAGCGTCGTCGGTGGCGCGCGGGGCGCGGATGTCGCCGGCCGGCAGGCGGTCGACCACGGGCACGGGACGGCGGGGAGCGGTATGACAGGCGCTGAGCAGGCCGATCGTAAGGAGCAGCAGGGGAAGATGGCTTGTGTATTTCATTCTCATGTTATGTGTGTCGTGTTCTGTTAAGCTGGGGCGCGCACCATGGGCGCAGGCCGGGCGAACGCTTAAACGGTGCCCGGGCGCAAGGGCACGAAGTGGCAGCCTTCCAGGGTTTCGCTCATCCATTCGGCCTTGCCGGTACGGGTGATCAGTTGCAGGTGCTGGACCTGCGCACCCACCGGGGCGACCAGGCGGCCACCCACGCTGAGCTGATCGAGCAGAGCCTGCGGCACCTCCAGACCGGCCGCAGCCAGAATGATACCGTCGAATGGGGCAGCTTGGGGCAAACCTAGCATACCATCTCCGTAGTGCAAGCGCAGATTCACGATGCGCAGGTGCCGCAGATTGGTCTTGGCCAGCTCGTGCAATTGACGAATCCGCTCGACCGAATACACATCCTTGGCGATGCACGAGAGCACCGCCGCCTGGTAGCCGCAACCGGTGCCGATCTCCAGCACGCGGTTCAAGGGGCCGCCGTTGCGCAGCACTTCGAGCATGCGCGCCACGATGTAGGGACGGGAAATGGTCTGGTTGTGGCCGATCGGCAAGGAAGCATCGATATAGGCCTGGGCCGACAGGGCCGGCTCGATGAACCGGTGGCGCTGCACGGTTTCGAGCGCGCCCAGCACCACCGTATCCTTGACGCCCTGGCGCGCCACCCGCGCCACCATGGCGCGCCGGATCGCGTCCGACACGCCCATGTCGGGCCGCGGCGGCGTCACCGGCAGCGGCTGGGCGCGCAGCAGGGCGTCGCTGTGCGACTTCGAGGGCGATGCCACTACCCGCGCCACGTAGGGACTGGGACCGTTCGGCTGCACCCCGTTCCTGGCGGCATTCCGGGTCGCGGTCTGGGGCGTGGCGACTCTCGGGGTCGCAACTTGCGGATTAACAACCCTGGGCGTTGCCACCCTGGCGGGCGCGAAGGCCGGACCCTTGCGCGCATCGCCCGTCACCGACGACAGCGGCAGCGGAAAGGTGCTGCGTTTGTCCGGCTTGTCGCTCATGCCAGGCCGCGCGAGAGCAGCGCCAGCTGGTCGCGATGGGTCAGGTCGACCTGCAGCGGGGTGACCGAGACCTCGCCCTGGGCGGTGGCATGGAAATCGGTGCCCTCGCCGGCGTCGCGCGTGGCGCCCGGCGGGCCGATCCAGAAAATTTCGCGTCCGCGCGGATCGAGCCCGCGGATGACCGGTTCGGCCTGGTGACGCCGGCCCAGCCGGGTCGCGCGCACCGTGGTCAAGGCTTCATAGGGCAGGTTGGGAATATTTACGTTGAGTAAATACGGCGCCGGCAATTCGTCGAAGCGGCGCAGCACGATGTCGCGCGCCAGGCGGGCGGCGCCATCGATGTGCTCCCAGCCGTGCGCCACCTGGGAAAAGGCGATCGCCGGAATGCCGAACAGATAACCTTCGGTCGCGGCCGCCACGGTGCCCGAATACAGGGTGTCGTCGCCCATGTTCTGGCCATTGTTGATGCCGGATACAACCAGGTCGGGCCGGTAGTCAAGCATGCCGGTCAGGGCGATGTGGACGCAGTCGGTCGGGGTGCCGTTGACGAAGTAAAAGCCGTTGGCCGCCTTTTGCACCGACAGCGGGCGGTCTAGCGAGAGCGAATTGGACGCGCCGGAACGGTTGCTGTCGGGCGCCACCACGACGATCTCGGCCACCGCGGCGAGCGCCTCGGCCAGGGCCTGGATGCCGGGGGCGAGATAGCCGTCGTCATTGCTGATAAGAATTCTCATGCACCGATTTTACCTGATGCAATGAGCGCCACGCTGGCCCGCGCCCAACAAATTGTGCGCCAGGCGCGCCAGATGGCCTTACTGGGCGCTGACCGGGCGCCCGCCAACGGCGTCGGTGAGCGCCTGCTGCAGCGCCGAGACCTCGTCCTGGGCAAACGCGAGCAGCGCATCCTTGTCGTTGTTGCGCTGATAAACCTGCTTGATCAGGGCCACCCCGCGCAGGCGCAGCAGCGCCGGCACATTGCGCCGAAGCACGCTTTTGCGCAGGCTGTCGGCCAGCGCGCGCGCCTCGCGCTCGCAGCGCTGATCGATCAATTCCTGCAGCTGGGCCAGCTTGTGGCCGAGGCTGTCGCCGCTGTCGGGCGCGTCGAGGATGCCGCTGCGCCGCACGCTGCCCTGCTGCACGCTGTCGGCCAGCTTGCGCGCGTCCACGCTATGCCCCTGGCGCGAGAGCGTGGACGCCAGCGCCATCTTGATGTCGCGGGTGTGCGCGTCATCGCTGCCGTGCGCCTGCTCGTGCACGTCGACCAGCTTTTGCTGCAGGCGCCGGGCCGCGTCCAGGTCGCCCTGCTCGCTCAGGGTCGAGGCCAGCCGGGTCTGGCTGGTGATGGTGTCGGGATGGTCGGCCCCGAGGCAGCGCTCGCGGCTTTTGGCCAGCAGTTCGAGCATCCCGCGCACCCCGCCCAGATCGCTCTGGGCAGCCATGATCTCGGCCAGCAGCTCGCGCGCCTGCATCGTGGCTGGATGGTCGGGCCCGGCGTTGCGTTCGCGCGCGCCGGCCACGCCTTCCTGCAGCTTGCGCGCATTGCCCAGGTCGCCCAGTTCCAGCAGCAGAGCCGCCAGTTGCTGGGTACAGCGCAAGCTGTCCTCGTGCTCGCTGCCGAGCAGGCGCTCGCGCCCTTCCAGCACCCGTTCGTAGACCATGCGCGCGCGGCTGAGCTCGCCATGGCGGGCCAGGGTCTGGGCTTGCCCCGCCAGGCGGTCGAGGGTGTGCAAGTGGCCGCAGCCGAGCACGCGTTCGCTGGCCTCGATGATCTGTTCGTGCAAGCCCAGCGCGCGCGCGAATTCGCCGGCCTGGGCCAGCGTCGCGGCCAGCGCGGCGCGCGCGGCCAGGGTGTCCGGATGGTCGGTCCCGAGCAGGCGCGCGCAATCGTCGACGAGCAACTCCTGCAACAGGCGCGCCTCGGCCGTGCGGCCCTGCTGGCGCAGCAGCACCGCCAGCAGGGCCCGGGTGGCGCGGGTGTCGGCATGCTCGTCGCCGAGCAGGCGCTGGCGCAGGCTGGTGCTTTCTTCAAAGCAGGCAATGGCGTCGTCGACGCGCCCGTTGCCGCGGTACAGCAGGCCGAGCTGGTGCAGGTCGTGCGCCAGCGGCAGCGACAGCGCCGTGGTGATGCCTCGCCCCAGGCGCTCGCGGGCGGCGCTGATGCTGGCGCACAGGCGCACCTCAGCGTGCGATTGCCAAGGGAAATAATTGCCGCTCATCCAGTCGAGCAAGGTCGAAAAAGTGCGCGCCGGCGAAAAGCGGTCGCAATCGCGTTCGGCGCCCGCCGCCAGCGGTTCGCCACCGGCCACCGCATGGATTTGCTGCAACTGGATTTCATCGAAGTAGCTGTCGAGCGAGATGCGCGCGACGCCGTAACACTGGCGCAGCAACTGCTCGATCACGCTCTGGTAGCCGGCCAGCGCGCGCTGCGGGTCGCCGCGTCGCCACAGCAGGCGGCGCTGGAGGTCGGCACTGTCGATCGACGAGGGCAGCGGATAGACCAGCAGCGGGCGCTGTTCATCCTCGTGGCTGCAGCGGTAATCGATGGCGCGCGTGACCACCCCCGACAGCCCGTCCAGGCTGCCCTGGTTGGGCGTGAACACGGCCACCAGCCGGCGCGGCAGCAAGGTGGTGCAGATGCTCACGGCGGCCGAGCGCCCGCTGCGCGCATCGACCAGCACGTGGGCGAAACGCTGCGCCATGTAGTCGGCGAAGCAACGGAACAGCGCCGGACAAGCCTCGAACAAGCCATCCCAGTCGAACTGGTCGGCGCGCTCGCCGTAACTGTCGTCGAAGCGGCCGGCGCGCATCAGGTACAGCGGGCGGCTCTGGTCGACCCGTTCGAGGAACGGTTCCCAGTCGACCGCCTCGAGCACCTGGCGCGCCAGCGCGGCATCGTCGCGCGCCGCGGCGCCGCGCCCGAACAGGCGCAGGTGATCGCGGCAAGCCTGGAAATATTCAAGCAGGCCGGGCCGTTCGCCGGCGCGCCCGAAATAATGGTGCAGGCCCGGCGCGGCGGTGTCGAAGTCGATCATCAGCACCGGCACGGTCGCGTTTTGCCGTCCGGCCAGCAGCAGCGCCATGGTCGACAGGGCCATGCTGCGCGCCGAGCCGCTCTCGAACGAATAGAACGTCGTCACGTCACCGGGGCCGGCCAGCGGCGGCAGGGTAATGCGTTTGATTTCCATGTTGCTCCTCTTATTTTTTCGGAAAAGTCAGATCCGGCAGATCGCGCCACACGGGTGGGACATCGGGAAGCACGAATTGGTTGCAATCATGGCCGACAGGGGTGTACTTTTTTAGGTACTCATACTGGATGACAATCCTGTTCACGATCTTTTTGATATCGGGCAGGAACTCCGGGTGCGATTTCAGGTCGCCCGTTGCCATCGTGAAATGCGAAAAATCCACGTAAAAGTTGGAACCGGCAATCTGGGGCGGCAGGCGGGCCGGGTGCATGGTCATAATCACGGGAATAATCAGGTGGCTGGGCATGGTGTACCACCGACTTCGCTCGGCCTCGATCTGCTGCATGGCCGCGAACTCGCGCCGCGTGTACCCGTGGGCCTCGTACTTGGGCGAGTAGATCAGGATCATGGTGACGCTCTCGCACATGGCGCGGGCGATGCGGCGGTCGATATCGTCGCCGCCGCCGAGCTGTTCCGTATCAATGAACAGCTCGTCCTCATTGTCAAAATACGGTTCCAGATAGCAGCGGATGGCGTCCGACAGGGCGATCTTGAACTGGTTCATCAGTCCATCGCGGCGACCGTGGGCGTAACTAAAGAAACAGCCATAACGGATTGCCATGTCAGCCTCCCTCTCCGGTGGTCCCACTGATGCGCTCGCGCTGTCGACTTTAACAAGCGCGGCCGAGGTGGCTTTGCGCACGCGCAAACCGCTGAGTGGCGCGGCCGGGCCCGGCGCGTTTCAGCCATCCGCCGCCAACCCGGCAGCACGGAATTGAGGCATAATAAAAAATCAAACGGTCGTACTATTTTTTAATAACACTCATCGGAGACACCAATGAAAGCCGTGGTTTGCAAAGCGTGGGGGCTGCCCGACAGCCTGGTAGTGGAACAAGTGGCCGCCCCGGTGGCCGGACCCGGCCAGGTGCTGCTCGACGTGAAGGCGGCCGGGGTCAACTTCCCGGACGTGCTGATCATCCAGGGCAAGTACCAGTTCAAGCCCGAGCTGCCATTTACCCCCGGCAGCGAACTGTCGGGCGTGGTCAGCGCGCTGGGCCAGGGAGTCACTAACGTCAAGCTGGGCGACCGGGTGATCGCATTTACCGCCCAGGGCGCGTTCGCGCAGCAGATCGTGGTGCCGGCCCAGGCTGTCATGCCGATGCCGCCCGGCATGGATTTCGACACCGCCGCCGCCATCACGCTCACCTACGGCACCTCGCACCACGCGGTGGTCGACCGCGCCGCCCTCCAGGCGGGCGAAACCATGCTGGTGCTGGGCGCGGCCGGCGGCGTCGGCCTGGCCGCCATTGAAATCGGCAAGGCGCTGGGCGCGCGCGTGATCGCGGCCGCCTCCACCGACGACAAACTGGCGGTGTGCCGCGAGCATGGCGCCGACGCCACCATCAACTACAGCAACGAGGATTTGCGCGAAGCGATCAAGGCCGCCACCGACGGCAAGGGGCCGGACGTCATCTACGATCCGGTGGGCGGCATCTACGCCGAGCCGGCCTTCCGGTCGATCGGCTGGCGCGGGCGCTACCTGGTGGTGGGATTTGCCAACGGCGACATCCCCAAGCTGCCGCTCAACCTGACCCTGCTCAAGGGTGCCTCGCTGATGGGCGTGTTCTGGGGCGAGTTCGCCAAGCGCGAACCGAAGGCCAACATGGCGGCCATGCGCGAACTGATGGGATGGCTGGCCGAAGGCAAGATCCGGCCGCGCATATCAGGCCGCTACCCGCTGGAACAGACGGCCCAGGCACTGAACGACATGGCTGCGCGCAAGGTCACCGGCAAGGTGGTGATCGTGCCGGACGCCTGAGCTGCCGGGCGGCCAAGCCGCCTCTACTTGGCCTGCTGCGCGATCCAGCCATTCATCCTGGTTTCCAGCAGCGCCAGCGGCAAGGTGCCGTCGGCCAGCACCGCATCGTGGAACTTGGCCAGGCTGAACTTGTCCCCCAGCGCCGCCTGCGCGCGCTGGCGCAGTTCCATGATCTTCAGCGCCCCCACCTTGTAGCCCAGCGCCTGCCCCGGCCACGCCATGTAGCGTTCGGTCGCGTTGCGCGCATCGTCTTCGGTGCTGCCGGCTTCATCGACCAGGAAACGGATGGTCTGCTCGCGCGTCCAGCCCTTGGCGTGCAGGCCGGTATCGACCACCAGCCGGGCCGCGCGCATCATGTCGAGCATCAGGTGGCCGGCATAGGCGTTCGGGTCTTCATACAAGCCCATTTCCTTGCCCAGCGATTCGGCGTACAGGGCCCAGCCTTCGATATAGGCATTGTTGCCGCCGAACTTACGGAACTTTGGAATTGGCAATTCCTGCTGCTTGGACAACTGGAAATGGTGGCCGGGATGGCCTTCGTGCAGGAACAGGGACGTCATGCGCGTGCTGGCGTATTTGGTCGGATCGGGAATCACGGCCCAGAAAATGCCCGGACGCGAGCCATCCGCCGCCGCAGCCGTGTAATGGTCGGACGCGGTATCGCGCGACAGGGCCGGCTCGGCGCGGATTTCCAGCGGCGCCTTGGGCAGGGTCGCAAACAGGCGCGGCAGCATCGGCAGGATGCGCGCATTCAGCGCCCGGTAAGCCTGCAGCACGTCTTCCTCGGTCTTGAACGGCCGGTACTTGGGTTGCTGCGTCAGCCAGCGCGGCAAGCCGGCCGGGGCCCCCGTGTAGCCCAGCTTGGGCGCCAGCTTGGTGAATTCGGCGTTGATGCGGGTCATCTCGGCCAGCCCGATGCGGTGGATTTCTTCCGGCGCCAGCGCGCTCGTGGTTTGCGCCGCCACCCAGGCGCGGTACCAGTTGCCGCCGTCCGGCAGGCTGCCCCAGCCGGCGGTTTCGCGCGCGGCCGGCAGGTATTCCGTTTCCAGAAAGGCGGCCAGCTTGCGCAGCGACGGCAGCACCTGCACCCGCACCGCTTCGCGGTAGGCGCCCGTCATGCGCGCCTTTTCGCCCTTGCTGAACGATGCCGGCAGCGCGCGCACCGGCGCGGCGTACTGGCTGGTGTCGACCGTCGCGGCGGCCAGCGCCTTGATCTGCGGCAGCAGCGCCTGCACCAATGCCTTGGGCTGCACCACGCCCTGCTTGATGCCGGCGCGCATGTTGGCAATGGCCGCGTCGGTCCACTGCGGCAGCGCCGTGATGCGCTTGAGGTAAGCCTGGTAATGGGCCACGGTGGCCAGCGGCTGCGAGCCGTCGCCGGCGCCGAAATTGGCCAGCAGCACGGGCAGGCTGTCCATCTGGTTCATCGGCAGCAGGTAATCCTTGAGCGACTCGAAGCGCAGCAGGTTGTTGACCTCGAAACCGAGGATGTCGTAGGTGGTCAGGTCGAGCGCCGTCAGCTTGCTGCGGTCGATCCGGGCCAGCTCGTCGCGCACCTCGTGCAGCATGGCGAACTGGCGCGCCCGCACCGATGGCACGATGGTCATCGGCAGCAGATCGTCGAAGCGGTTGTCGCCGGCGAAGGTGGCGTTGACCGGTTCGTAGCGCGCCTGCTCCTCGTAATAGCGTTCGGCCAGCTGGGCCAGCTGCGCGGCCGGATTGGCGGATATTTTCGCCTCAGCGGCCAGAGGCGGCGGCGCGGGGACCTGGGCCTTGATCTGGGCCGCAGCCTGGTCCACGGCGCCAGCGGCCACGGTGGCGCCCATCAAGGCGGAAAGTAACAGCGAGCGCAGCACGGTCATGGCTTAGTCCTGGGTTTCTTGAGGCGGTTTAAAAAAGGCGATCACATCTTCCTGCAGGCGGGTGCGCTTGAATGACGGCAGGCTCTGCCACACGCGCTTGCCGTACGACTTGGAAATGAGGCGCGGATCGCAGATCATCAGCACGCCGCGGTCGGTCTCGTCGCGGATCAGGCGCCCTGCTCCCTGCTTGAGGTTGATGATGGCCTCGGGCAGGGTATGGTGCATGAAGCCGTTCAAGCCCTGCTTTTCCATCACGTCGATGCGCGCGGCCAGCACCGGGTCGTCGGGCGGCGCGAACGGCAGCTTGTCGATGATCACCAGCGACAGCGCATCGCCGCGCACATCCACGCCTTCCCAGAAACTTTGCGAACCCACCAGCACGCCGTTGCCGGCCTTGCGGAAGGAATCGAGCAATTCGGTGCGGCCACGCTCGCCCTGGACGAACAGCGGAAAGTCGAGCCCGCGCTTGGCGAACTCGTCGCGCAGGCGCTCGGACACCTGCTTGACCGCGCGGATCGTGGTGCACAAGAAAAAGGTGCGCCCGCCGGCCGCCTCGATCACCGGCAGCGCGCAATCGATGACGGCATCGGTATAGCCGAAGGAATTCGGTTCCGGCAAGCCGTTCGGCACGTACAGCAAGCCCTGCTGCTCGTAGTTGAACGGGCTCGGCCAGGTCTTGGCCGGCTCCCCGGTCAAGCCCATCTGGTTCGAGAAATGCTTGAAGTCGTTCTTGACCGCCAGCGTGGCCGAGGTAAAGATCCAGCTGCGCGGCGTGCCTTCGCGCTGGTTGTTGAAGATCGGCGCGATCGACAGCGGCGTCTTGTGCAGTTGCAGCGAGGACGAAAACGCCTCCACCCACAGCACCGCCTGGTCGCCTTCGACCACCTTACCCTTGCCATCCTGCTTCCAGGCGTCCAGCGCGGAGGCCAGCTCGACCGCGCGCACCCGCACCTGCTCGATGGTTTCGGCGCGCGCGGCCTGGTCTTCGAGCACATCGATCATCTCGGCCAGCTTTTCCTTGAGCGTGTTAAGCGCCGGAAAAAACTCGGACGACGGCATGATCTGCGCCAGGGACAGGCGCATGATGTCTTGCGGAAAAGTCAGGCGCAGGTCGCGCGCCGCCTTTTCGACCACCGTCACCACCTTGGCCCAGTCCGGGCCGCCGCGCGCGTGCGCCAGGCCCTCGGCCAGCACGTCGCGGCACAGTTCCAGGATTTGCGAGGTCGACACGGTCTGGCCGAAGAACAAGGTGGCCGTGTCGGGCAACTGGTGCGCTTCGTCGAAGATGATGGTGTTGGCCGACGGCAGCAGCTCGGCCACGCCGGTATCTTTCAGCGCCACGTCGGCGAAGAACAGGTGATGGTTGACCACCACCACGTCGGCCTGCTGGGCTTCACGGCGCGCCTTCATCACGAAGCAATCCTGGTAATACTGGCACTCGGCGCCCATGCAGGTGTCGCGCGTGGACGTGACCAGGTTCCAGATCAGGGCGTTTTCGGGCACCTTGGACAGTTCGGCCTTGTCGCCGGACGTCGTCATCTTGATGAAGCGCGAGATTTCGCGCAGGTTGCCGACATCGTCGCGCGAGGTCATGCGCCCGTTCTGCAGGGTGCGTTCGAGGTGGTAATGGCAGACGTAGTTCGAGCGGCCCTTGAGCAGCGCCACCGACACCGGCGCCTTGAGCGCGGCGCGCACGGTCGGGATGTCGCGCAGGAACAACTGATCCTGCAAGTTCTTGGTGCCGGTCGAAATGATGGTCTTGCCGCCCCACAGCAGCGCCGGGACCAGGTAGGCGAAGGTTTTTCCGGTGCCCGTGCCGGCCTCGGCGATCAGGGTGCTCTGGTCGGCGATGGCCTGGGCGATCGACTTGGCCATTTCGGTCTGCGAGCGGCGCGGGCTGAAGCTGCCGACGGAGGGCGCGAGCGGGCCGCCCGCGCTGAACAGGCGGTCGACTTCGGCATCGTGTTTGCCGGCGGGCGGCGCATCGTCGCCGTCGGCGGCGGAAGGAAGCGCGTCGCGTAGCGCCCCGGGCGCGAGTAAAGGGTCGGTCAAGGTGGCATTTCAGTGAAGCGAAGACGGATCAGGCCGGGACATCAGGCACCAATTGCATTTTCAACAGGGTAATATGGTCTTTCAGTTGCAACTTGCGCTTTTTGAGCCGGCGCAGCTGCAACTGGTCGTGGTGCCCGTCCAGGGTCAACATATCTATGACCGCATCCAGGTCGCGATGTTCCACATCGAGTTCGATCAGGCGGCGCTGGATAGTGTGGGCATCGTTCATGTGTGGCATTCCAGACAAGTTCATTTCAAAAATTTCATCAACTGCTGCCCAAAAACGCATACAATCGGAAACAATTTTTGTCGCACAGAAAAATGTATCCGCTTGCAACAAGGTGGCGACTCAGTGCATAGTTTAATCTACGGCGCCGTTGCAGCCAATAATATCGAATACGACAGCCGAGAGAGTCGTATGGTAACGCAGCCAGGACTTTTACCCCAAGCATATGAATGACTACAAGATCGAGGCCGGAACCGCGCAGCATATCGGTAACAGGCCAGAGCAGACCGACCGCACCGCCCTGTTCACGGGGGCACGCGCGCCCGGCTACATGATGGCGGTGCTGGCCGATGGCGTATCCGGCGGCGCCACCGCGTCCGACCAGGTGCTGCTGACGGCCAAGCAGCAATTCGACAATTTCAAGCCGGGCGACGATCCCAGCATCGAGCGCCTGCAGACATTGCTGCGCGAGATCGTGCTTGAAACCCACACGGTTCTCAATCTCAATGCGCTCACCAGCAAGACCGAGGCGCATACGACCTTCGTCGGGCTGGTGATCACGCCCAAGGGCACGGCGGTGTGGGCGCATGTGGGCGATTCGCGCCTGTACCGCTTTACCCGGGCCGAGTGCGCGGTGCGCACCGGCGACCTGCCCTACGTCGAGCACCTGGTCGGCACCGACAAGCTGCCGCTGGAAGCGGCCAAGAATCACCGTCATTCCAAGCTGCTGGTCAATGTGCTGGGCAACAGCCGCAAGGAGCCGTTCGTGGCCGTAGGCTTCCACGAAAACCTGGCCGCGGGCGACGCCTTTCTGCTGGCGTCGGACGGGCTGTGGCACTTCTTCACGGACAGTGAACTGGGCGCCGTGACGAGCAAGAACACGCCGCGCCAGGCGTCGGAACTGCTGATCAACAAGGCGGTGGAACGGGCCCAGGGCAAGGGCGGCAATTGCACCATGGCGATCGTGAAACTGGTCAAGCCACCCAAGGAAGTGCCGAATTACACGGTCGAACGGATGCGCCGGGCGGTCTGAGGCAGTTTGCGCGTTCCGCCAGCTCGCCGTTCCCGCCAGCTCGTCGTTTCTGGCAGTGCCAGAAACGACGGATTCGAGGTTAGCGCTGGAGAGGCGTGAATGACGCCTGACCAGTCATTTGGAGATCTTCACTTCCTTCGGCTGCGCAGCCGCTTCGGCATCTTTCGCCGCCTTCTCCGCCTTCTTCGCGCTGGCCGCTTTCTTCTCTTCCACCTTGAGTTGACGCTTTTCCGAATCGATGCGCTTCTGCGCGAACGCTTCGGCATTGGCCGCGCGCTCCGTCGCGCCCGCCTGCTCCTGCTGCGCGATGCGCGCCAGCTTGGCCGCCTGCGCCGCCTTGCGCGCTTCCAGCGTCGGCTTTTTCGATTCCCCCTTCACCTTGGGCGGCGCTTGCACCCGTGTCGGCGTCGGATTGGCCGCCAGGCGCGCTTCTTCCGCTTCCGCCGCGCGCACCGATTCGGCGACCGCCACATCGCGCGCATCGGCCGACGCCTTGCGCTGGAAATGCTTGGCCTCATCCTCCACCGCGTTCAGGTAAGAGAGCGTCACGCGCCGGTATTCGCGCGCCTCATCCAGGCAGTCATTGACGAAAAAGCGCTCGTAGCAGGTCACTTCGCTGTTGGCATAGCGCGCTTCGGTGGCGGCGCGCTGGGTGCGCACCTGCTCCAGTTTGAGTTCGGCCTGCTCCAGCGACACCGTGGCGGGCACCACCGGCGCCATGGAAGTCGGCAGCAGGCTGTTGGAACAGGCGCCCAGGCCAGCGGCCAGCAACGCCAGCGCCGCGCCGCGGATCAGGGGAAAAGCGAAGTTGTTCATGTTCTTTGTCCTGTAGGCTGTCACGAGAGGGAGTCGGCGGCGCCGCGGCGCTCCGCATCCATGTACTCGCGCGACTGCATTTCAATAATACGCGAGACGGTGCGGTGAAACTCGTTCGACAGCGTCCCTTGCGTGTACAGCTCTTCCGGCGCCACGGCGGCCGACATCAGCAGTTTAACCTTGTGGTCGTAAAAGACGTCAATGAGCCACGTAAACCGGCGCGCCTCGGACGACTGGGCGGCCGACATGGCCGGTATCCCCGACAGCACCACAGTGTGGAAGCGGCTGGCGATTTCCAGGTAATCGTTCTGCGAACGCGGCCCGCCGCACAGGGTGGCGAAATCGAACCAGATGATGCCGCCCGCATGGCGCAGGGCGCGGATTTCGCGCTCCTCGATGCGGATGCGCGGGTCTTCGTCGGCCGTCTCGGCGATGCGCGCGTAGGCCGTGCGCAGCGCCTCGTCGGACGCGGCGTTGAGCGGCGTGTAGTAGCTTTCGACCTGTTCCAGCGCACGCTTGCGGTAATCGATGCCGGCATCGACGTTCATCACATCGAGCTTGTCCTTGAGCAGGGCGATGGTCGGCAGCATGCGGTCGCGATGCAGGCCGTCCGGGTACAGCAGGTCGGGATCGTAGTTCGACGTCATGATGAACGACACGCCGTTGTTGAACAGGGCGGTCAGCAGATTATACAAAATCATGGCGTCGGCGATATCCGACACGTGGAATTCATCGAAGCAGATCAGGCGGTATTTCTTGGCGATGCGGCGCGCCACTTCGTCGAGCGGATCGGCCACGCCCTTGAGCTCATCGAGCTCGCGGTGCACGCCGCGCATGAATTCGTGGAAGTGCAGGCGCGTCTTGCGTACCACCGGCACCACCGAGTAAAAGCTGTCCATCAAAAACGACTTGCCGCGCCCTACCCCACCCCACAGATAGACCCCGCGCGGCACGTCCGGACGGTTGATCAGGCGCTTGAAGGTGGACGAACGCTGCGAACGGAATTCGACCCATTCCTCATAGGCGCGCTGCAGGCGGTCGACGGCGCGCTGCTGGGCCGCGTCCGAGGTAAAGCCGCGTTGGGATAAGGCGTGCTGGTAGAACTCTTGGACATTCATCAGGGGAGGCAATGCAGAAAGCCGGGCGGGCCAATGGACAAACTGGCGCGCCCGGCGGGGTACGGATTTAGAAGTTCAGCGACCGCTTGTCGACGGCGAGCGCGGCTTCCTTGGTCGCTTCGGACAGCGATGGGTGGGCGTGGCAGATGCGCGCGATGTCTTCGGCCGACGCGCGGAATTCCATCGCGACGACGGCTTCCGAAATCAGTTCGGACGCCATCGGGCCGACGATATGCACGCCGAGGATTTCATCGGTGGTGGCATCGGCCAGGAACTTGACCATGCCGGACGTATCGCCCAGCGCGCGCGCACGGCCATTGGCCATGAACGGGAAAGTGCCTGCCTTGTAGGCCACGCCGGCCGCTTTGAGCTGCTGCTCGTTCTGGCCGACCCACGCGATTTCCGGCGAGGTGTAGATCACCCACGGAATCGTGTTGAAGTTGGTGTGGCCATGCTGGCCGGCGATACGCTCGGCCACGGCAACGCCTTCTTCCTCGGCCTTGTGCGCCAGCATCGGGCCGCGCACCACGTCACCCACCGCCCACACGTTCGGCAGGTTGGTCTTGCAGTCGTCGTCGACGGCGATGAAGCCACGCTCGTCGAGCTTCAGGCCAACCGCTTCGGCACCCAGACCAATGGTGTTCGGCACGCGGCCGATCGAGATGATCAGCTTGTCGAACACGGCGCTCTGCGCTTCGCCGGCGGCGTTGGCGTAATCGACGGTGACGCTGTTCTCGCCGGCGGTGACTTTGCTGATCTTCACGCCCAGGTTGATTTCCAGGCCCTGCTTGGTAAACAGCTTGTGCGCTTCCTTGGCGATCTGCTCGTCGACCGCGCCCAGGAATGTCGGCAAACCTTCCAGCACCGTGACCTTGGCGCCGAGGCGGCGCCAGACGCTGCCCATTTCCAGACCGATCACGCCGGCGCCGATCACGCCGAGGGTGGACGGCACGGAGCTGATAGTCAGCGCGCCGCTGTTCGACAGGATCAGTTTCTCGTCGAACGGTGCGCCCGGCAATTCGCGCGCGTTGGAACCGGTCGCGATGACGACGTGCTTGGCCGAGAGCGTGTCGGCATTGGCGCCGGTGACGCTGACCTGGTAACCGCCTTCAGCGGCGCCGGTGAACGCACCGCGGCCGTGGAAGAAGGTGATCTTGTTTTTCTTGAACAGGAACAGGATGCCGTCGTTGTTCTGCTTGACGACGGTTTCCTTGCGCTTCAACATCTGCGGCAGGTTCAGCGACAGGCCGGCGAAATCGATGCCGTGCTCGGCGAACGCATGGCCGGCGTGTTCGTAGTGCTCGGACGACTGCAGCAGCGCTTTCGATGGAATGCAGCCGACGTTGGTGCAGGTGCCACCGGGAGCGGGACCGCCCTTGGCGTTGGCCCATTCATCGATACAGGCAACCTTGAAACCGAGTTGCGCCGCGCGGATGGCGGCGATGTAGCCGCCAGGGCCGGCGCCGATGACGACCACGTCGAATTGTTTTGCATCACTCATTATTGATTCCCTTGTTTTATTCTACTGGTACGAATATCCACATCGGCCGCCGCACGCTGGGGAGCATGCGGCGGCGAGGCGCGCTGCGTGCTTACAGGTCCAGCAGCAGGCGCGCAGGATCTTCCAGCGTTTCCTTCATCGTGACCAGGCCCAGGACGGCTTCGCGGCCGTCGATGATGCGGTGATCGTACGACATCGCCAGGTAGTTCATCGGACGCACCACAACGAGCCCGTTTTCGACGACGGCGCGGTCCTTGGTCGCGTGCACGCCCAGGATGGCCGACTGCGGCGGGTTGATGATCGGGGTCGACAGCATGGAGCCGAAGGTGCCGCCGTTCGAGATCGAGAACGTGCCGCCGGTCAGGTCTTCCAGGGTCAGCTTGCCTTCCTTGGCTTTCTGGCCGAATTCACCGATCTTCTTCTCAATTTCGGCAATGCTCATCTGGTCGGCGTTGCGCAGGATCGGCACCACCAGGCCGCGTGGCGAACCGACCGCGATGCCGATGTCGAAGTAGCCGTGGTACACGATGTCGTTACCGTCGACCGAGGCGTTGATGATCGGGTACTTTTTCAGCGCGGCGACAGCGGCCTTGACGAAGAAGGACATGAAGCCCAGCTTGACGCCGTGCTCTTTCTCGAACTTGTCCTTGTACTTGTTGCGCAGGTCGATCACCGGCTGCATGTTCACTTCATTGAACGTGGTCAGGATGGCGTTGGTCGACTGCGACATCACCAGGCGCTCGGCGATACGGGCGCGCAGGCGGCTCATCGGCACGCGCTCTTCCGGACGCTCGCCCAGGTTGGCGGCGCTTGGCGCGGCCACTTGCTGCAGCGGTGCTTTCGCCGGCGCGGCTGGCGCGGCCAAAGGGGCTGGTGCCGCCGGCTTGACGCCACCCGCAACCGCACCGAGCACGTCGCCCTTGGTGACACGGCCATCGCGGCCGCTGCCGGCAACGTCGGACGTGCTCAGGTTGTTATCGGCCAGCAGCTTGGCGGCGGCAGGCATGGCCACATTCGCTTTCGAGGCGATGGCGCCGATGGCGGCGGCAACCGGATCGGCGGCCGCTGGCGCGGGCTGCACCGGCGCCGACGACACTTGCAGCGGGCTGACCTGGGCGGCGGCTTCGGTATCGATGATGGCGATGACTTCGCCGGCGACGACGGTGCTGCCGTCGCCCTTGAGGATCTGGGTGATGATGCCGGCGTTCGGCGCAGGCAGTTCGAGCACGACCTTGTCGGTTTCGATATCGATCATGTTTTCGTCGCGCGAGACTGGCTCGCCGACTTTCTTGTGCCACGACAGCAGGGTCGCTTCTGCTACCGATTCCGACAGAACTGGGACTTTGACTTCGATTTGTGCCATGTAAAACTCCGTGTATTGTTTTTTGCGGCGCCCCTCAGCTGCCGGGGCGCACCGTCATTATTTGGTCAGGATGAAACCCTTGAGCTTCGCGAACGCCGTCTCCAGCAATTCCTTCTGCTGCGCGTTGTGCTTGTCGGCGTAACCGACCGCAGGCGAGGCCGAAGCCGGACGGCCCGCATACGCCAGGCGCTGGCCCGATTCGAGGCTTTCAAAGATGTTGTGCTGGATCTGGAACCATGGTCCCTGATTCTGCGGCTCATCCTGGGTCCACACCACTTCGGTCGCGTTCGGGAACTTTTTCAGTTCAGCCGCGAACGACTTGTGCGGGAACGGATACAGCTGTTCGACACGGATGATGGCGGTGTCGCTCTGGCCGCGTGTCTTGCGGGCGTTCACCAGGTCGTAATAGACCTTGCCCGAGCAGGCGATCACGCGCTTGACCTTCTTGGCGTCGATTTTCTCGTCGACTTCACCGATGACGGTGTGGAAGGCGCCCTTGGCCAGGTCGGTCAGCGGCGAGCTGGCGTCCTTGTTACGCAGCAGCGACTTCGGCGTCAGGATGACCAGCGGTTTGCGGAACTGGCGCACCATCTGGCGGCGCAGCAGGTGGAAAATCTGGGCGCCGGTGGTTGGCTGCACCACTTGCATGTTGTTGTCCGCGCACAGCTGCAGGAAGCGTTCAGGACGCGCCGACGAGTGCTCCGGCCCTTGGCCTTCGTAACCGTGCGGCAGCATCATGACCAGACCCGAAGCGCGGCCCCATTTGACTTCGCCGGACGCGATGAACTGGTCGATCACGACCTGGGCGCCGTTGGCGAAGTCGCCGAACTGGGCTTCCCAGATGGTCAGGGTGTTCGGCTCGGCGGTCGAGTAACCGTATTCGAACGCGAGTACCGCTTCTTCCGACAGCACCGAGTCGATGACGACGAACGGCGCCTGGCTTTCCGATACATTGCACAGCGGGACATAGCTGCCAGCATCCCAGCGCTCGCGGTTCTGATCGTGCAGCACGGCGTGGCGGTGGGTAAAGGTACCGCGGCCGGCATCCTGGCCCGACAGGCGGATGGCGTAGCCGGACGAGACCAGCGAAGCGTAAGCGAGATGCTCGCCCATGCCCCAGTCCAGGTTCAGTTCACCGCGGCCCATGGAGGCGCGGTCGGCCAGCACTTTTTCGACCAGCGAGTGGACCTTGAAGTCTTCCGGCACGGTGGTGATGCGGGTGGCCAGGCGTTTGAGTTCCGTCATCGGCACGGCGGTGTCGGCACTGTCGGTCCATTTGCGGTTCAGGAACGGCAGCCAGTCGACCGCGTACTTGTTCTTGAAGTTCGAGATGACCGGATCGATCGTGTGCTTGCCGGCGTCCATGGCGTCGCGGTAAGCCGACACCATCTTGTCGCCGCCGTCGGCCGCGAGGGTGCCCTGGGCGATCAGTTTGTCCGCGTACAGCTTGCGGGTGCCCGGATGCTGGCCGATTTTCTTGTACATCAGCGGCTGGGTCAGCGCCGGGGTATCCTGCTCGTTGTGACCGAGCTTGCGGTAGCAGATGATGTCGACCACGACGTCTTTCTTGAACTGGACGCGGTAGTCGAGCGCGATTTGCGTCGCCAGCACGACCGCTTCAGGATCGTCGCCGTTCACGTGCAGCACCGGTGCTTCGATCATCTTGACGACGTCCGAGCAGTACAGGGTCGAACGCGCATCGCGCGGGTCGGACGTGGTGAAGCCGATCTGGTTGTTGATCACGATGTGCACCGTGCCGCCCGTGCCGTAGCCGCGGGTTTGCGCAAGGTTCAGCGTTTCCATGACCACGCCCTGGCCGGCAAAGGCCGCATCGCCGTGCACCAGGATCGGCAGCACTTGCGCGCCATCCTTGTCGCCGCGACGCTCCATGCGCGCCTTGACCGAGCCTTCGACGACCGGATTGACGATTTCGAGGTGGGACGGGTTGAAGGCCAGCGACAGGTGAACCGGACCGCCGGCGGTGGCGATGTCGCTCGAAAAACCCTGGTGGTACTTGACGTCGCCCGATGGCAGGTCGTCGCCGTGCTTGCCTTCGAATTCCTCGAACAGTTCCTGGGGCGACTTGCCCAGGGTGTTCACCAGCACGTTCAGGCGGCCGCGATGGGCCATGCCGATAACGATCTCCTGCACGCCTTTTTCGCCGGCCCGCTGGATGGTTTCGTCGATCGACGCGATGAAGGACTCGGAGCCTTCCAGCGAGAAGCGCTTGGCGCCGACGTATTTGGTGTGCAGATAGCGCTCCAGGCCTTCGGCGGCCGTGAGGCGCTCGAGGATGTGGGCTTTTTTCTCGGCCGTGAAGTTCGGGGTCGAGCGGATCGCTTCGAGCTTTTCCTGCAGCCAGCGCTTTTCCGCCGGATCGCCGATGTACATGAATTCGGCGCCGATCGAACGGCAGTAGGTATCGCGCAGCATGTTCAGCAGGTCGCGCAGGGACGCGGTTTCAGGGCCGAAGTAGGTATTGCTGATGTTGAACACGATGTCCATGTCGGCATCGGTGAAGCCGTAGAACGCCGGATCGAGTTCCGGGATCATCGGGCGTTCCTGGCGCTGCAGCGGGTCCAGGTTGGCCCACTGGGAGCCCAGATAGCGGTACGCGGCGATCAGCTGGGTGACGGCGACGCGCTTGCGGCCCATTTCAGGATCGTGCGAGGCGGTCACGACACGGATCGGGCCGGCCTTGGCGCGCTCGGCGAACGAGGCGATGACGGAAGCGTGGGCTACGTCGGGTTTGTTGGAGCCGTCGACTGCAGGGACGTTCTGCATGGAGTCGAAATAGGCGCGCCAGTTGTCTGGCACCGAGCCTGGATTGTCGAGGTAGGCCTCGTACAGCTCTTCAACGTACGGCGCGTTACCACCGAACAAATAGGAGTTCGCGGTTTGTTCTTGCATCATCTTGCTCACCTTTCTTCGCGCTTCGCGAGTTTGGCGGGTTAATCTAACCTTCCGCGACACGGCCTGACCGGTTAGCGGATTGCACATCAAGTTGTGGGGAAGGACTTGTAAAGCTCGCAGCATTCTTACGACGTCGGAAGAATAGCACGCGTATTGTAGCGTAACATTCCATCTTACGAAAAAAGTTGCCAATCATCTTTTTGTATTGGGCGATAACAAAACCACGACTTGGCCGCTAAGAAATTGACACGGCACAATTTTATGGTTAGTTAGCAAGACGGTTTTCTGTGCTATCTCAATACCCATATCTGGTCTTCCACTTTTAAAACAAGCGATTGTTGCGTATTGTAAATCCGGAATCAGTCCATTGACCGAGCAAATGATAATAGTTATCATTTGCGTTTAGTTCGTTGACGGAAGCACCCGATGTCCTCCCCTGCCACGCTCCCCAGCGCCAGCCGCGCCGCCTGGCTGAAGAACCTGCACCGCTGGCACTGGATCAGCTCGGCTTTGTGCCTGATGGGCATGCTGCTGTTCAGCATTACCGGGATCACGCTCAACCACGCCACCCAGATCGAAGCCAAGCCGGTCACCAGCAACCGCAAGGCAACCCTGCCCGCGCCGCTGCGGCGCGACCTGGAGCAGTTCGCGATCAAGCACGCCGACGCGCGCGCCCCGCTGCCGCCGCGCGTGGCCAGCTGGGCCGACCGCGAATTCGGCCTGGACGTGGGCGCCATCGAGGCCGAATGGACTGAGGAAGACGCCTACGTCGCCCTGCCCCGCCCCGGCGGCGACGCCTGGCTGCGCATCGCCGTCGACGGCGCCGCCGAATTCGAGAAGACCGACCGCGGCATGGTTTCCTGGCTCAACGATCTGCACAAGGGCCGCAACGCCGGCCCGGTGTGGAGCTGGTTCATCGATATTTTCGCGGTTGCCTGCGTGGTGTTTTCGCTCACCGGTTTCCTGATCATGAAACTGCACGCGGCCAACCGCCCGTCCACCTGGCCGGTGATCGGCGCCGGCATCCTGCTGCCGCTGCTGCTTGCCCTTCTGTTTACCCATTAAATTCACCCGTCCATAAGGCCCCCCATGAAACTACAGCACACGCTTGCCCTTACCCTTCCCATGCTGAGCAGCTGGGCCGTCGGCGCCGACCTGGCCGTCAAGTTCGAGATCCCGCAACTGAACGTGGCCGAATATCACCGTCCTTACGTGGCGATGTGGCTCGAACGCGCCGACCAGAGCGTGGCGGCCAACCTGTCGGTGCTGTACGACGTCAAGAAAAAGGACAACGGCGGCACCAAATGGGTCAAGGACCTGCGCACCTGGTGGCGCAAGGCCGGGCGCGACGTGGAACTGCCGATCGATGGCGTGAGCGGCGCCACGCGCCCGGCCGGCGAGCAGACCATCAGCTTCGGCCCGGCCCGTACCGGCATCGACAAGCTGCCGGCCGGCGACTACAAGCTGGTGATCGAAGCGGCGCGCGAATCGGGCGGCCGCGAACTGGTACGCGTGCCCTTCACGCTGCCGCTCAAGGGCAAGCAAACGTTCAGTGCGCGCGGCAAGGAAGAACTTGGCGCGGTTTCCCTCCAGATCACCCCTTGATTGCCACACCATGACCAACACAATGATGAACAAAACCCTGCTCGCGCTGGCCCTGGCCGCCGTTTCCCTGAGCGCCTCCGCGCACCGCGGCTGGCTGTACCCGCAGTCGACAATGGTCGAATCGAAGGAGCCGTGGGTGACCATCGACGGCGCCATTTCGGAAGGCTTGTTCGACGTCGACCACGTGGCCCTCAAGCTCGATGGCGCCACCGTCACCGACCCCGATGGCGTGAGCACCCCGGCGCCGGCCGGCTACATGGGCAAGCAGCGCAGTACGTTCGACCTGAAGATGACCAAGAACGGCACCTACAAGATCAGCATCGTCAACCGCAACGTGATGGCCAGCTATAAGGACAAGGCCGGAGAACCCAAGCGTTTCCGCGGCAGCGAGGAAGCCTTTGCCAAGGAAGTGCCGGCCGACGCGCAAGAACTGAAAACCACCTACGCCCACCAGCGCCTGGAGACCTTCGTGAGCGCCAACAAGACCAGCGACGGCGCCTTCAAACCGAGCGGCGTGGGGCTGGAGATGATCCCGCTGACCAATCCGACCGACCTGCGCGCGGGCGAAACGGCCAAGTGGCGCTTCCAGCTCGATGGCAAGCCGCTGCCGAAGTTCGCCTTCAGCCTGATTCCGGGCGGGGTGCGCTATCGCGGCGTGCTCGGTGAAGTGCGCCTGGAGACCGACGCCAAGGGCGAAGTGGCGGTGACCTTGCCGGCGCCAGGCATGTACTGGCTCAACGCCGGCTTTCCGGCCGCCCAGCCGAAAGGCCCGGCTCCCGCCGATGCACCGGCGGTGACGCGCCGCTACAGCTACGCCGCCACGCTCGAAGTGCTGCCAGAGTAAGCCAGAGCAGATGCGACGCCACGTTCTCGTCCCCCTCGCGATCGCGCCGGCCCTGCCGCCGCGCGCAAGCACGCTGCACGAGCTTGGCGGCAGCACCATGGGCACCAGCTGGTCGGCGCGCGTGATGGCCCCAGGCGGCGCCCGTGCGGCCTTGCTGGAGGACCTGCAGCGCCAGCTCGACCTGGTGGTGGCGCAAATGAGCCACTGGGAACGCGACTCGAATCTGAGCCGCTTTAACAGCGCCCCGGCGGGCAACTGGCATCGCCTGCCGGATGAATTTTTCACGGTGCTCAGCTACGCGCTGGAGGTGGCCGAGGCCAGCGGCGGCGCCTACGATCCGTGCGCCGGCGCGCTGGTCGACGCCTGGGGTTTCGGCGCCCGCCAGCGCTACAACGAAGCCAATTTTTACGCGCCGCTGCCGGCTGCCAGCACGGCCATCGTGGCGCGCGGCGACCGCCAGCGCCTGCGGCTCGACGCGAGCAGCCGGCGCGCGCTGCAGCCGGGCGGCGTGCGGATCGACCTGTCGTCGGTGGCCAAGGGTTACGCGGTCGACCTGCTGGCGCGCTGCCTGGAAGCGCAGGGTTTGCATCACTACCTGGTTGAAATCGGCGGCGAACTGCGCGGCGCCGGCACCAAGGCCGACGGCCAGCCGTGGTGGGTCGCGCTGGAAGGCGTGCCGGACGCCGGCGGCGGCGCAGGCCAGACCACGGTGGCGCTGCACGGGCTGGCCATTGCCACCTCCGGCGACTACCGGCGCTACTTCGAGCATGGCGGCCGGCGCGCCTCGCACACGCTCGACCCGCGCACCGGCACGCCGATCCGCAACGACGTGGCCTCGGTCACCGTGCTGCACGCCGAATGCATGGCGGCCGATGCGCTCTCGACCGCGCTGTCGGTGCTCGGCCCGGACCAGGGCCTGGCCTTCGCCGAAAGCCGGCACCTGGCCGCGCGCTTTCTGCTGCGGCATAGCGGCGGCCTGCGCGAAGTCGTCTCCAGCGCTTATCGGGAACTGCTGCAATGATGATCAGCGTCGATCCGGTGCGCTGGGGCGGTGCCGCTGTCGCCGTGGCGGCCTACGCGGGCATGTGCCTGGCGCTGCTGCGCGCGCGCCGCGGCCTGCGCCGGGAGGTCGATGCCGGCAACGCCGACTGGCTGGTGGCCTACGCCAGCCAGACCGGCACCGGCGAAGCGCTGGCCGCGCATACCGTGGCGACCCTGCGCACAGGCGGCCTGTCGGCGCGCGCGATCAGCGTCGAGCACTTGGATGACGCCACCTTGCGCGGCACCGCGCGCATCCTGTTCATCGCCAGCACCTATGGCGAGGGCGACGCGCCCGACAGCGCGGCGCGCCTGGCTCGCCTGCTCGACCAGGCCGATCTTGCGCTGGACCAGTTGCATTACGCCGTGCTGGCGCTGGGCGACAGCAGCTACGCCAATTACTGCGGCTTCGGACGCCGCCTCGATGACGCCTTGCGGACACGCGGCGCGCAGGCGCTGTTCGAGCGGGTGGAGGTGGACCGCGGGCGTGCCGCCGCCATCGACGCCTGGCAGCATCACCTGAGCCACCTTGCGGGCACCAGCGACGCCCCCGACTGGAGCGCGCCGGCGTACGGCCACTGGCGCATCGCCGCGCGCCACCTGCTCAACCCGGGCAGCGCGGGCGCGCCGGTGTACCGCATCGACCTGCGGCCCGCCGCTGGCGACTTGCCCGACTGGGAAGCGGGCGACCTGGTACAGGTGAGCGCGCCGGGCGAGCCGGATTATCCGCGCGAGTATTCGATTGCCTCGACCATGGCCGAAGGCTGCCTGTCGCTGCTGGTGCGCTTGCACGTGCGCGACGACGGCAGCCTGGGACTGGCGTCCGGCTGGCTGTGCCGCGAGGCGCAGGAAGGCGATGCGGTGCTGCTGCGCGTGCGCCAGCACAAGCGCTTTCGCATCGGCGAGAACGCCGGCCGCGCGCTGATTTTGATCGGCAACGGCACCGGCATCGCCGGCCTGCGCGCGCACCTGAAAAGCCGCGCCGATGCGGGCGAGGCGCGCAACTGGCTGATCTTCGGCGAACGCAATGAAGCGCATGACCACTTCTGCGCCGCCGATATCGCGCAATGGCGGCAGGCCGGCATGCTCGACACTCTCAGCCTGACGTTTTCGCGCGATGGCGACAGCGCGCGCTACGTCCAGCACGCACTCGAGGCGCAAGCCGCGCAGCTGCGCGCGTGGGTGGATGCGGGCGCGGCCATCTACGTCTGCGGCAGTCTGCAAGGCATGGCCGGAGCGGTGCACGCAACCCTTGACACGGTGCTCGGCGGCGACACGCTGGCCATGCTGAACGAGAGCGGCCGCTACAGGCGTGACGTGTACTGACGCCAATTTTCACGTCCGTAAATATGCGCATCGCATACTTTTGCCCCGTTTGTCAAATAAGAATGAGAATAGTGTTGATAACGATTCTCATTTACATGGTTTTACATTTCTCCTAGAATGACTAGGTTGTTGGCAATTTATGCCCACCGGTGCGCATGTTCAGGCGCCGGCGCCCACCCTACGTCGAAGAAGAGAAGCAGATGGCACCGATCAAAAGCCGCAAGCACGCGCAATCCCGTTTCAATCAACACATGAGCGTCGCGCTTGCCGCGCTGCTGGTGCCGGTGGCCGCCCACGCTGCTGCCGACGCTCCTCAGGCGCGCACCCTGCCGGAAGTCCAGGTCGTCAGCAAAACCGGCGAAGAAACCACCAACGACTTCAAGGCCGAACGCGCCGCGTCGCCGAAATACACCGAACTGCTGATCAACACCGCGCAATCGGTCAGCGTCATCAAGAAAGAACTGATCCAGCAGCAAGGCGCGGTGACCCTGACCGAAGCGCTGCGCAACACGCCCGGCGTGGGCGCCTTCTTCCTCGGGGAAAACGGCAACACGACCACCGGCGACAGCATCTACATGCGCGGCTTCGATTCGTCGACCAGCATTTTTGTCGATGGCGTGCGCGACATCGGCTCGATTTCGCGCGACGTGTTCAACGTCGAACAGCTCGACGTGCTCAAGGGTCCGGCCGGCACCGACACCGGGCGCGCGTCGCCGACCGGATCGGTCAACATGGTCACCAAGCAGGCGGTGATGGAGTCCGGCACGACCGGCTCGGTGATCGCCGGCAGCGGCAAGCAAAAGCGCGCCACGGTCGATTACGCCCAGGTGCTGAGCGCCGAAAAAGGCATCGCCCTGCGCCTGAACGCGCTGGCCCAGGACAGTGGCGTTGCGGGGCGCGATGTCGTCAAGGACCAGCGCTGGGCGCTGGCGCCTTCGATCGCATTCGGCCTGAACAGCCCGACCCGCGCCTACCTGAACTACCTGCATGTGAAACAGGACAACGTTCCCAACGGCGGCGTGCCGACCATCGGCCTGCCGGGCTACAAGAGCCCGGACGCGCGCACCTTCCTGACCAGCGCGCCGCGCGTCGATCCGGGCAACTTCTACGGTTCCACGACCGACTACGACGAAGTCACGGCCGACATGTTCACCGCCAAGGTCGAGCATGATTTCTCGCCGAACGTCAAGCTGCAGAACACGACGCGCTACGGCAAGACGTCGCAGGATTACCTGCTGACCGCGTTCATGGGCAACAGCGTCAACCTGAAAACGCCGAACCCGAACGATCCGTCCAGCTGGACCATCACGCGCGGCAACCGCACCGTCAAGGACCAGACCAATTCGATCCTCACCAACCAGAGCGTGGCCACGGTGGGCCTGGAGCTGGGCGGCATGAAGCACACCTTCGTGGGCGGGCTGGAACTGACCAGCGAAGAACAGAGCACCTACGGCTACCTTGGCGCGGGCACGATGACGGTCGACTCGCTGTACGCGCCCAATCCGGCTTCGCCGATCAGCGGCCTGAACCTGGTGCGCAATGGCGTGAGCACCAACTCCAAGGTCGACACCCAGAGCGTGTACCTGTTCGATACCATCAAGCTGGGCGAGAAGTGGATCTTCAACGTGGGCGGCCGCATGGACCACTTCAACGTGAACTACAACGCGACCAGCCTGTCGACCGCCGCCGCCAATCCGGCGCTGCCAGTGGGCACCCTGCTGCCGACCACGCTCAAGCTGAGCGACACGGTGGGTAACGGCAAGGTGTCGGCGCTGTACAAGCCGACTGCCGACAGCAGCGTGTACGCGTTGCTGGCGACGTCGAAGAACCCGCCGGGGACCAACATGGCCTTGTCGGCGTCGGCCAACAGCGCATCGAACCCGAAATACAATGCGCAGCAATCGACCACGACCGAAATCGGCACCAAGTGGGATTTCCTCAAGCAAAAGCTGTCGGTCACGGCGGCGCTGTACCGCACCACGGTCAAGAACGAGCTCGAGCAAGATCCGGTGGACCTGGTCTACTACCAGACCGGGCGCAAGCAGGTCAAAGGGATCGAACTGGGCGTGACGGGTGAAGTGGCGCGCAACTGGCTGGTCAGCGCCGGCTACGCCCGCATGGATACCGAAGTGAGCAACGGCAAGGTCGTGACCGCCAGCGGGATCAATAGCCTGAACTACACGCCGAAAGATGCGTTCACCTCGTGGACCTCGTACACCCTGCCGATGGGCCTGAAAGTGGGCGGCGGCGCGCGTTATGTCGGCAAGCTGCTGCGCGGCACCGATGGCGCGGTCGGCACGCCCGCGTATGCCGATGCGTACTGGGTGGTCGATGCGATGGCGTCGTACTCTGTGAGCAAGAACCTGGACGTGCAGCTGAACGTGTACAACCTGGCGGACAAGGAGTACATTGCGCAGATTAACAAGAGCGGTTATCGCTATACGCCGGGCGCGCCACGCTCGGCGAGTCTGACGGCAAACTTCCGCTTCTAAACGCAGTACCGGCATCGTCGAACACCGTCATGTCCGCCACTGGCAGGCATGACGGTGTTTGGCTTTCCACTTTCTTCGCCACCATTTTATTGCCATGATGCTCCATATTCCCCACGTGCTCAGTCCCGACCAGGTCGCCGCCATGCGCCTGGCTCTCGATAACGCCGACTGGACCGACGGCCGCGCCACCGTCGGCGCCCAGGGCGCGCAGGTCAAGCACAACCAGCAACTGCCCGACAACGGCCCCGTTGCTACTGAACTGGGCAGCATCATCCTCGCGGCCCTGGCCACCAATCCCCTCTACTTCGCCGCCGCCCTGCCCCTGCGCACCGTGCCGCCGCTGTTCAACCGCTACACCGGCGGCGAACACTACGGCGCCCACGTGGACGGCGCCGTGCGCAACGTGGCTGGCAGCGCCTTGCCGCTGCGCACCGACCTGTCGTGCACCGTGTTCCTGTGCGAGCCCGAGGACTACGATGGCGGCGAACTGATCATCAACGATACTTACGGCGTGCATGAAGTCAAATTGCCGGCAGGCGACATGATCGTCTACCCTTCGTCCAGTGTGCACAAAGTCGAGCCGGTCACGCGCGGCAGCCGCGTCTGCTCCTTTTTCTGGGTGCAAAGCATGGTGCGCGACGATGGCCGCCGCGCCATGCTGCTCGAACTCGACCAGACCATCGTTCGCCTGCGCGCCCGCCTTGGCGATACCGAGGAAACGGTCGGCCTGACCGGGCATTATCACAACCTGCTGCGGATGTGGTCGGAGATCTGAACTGGACTTTCGCATCTAGATAATTTATTCTAGATGCATTCCCACCAGTACCTTCCCCCATGTCCGAGCCGTCCGCCACCCCCAAGCCCACCGCATCGGAACTGGAGATGCTGCGCCTGCTGTGGCAACTCGGTCCGGCCAGCGCCAAACAGGTGCACCAGGCGGCTGTGGCCAGCCGCCCCGACATGGCGTACGCGACCGTGCTGCGCCTGCTCCAGCTGATGCACACCAAGGGCTTGCTCACGCGCGACGAAAGCGCCCGCGCGCATGTGTACGCGCCGGCGCAGCCGCAGGATTCGCTCCAGACCAGCCTGATCAAGGAATTGATCCACAAGGCGTTTTCGGGGTCCGGCAAGGAACTGGTGCTGGCGGCGTTGCGCGGCCATGTGAGCGCGCGCGAACGGGCTGAGATCCAGGCGATCCTGGACCAGGAAAAGTGAGGACGGCCGTATGAGCATGGACCTGAACCGCGATGCGTCGTTTTCGCTGGTGGAGGGACTGGTCGCGTATGCCGCGTAAGTCTTCGCCCAAGGGCATCGCGACGGTTGCCAAGCCAGCCTCCCGGCAAGAATCCGCTCCGCGGCCACCAGTCCAGCCCGGCCTGGAAGATTGCTGCCGCAGCGGCTGCACGCCCTGCGTATTCGATCTGTACGACGATGCGATGGACCGCTACAGGATCGAGATGGCAGCTTGGCAATCTCGACATCCGGGCCCACCGGCCAGCAAATAACACTGCCGTTCAGGAGCGCCTGCCCGGTGACGCTGACAGCGTGTCAACGCCATTCCGCTGACGCGGCACGCTATGGTTCGGCGCGCAGGGCGATCGCGCCGGTGACCACGGTCTCCCTCCGGTTGCGTTCCTTGATGTTGAGCGTCAGGCGAAAGCGCACCCCCACCAGGCCGGCACGATCGCCGAAGAACGCGCCGAGAGCGTCGTAGCGCTCCGGCGGCGGATCGTACTGGCTGGCCGGCACGGCCACGCCGTACTCGCATGCGTCGCCCATCGGTTGCTTCGGTGGCGGGCGTTTGCGGCACTCGACCGGCGCGCCGTTGACCAGCGTGGGCGCCGCCGCATGAATCCGATATTCTGTTTCGGGCGTGACCATCAGCGGAACGCTGAACGCGCGCCGCTTGCCGTCCACGTTGAGCGTGAAGGTCAGCGTGCCGCTGACCACCGGGGACGTTTGCAGCGTAATGCGCGCGTCCTGCACCTCGCCTGGCGGCACCTGTCCGTCACCGCCATAGCCACCCTCAAAGGTGGCCTTGGTGGCGCCGAACTGGCGGTAATTGAGCGACGGCTTGGTGAACATCATGTACTTCGTGTCGCCGGGCTGGCGCGGCATGGGTTTCTTGCTGACCTGCGCCATCAGGCGCTGGGTGGCCCAGGCACTCATCGCCATCTGCTCGCGCACCGGCAGCAGCCGCATTTCCCTTTGCAGGCGCTTGAAACTCTCCTGGCCGGCGATTACGTGATAGCGCGCGGTCCGTCCCCACCACAGTTCGCCGGCCTGGCCGGTACTGCCGTGCTCCAGCCAGTCGCCGGCCGGATATCCCTGCGGCTGGAATGCGGCGGATGCATGCTGGTCCCTCACAGCGCTCAGCAAGCCGTCGCGCCACGCGGCAACGCCGTTGGTAACGACGTCGTAGTTGGAATTGAGTCCGGCGCCGATGAGCGTCTGGTGACATGCGTTGGTCTTGGCTCCGTCCGGCAGCCAGGGCATATTCGGAACCGGGTGGTCAGGATCGCGACAGTCGACGATCGTTTCCGGGCCCGCCGTTGCGCACGTACTGGCACAGGTCAACAGGAGAACTGACAAGAGTTTATTCATGGGAGCTCACGACAGAAGATTGTTATTTACACAGCAACTATACGTGGTTCTATCCATATTGCCTACGCAGTCGTTGGATTTCCTGCATTGCACGCCTGAGGCTGTAAGTTGCAGATGATGGCCAATCGGCTGCGCGCACATTTGACGCACAGCAAACGGTGCCGCCCCCCGCGTACGCCAATGCGGGTAGCGCGGCAGTGCAAAACCGGGTAGTGGTTCGGGCCGCTCAAAGCTTCCGCACTACCCCGGCCGCATCCAGTTCATAGCTGGCAAAATCTTGCGCCAGGAACAGGTTGCCCGCGTAATGCTGGCGCGCCTCCGCTTCCAGTTCCGCCATGCCTTCCGGATTGTCGTAGCGCGCGCTGAAATGCGTCAGGATCAAATTCGGCAAGCCGCGTTCGGTGGCGAACTGCGCCACGCGCTGCACGGAGCTGTGGGTCGGCCCGGGTCCGACTTTCTGCAGGATGGCCTCGGTGTAGGTCGCCTCGTGCACCAGCACTTGCGCGTCCGCGCAGGCGTCGCTCAGCAGCGCTGGGGTATCGTTGTCGCCGCCAATCACCGCCACCGCGCGCTGGACATCGGACACGCGGAAATCGGCGGCCGCCAGCGTCGTGCCGTCGTCCAGCGTCACATCGTGCCCGGCCTGCAACTTGCCCCAGAGCGGACCGGACGGCACGCCGCGCGCGCGCAAGGCAGCGCTGTCGAGCTTCCATTTGACGGTCTCGACGGCGAAGCGAAAGCCGACGCTCGGCGCCCGGTGCGACAGGTGGTGACGCTCGATCGTCAGGCCCGGTTCCTGGTGCACCTGCTGCTCGCCGGTGACATCCACATGGATCAGCGGAAATGGCAGGAACAGCTCGGTATGCAGCATGGTCGCATCCAGCCAGGCCTTGACGGCCAGCGGCGCGATGAGGATCAGCGGGCGCTTGCGTCCGTTCATGGCGGCGCTGGCCAGGAAACCGGGCAAGCCATAGCTGTGATCGCCATGGATGTGGGTGATGCAAATGCCGGCCAGGTCGTGCACCGTCAGGGGAACGTGCTGCAGGCGGTGCTGGGTGCCCTCGCCGCAGTCGATCAGCCACCAGTCGCGGTTCAGGGAGGTCTGCAGCGCCAGCGCGGTGACGTTGCGGTTTTTGGTGGGCACGCCCGAGGACGTGCCGAGAAAGGTCAGTTTGAACATGCCGCATTATGCGCCAGCCGATTCGGCGGCGCCAGCGCAGCTATTGGCGACCCGGGCGGGCCGCCTTGCGCAAGCAGCCTCACGGCGGGCGCGAGCAGCTGCGCAGTTCGCGTCAGGCTTGCCGGGCCTTGCGGGCGCGATGTGCGCCGAAGCCGACCACCGCCAGTCCCAGCGAGAGCATCGCGATCGAGGTCGGTTCAGGCACCGCCGTGGTAATGAACTGGCCACTGAAGTAGGCATCGCGCGTGCCGCTCACGCCGCTCAGGTTGATTTCGACGTAGTCGGCGCCGAAGGTCAGGCCGTAACCCACCATATTGGTATCGACCATCAGCGATTGCAGCGACGCACCGTTGCTGAAGTCCAGGTCAGTCAGGCGAAAGACAATCCCGGCGCCCCAGGCGAACGGGTTCCGGTAATCCATGACGAAGCGGTCGGCGTCGACATTGAGCGTGTAGGCAACGCTATAGTTTTTCTGGTCGGCCAGGCCGTTCTCGACGACAAACGGGCTGTCCAGACCGAATCCGTTGATGCGCCCCACCCCTTTGCCGGTGTCGATGGTGCGGTACATGCCGGCGTCGACGGTGTCTCCCAGCAAAGATGCATCGGCGCGTGCATCGGCGATCAAAACGAGTCCCAACAATACTGACAACAACTTCATTCCTGTCTCCTTTATAGTTATTTTCATAATTTCCATGAAACATGAAATTAACATAAAAATGAGTTGTATGTACAACTTTTGTTGTGACTGGCTGGGCAAGCACCGCACATGCGGAAATCCACGTTTGCCCCCATTTCTTTACAATATGATAAAAATCCGCAGTGCGCCATGCTGCATCCCTGAAAGGAACCCCGATGTTCGAGATGAGCCATCCCTGGTGGGAATTCGTCGTGCGCGGCGCGGCCGTGTATCTGATCCTGCTGGTCATGGTGCGCGTGTCCGGGCGCCGCACGGTGGGCCAGTTCACGCCCTTCGACCTGCTGGTGGTGATGCTGCTCAGCGAGGCGGTGTCCAATTCGCTGACGGGCGGCGATCAATCGCTGGTCGGCGGCTTCATCGTGGCGGTGGTGCTGGTCGGACTGAATATGACGATGTCGTTCCTGTCATCGCGCAGCAAGAAAATGTCCGACATTCTCGACGGCAGCGCCGTGCTGCTGGGACGCGACGGCGAACTGTACGACAAGGTGATGAAACGTTGCCGGATTTCACGCGAAGAGGTCGACCAGGCCCTGCGCTGCTCCGATTGCGACATCAAGGACATGCGCTGCGCGTTTCTTGAAGCCGATGGGCAAATCACGATCCAGAGAAAATAGCACTGTTGCCGTCTGGACGGATACAAAAAAATAGTGAACATCCCGGGCGTATTTATCGATGCGGCGAGGTCGAACCTCTGTACCGCGTCGATGGCGCCCGCTTCGTGCTTCCCAAAGCCAACCCAGCTGCGGCTCTCCCCTCGCGTGTTCACGTTGTCGATGCCGGTTTCGTGCTCGCTGGAACCGCTTGACTCGCCATTCGTGTCGTCACCTCAGGAGAACATGCATGAACCGTATCCTCTCATCGCTGGCAATCGTGTTTGCCATGCTGCTTGCACGGCCGGCGTTCGCCGACGTCACCACCTACCGCGCCACCATGAGCGGCCCGAGCGAGGCGCAGCCGAATGCATCGCCCGCATTCAGCATCGCCACCTTCATCATCGACGACCTTGCCATGACCTTGTCGATGAACGTTCCTTTCTTCAATCTGCGCGGTACCACCACCACGGCGCACATCCACTGCTGCACCGCCGATCTGCTGAGCGGCATCGCGCCACCGGCAACGCCCGAGCTTAACCAGTTCGGCTTTCCGACGGATGTCAGGCAAGGCGTGTTCAACGCCACGCTCAGCCTGGCCGATCCCTCCGCGTTCAACCCCGGCTTCCTGCAGGCCAGTGGCGGGACCGTGGAACAGGCGCGCGCCGCGCTGATCCAGGGCTTTGCCGCCAACAAGGCTTACTTCAACATCCACTCCGCGCAGTTTCCGGCCGGCGAAATCCGCGGCTTCATCGTGGCGGTGCCGGAGCCGGGTTCCTGGGCGATGATGGCATTGGGATTGGGCGTACTGGGATTCATCGCGCGCAAGAAGCGGCGCTGAGCACGGCCCGGCCGGCATCGTCTGCTCAGGCGGGCCCGCACGACAATCCGACACGGTTCGCCCAGGCGGGGATCGCCGCTTGCCAGAATGTGCTGATCGAGTCCGTCGGCGCGACAGGCAGTTGCAGGAATGCGGCGGCGGCCTGCAGTGCGCGCAAGGCTTGGCCTTCATTGTCGGGGGCTACCGCCAGCGCGCCTGTCTGTTTGGAGAGCTTTTCGCCATCCGCATTGCGCACGACCGGCACATGCAGATAGCGCGGAGTAGGCACGCCCAGCAGGCGCTGCAGATAAATCTGGCGCGGCGTCGAATCGATCAGGTCGGCGCCGCGCACGATGTCGGTAACGCCCTGCTCCGCGTCATCGACAACGACGGCAAGCTGGTAGGCCCAGAAGCCATCGGCGCGCTTGAGCACGAAATCGCCTGACTCGGTTGCCAGATGTTGCGCCATGTAACCGGCGGCGCGGTCGGTGAATGCAATCAGGCCGGCATCGGTCGGGGTCGCGGAAATGCTGGCCGGGGTGGCGGGACTGCTAGCCCGGGTGGCGAGACTACTGCCCGTGGTGGCGGGACGACTGATGCTGCCTGCCGTCCCGGCCGCGTCGGGTACCCGCATGTCGGGTACCCGCATGTCGGATACCCGCATGTCGGGCACCCGTACGCGCAGACTACGCATGGTCTTGCCTGGCGCCAAGCCATTACGGCAGGTGCCGGGATAGATGGCGGAACCATCGGGTGCGGTGCCGAGGCGGGAATCGGCGATTTCGCGGCGGTTGCAGCCGCAGGGATAGACGTGCGCGCCGAGTTTGTCGGCGGCGGCCTGGTACAGCTGCTTGCGCCGGCTCTGCCAGACCACGTCGCCATCCCAGTCCATGCCCAGGGATCGCAGGAGCGCCAATATGCCTTCAGCGGCGCCCGGCACGCTGCGGCCTTCGTCCACATCTTCGATCCGCACCAGCCAGCGGCCATGATGGGCTTTGGCGTCCAGATAGCTGGCCATGGCCGCCACCAGCGATCCCTGGTGCAGCGGACCGGATGGCGAGGGCGCGAAGCGGCCAATATAGTGAGGTCGATTGAGCACGTGCTGGCGTTTCGCTGGGGGTTATTTCACGGACGGAGCCGCTTCAAAATCCTTGATCGTTTTGGTCACCTTGTCCGCCACCGGATTGGGAACCGCGATGGAGAGCTGATAATGCTCGATCTCGAATCCCTTGTCCGTCTTGCGCATAACTCCGCTGGCCTGGCACACGCCCACCTGGGTGTCGAGCAGTTCGTCGAACCAGATGAAGTTCTTGTCGGCGGACATATATACATTGCGCTTGGTGGCTTTAAAGGACCACGCCGCACCCTTGTCGAAGAAGCGTTTGGCCCACGTCTTGAACTGGTCGCGGTTCCACAGCTCGGTCTTGTCAGTGCCGATATAAACCCCATGCTTCGCCATCTTGTCGAAATAGGCCGGACGCGCGTGCGCGGCGTCGTCGTGCCATTCGTCGATAAAGGCGTTGATCTGCTTCGTATACGGCGCGGCAGGGTCGGATGGTTGGGCAAACGCGCCCAGGGTGAACAGGGAAAGGATGCAGGCCAGCAGTGTTTTCTTCATTCTGACTTTCCGGAAGCAAGGGCGGGATGATACGCGATTGTACACGCCCCGGACGGGCACCGGCACGATCGCCCATCGCCATGGCGAGATGATAACTAATATTAACCTGCTTCAATTAACATTATCGACCTGATGCACATATTATATTTTTTAATGCTATTACTAAAACAAAAAACTTATTAATTCGAATGTATGAATATCGGGTAGATTCATGGATATCCGATATTTATCGCGGATAAAATAAGCCAAAGTACTTTCTCTTCGGAATAATATGATATTGTTAAATCCGCTGATATAAGCATCAGCCAAAACTGACGACCTTCCATTTTCATTCTTACCGTTCCACTTGCGGCCTTTATGCAATGCCGTATCCATTCCGAGGATTTTTCAGATGAAATTACTTGTAGCTGTTGGAACACTCGCGCTGGTGTCCGTGACGCAGGCGTACGCACAGACCGTACCCACGGTACCTTTTGGCACCTACCAAAAACCCTTTGCCGCCGATTCGCTCTGGAATTCCTATCCGGTCAAGCCGGTATTCGACACCTGGCAAATCCCGGCCACCACATGGAATCCGGCCATTCAAGGCGGCGATTACTCATCCGGCATTTTTGAAGCAAAAGCCAGCGACGCACCGATGCTGATTTACCCGGTCGCCGGCAGGAGCGGCGTGGTCGATACCGACACCGAGATGTCGACCCCGACCTACACGATTCCCCATTGGCCGGCGAACACTGTTCCCGCGAAAGGCAGCGATGGCCATGCCGATATCGTCGATGCGGGCCTGAACCGGATCTATTCGTTTTCCAACCTGAAGAAAAACGCCGAAGGCAAGTGGACCGCGACCAGGGTGTCATGGACGCCTTTGAACGGCACTGGCTGGGGCGACCCGGCCCATCACTATCAGGGAGCGCGCGCGGCCGGTCCCGCGCCGACGGGCGGCATGATCCGCATCGCCGAGGCCAATGATGGAAAACCCCTGTTCGAGCACGCCCTGTCCATGTCGCTCGATTTCACGGGATTGCTGGCCGGGGCCGACCGCTACACCTATCCGGCGACGGCAGCCGACACTCCGATACCGGACAAGCCGAACACGGGCCGGATTCCCGAAGGCGCGCGCGTCATGCTGCCGCCCGATTTCGACCTGAGCAAGATCACCGATGCGCGGCTGCTGAAGGTCGCCAGGACGTTGATGAAATACGGCGCCTATGTCGTCGACCGCAACTACAACACACCCTTCGCGATCTATGTGGAAATTGGCGCAGACTGGTCCGCGTCGCCGCCTGCCCAGCTCGACCTGGTACGCAAGAGCCTGCGCCGGGTGCTGGGCCAGACTGGCCATATCGACGGCAACGGCATTGCGCGCGTGCCGGAATCGCGCGTCAACCTGCTCTCGCTGCGCGGCACCTGGATTCTGATCGATGGTGTTGGCTCGCAAGGGGTGTACGACACCTTCAGCCAGTCGCTGGTGTGGGGCACGACCACGACGCGGCCGATGACCCAGATTAACTATTCGAACTGGGGCCTGGGCCGGGTCGCGAACAAGTACCCCACCGCGCCCAAGCGCTACAAGCTGTCTGTCGAATCGACGGGGGGCACCACCATGAGCATGACGATGCAAGTGGGCACCGTCAAAACCACGACGGCACAACTGGGCAATGGCCAGAGCGAGACGGTGCAATGGCCCGACAAAGCCACCGCCTTTTTCACGGCCAAAAAACCGGTGGGCGGACCAGCGAGCCTGAAAGCGCGCCTGATCGAACTGCCAGCAGGCGAGTGAGCGGGCGCGCATCCACAAGAAGCGAGCGCCAGGGTCACGGACTTACAGTCCTCTGACCGAACATCATTCCGGCGCAGGCGGGAATCCAAGGCACCTTCGATTAGCAGACACACCTTGGATTCCCGCCTGCGCGGGAAGTCATTTCTGCCAATGGCAGGAATGACGGTTTTGAGTGCTCTGGTAACAAACGACGGATTCGAATCCAGCCGTAACAAACGACGGGTTCGAATGTTATGCTATCAAATGCGCCGGGTGCCAGGCCTCACAAGCAGGCAATAAAAAAGCGAGCCATCGGCTCGCTTTTTTTAATGGCAACGCGCTTCGATCAGCGCTTGTCCATCGGTTTCACGTCGCGCGTCGGCGAGCCGACGAACAGCTGGCGTGGACGGCCGATCTTTTGCTCCGGATCGGAAATCATCTCGTTCCATTGCGCGATCCAGCCGATGGTGCGCGCCATTGCGAAGATACCGGTAAACAGCGACACCGGAATGCCCAGCGCCGATTGCACGATGCCCGAGTAGAAGTCGACGTTCGGGTACAGCTTGCGCGACACGAAGTATTCGTCTTCCAGCGCGATTTTTTCCAGCGCCATGGCCAGCTTGAACAGCGGGTCGTCCTGCAGACCGAGCTCTTGCAGCACTTCGTGGCAGGTTTCGCGCATCAGCTTGGCGCGCGGATCGAAGTTCTTGTACACGCGGTGACCGAAACCCATCAGCTTGACGCCGGAGTTCTTGTCTTTCACCTTGGCGATGAACTCAGGAATCTTGTCGACGGTGCCGATTTCCTTGAGCATGTTCAGTGCCGCTTCGTTCGCGCCACCGTGCGCCGGGCCCCACAGGCAGGCGATGCCGGCAGCGATACAGGCGAACGGGTTGGCGCCCGAAGAACCAGCCAGGCGAACGGTCGAGGTCGACGCGTTCTGCTCGTGGTCCGCGTGCAGGATCAGGATGCGGTCGAGTGCGCGCACCAGCACTTCGTTGACTTTGTATTCTTCGCACGGATTGCCGAACATCATGCGCATGAAGTTGGCGCTGTACGACAGGTCGTTGCGTGGGTACACGAACGGCTGGCCGATCGAGTATTTGTACGACATGGCGACCAGGGTCGGCATCTTGGCGATCAGGCGGATGGCCGATACTTCGCGGTGATGCGGGTCGTTGATGTCGAGCGAGTCGTGGTAGAACGAGGCCAGCGCGCCGACCGTGCCAACCAGCACCGACATCGGGTGCGCGTCACGGCGGAAGCCGCGGAAGAAAAATTGCATCTGCTCGTGCACCATGGTGTGCTTGGTGACGGTGTCGCTGAATTTCTGGTTTTCTTCTTTGTTCGGCAGTTCGCCGTTCAGCAGCAGGTAGCAGGTTTCCAGGAAGTCGCAATTGACGGCCAGTTGCTCGATCGGGTAACCGCGGTACAGCAGTTCGCCCTTGTCGCCATCGATGTAGGTGATGGTCGAGTTGCAGGCGGCGGTCGACATGAAGCCCGGGTCGTACGTGAATTTGCCGGTTTGGGCGTACAGCTTGCGGATGTCGATGACGTCCGGGCCAACGGTGCCCTTGTAAATCGGCATGTCGATGGGCGTGCTGCCATCGGAAAACGACAGGGTGGCTTTGGTATCAGAGATGTTCATGGCACTTCCTTCTTGGGAGGTGAGGTCTACAAAATAAAAATTACGAAACTTGTCGAGCTATTGCCACGGGCGGTTGCCACGGGCTGTTGCCACGTTCACGCTTGCTGCAGGCGCAACAGCAAGGCGCGCACATGCGGCAAATCGACTTCACCTTCGGGCTCTTTGCGCGCCAGGATCAGGTCCATCAGCGGATTGTCCGCCAGATCGAGCAGCCGGGTCAGCGCATCGACTTCTTCATCTGTCAACCCTTCCTCATGCGCGTCAAGGAAGCGCGTGAGGATCAGGTCGTTTTCGAGCAAACCCCGGCGGCTGCGCCAGCGCAGTCGCGAGCGGTTGGCCGGGTCGGATTGGTGCGTATTCACTCTAGAGTCCGTCGTTGGGTCAACACTATACTCCGCCTGCCCGATTTCGGCAGTACGGTACTTTTACTGTATTACTGACAAGCAGACACCATACCGCGAGGCATGCAAAAGCGTGCCGGATGGCAAGCGGGCGCGACGCGGACAAAGTGGTCCGCGCCGCGCCCGCCAAGGTGCCTTATACAGCGCGGCGAACCATCAATTCCTTGATCTTGCCGATCGCCTTGTTCGGGTTCAAACCCTTCGGGCAAACGTCGACGCAATTCATGATCGAGTGGCAGCGGAACAGGCGGTACGGGTCTTCCAGGTTGTCCAGGCGCTCGCCGGTGGCTTCGTCGCGGCTGTCTGCGATGAAGCGGTAGGCTTGCAAGAGACCGGCAGGGCCGACGAACTTGTCCGGATTCCACCAGAACGACGGGCACGAGGTCGAGCAGCAGGCGCACAGGATGCACTCGTACAGGCCGTCGAGCTCTTCGCGCTCGGTCGGGGTCTGCAGGCGCTCTTTTTCAGGCGGGATCGACTCGTTCACCAGGTACGGCTTGATCGAATCGTACTGCTTGAAAAACTGCGTCATGTCGACGATCAGGTCGCGGATCACCGGCAGGCCGGCCAGCGGACGCAGGACGATCGGCTCGGTCAGCTCGTTCAGGTTGGTGGTGCAGGCCAGGCCGTTCTTGCCATTGATGTTCATCGCGTCCGAACCGCACACGCCTTCACGGCAGGAGCGGCGCAGGCTCAGGGTATCGTCCACGTCCGACTTGATGCGCTGCAGGGCGTCGAGCAGCATCTTGTCGGTGTCCTGCAGCTCGACGGTCACGTCTTGCATGTACGGCTTGGCATCCTGGTCGGGATCGTAGCGGTAGATTTTCAGTTTTACGGTGCGTGTCATGTTCTGACCTTAGAAAGTACGTGGTTTCGGCTTGAAGGTATCGACCGTCAGCGGCTTGGTGATCACAGGCTTGTACTCGAGGCGGTTGCCTTCCGAGAAGAACAAGGTGTGCTTCATCCAGACTTCGTCGTCGCGGTTCGGGAAGTCGCTGTGCGCATGCGCGCCGCGCGATTCCTTGCGTGCCACTGCCGATGTGATGGTCGCTTTCGCCGTTTCAATGAGATTATCCAGTTCCAGCGCTTCGACGCGCGCGGTGTTGAACACCTTGGACTTGTCCTTGAACGAAACGTGCTTGCGGCGCTCGTCGAGCACCATGATTTCCTTGTAGCCCTGGGTCAGCAGCTCGTCGGTGCGAAACACGCCGCAGTACTTCTGCATGGTGGCGCGGATATCGTTGGCCACGCCCTGCACTTTTTCGCTGCCGGTCGAGTGTTCCAGGCGGTCCATGCGGTCCATGGCGAAGTCGGCCGCATCCTTCGGCAAAGGCTTGTTTTCCTTTTGCTTCAGGTTGGACGCGACCACGTGGTTGCCGGCCGCGCGGCCGAACACGATCAGGTCGAGCAGCGAGTTGGTGCCGAGGCGGTTGGCGCCGTGCACCGAGACGCAGGCGCATTCGCCGATCGCGTACAGGCCATTGACCACGGAAACCGGGTTGCCGTCTTTCGGCACCACCACCTGGCCGTGGATATTGGTCGGAATACCGCCCATCTGGTAGTGAATCGTCGGCACCACCGGGATCGGTTCCTTGGTGGCGTCGACGTTGGCGAACTTGTGGCCGATTTCGAGAATCGACGGCAGGCGCTTGGCGATGGTGTCGGCACCGATGTGGCGCAGGTCCAGCAGCACGTGGTCCTTGTTCGGACCGCAGCCGCGGCCTTCCTTGATTTCCTGGTCCATCGAACGCGACACGAAGTCGCGCGGCGCCAGGTCTTTCAGGGTCGGCGCATAGCGCTCCATGAAGCGTTCGCCATTGCTGTTGATCAGGATGCCGCCTTCGCCGCGCACCCCTTCGGTAATCAAGACGCCCGCGCCGGACACGCCGGTCGGGTGGAACTGCCAGAATTCCATGTCCTGCAGCGGCAGGCCGGCGCGCGCGGCCATGCCCATGCCGTCGCCGGTGTTAATGAAGGCATTGGTCGAGGCGGCGAAGATGCGCCCTGCGCCGCCGGTGGCGAAGATGGTGGTCTTCGCTTCCAGGATCATGCATTCGCCGGTTTCCATTTCGAGCGCCACGACGCCCACGCAATCGCCGTCGGCGTCGCGGATGATGTCGATCGCCATCCACTCCACGAAGAAGTGGGTGCGCGCGCGCACGTTACGCTGGTACAGCGTGTGCAGCAGCGCGTGACCGGTACGGTCGGCCGCCGCGCACGCGCGCTGGACCGGTTTTTCGCCCTGGTTGGCGGTGTGGCCGCCGAACGGACGCTGGTAAATCGTGCCGTCCGGATTGCGGTCGAACGGCATGCCGAAGTGTTCCAGCTCGTAGACGACCTTCGGTGCTTCGCGGCACATGAATTCGATCGCATCCTGGTCGCCCAGGTAATCGCCACCCTTGACGGTGTCGAACATATGCCAGTGCCAGTTATCTTCCGACATATTGCCGAGGGACGCGCCGATGCCGCCCTGGGCCGCGACCGTGTGCGAACGGGTCGGGAAGACTTTCGACAGCACGGCAACGTTCAGGCCGGCTTCAGCCAGTTGCAGGGATGCGCGCATGCCCGAACCGCCGGCGCCGATGATGACCGCGTCGAAACGGCGGGTAGGAAGTGCTTTTTTGATTGCTGCCACGATTAAACGCTCCAGAGAATTTGTACAGTCCAGGCTGCGCAGCCGACCAGCCACAGGATGGTGAGCGCTTGCAGGGTCAGGCGCACGCCGACCGGTTTGATGTAATCCATCCAGATGTCGCGCATGCCGACCCAGGCGTGGTAGTACAGGCCGGCGAAAGTCACCAGGCTGAACAGCTTGAACCACTGTTGCGAGAACAGGTGAGCCCAGCCTTCATACGTGAAGTTATTGCCAGTCAGGAAGGAGATCAGCAAGGTGAAGGTGTACACGGCCATCACGACCGCGGTGAGGCGCTGGGCCAGCCAGTCTTTCAGGCCGTAATGGGCGCCGACGACGAGGCGGTTACGTCCGACATTATTCTTTGCCATCAAAACACTCCAAACAGTTTGAGACCAGCCAGTGCGGTCAGGATCAGGCTGACAACCAGCACGCTGACAGCGCTATGGCGCGAGGAATCTTTCTCGATGCCCATGTGCATGTCCATGAACAGGTGGCGGAAACCGGCGCAGAAGTGGTGCATATAGGCCCAGATCAGGCCCAGCAGGACCAGTTTGGACAGCGGATGCGAGAGGATGCCCTGGAAATACGCGAACGATATTTCGGACTGGACGCTGTTCTGGAACAGGTACAGCAGGAACGGCAGCATCAGGAAGATCGCCGCGCCGCTGATGCGGTGCAGGATCGACACGTAGGCGCCAGGCGTCATATTGTAATTCATCAAATCGGTAACATGAATGTTACGGATCTCGGGCCGTTCTTTTTTTGGAACTTCCTTCACGGCTTCGGACATGGCAGTACCTCCCCTTTGACTAACTAAATTGTAATTAACCCGCAATTTTCGCCCATTTTGCCGAAATGCACCAATATTCCTCTTGGGATTGGCAACTTCAGCAACAATATGGGCAGATGTTCGCTACTTTCTTATGATCAATGCATTTTAAACGGAACGGGCATTTTGTGCACCGCACCGTCGCACTGTCGACGCCTGAATCGAGGGTCAATCGCGGTTCGGCAACACTTGTCTTGAAACTACGACAAGTCATTCTGGTAATGGTGATGCGTGGTCAGGTACAGGCCGCGGCGCAGCTCGACCGCCTTGTCGCCGTAAGTGAACGACACGCGCTCCGCGCACAGCAGTGGCGTGCCTTCCGGCACCCCGAGAAATTGGGCGGCGCCGGCGTCGGCCCCGAGCGCGCGGATTTTCTCGCTGGCACGGATCATGCGCGTGCCGAATTCGGACTCGAACAACCCGTACATTGGACCCTTGTACTCGACCAGACGTTCCGCGGTCAGCCCCTTGAACAGGAGGCCGGGAAGCCACATTTCTTCAAGAATTGTCGGCGTGCCGTCGAACGACATCACGCGCTTGATATACACTACGGAGTCGCCCGATTTCAGATCCAGCAGGCGCGCCACTTCGGCCGGCGCGCGCATGCGCTTGACTTCGATGATCTTGTTGTCGGGATGGTGCGGCACGCCTTCGTCGGGCATCAGGCGCAGGAAGCGGAAATGCGCGCGCGCCTCGTGGTGGGTGGCCACGAAGGTGCCCTTGCCCTGGCGCCGCAGCACCAGGTTTTCGGCGGCCAGTTCGTCGATCGCCTTGCGCACCGTGCCCTGGCTGACCTTGAAGCGGCCGGCCAGCTCGACTTCGCTGGGGATCATTTCGCCGGGTTTCCACTCGCCCGCCTGCAGGCCCTGCGTGATGAGCGCCTTGATCTGCTGATAGAGGGGGCTGAAGGTCGGCGAACTGCCCGACGCGCCGGCGGAAGCGCCGGTCCCGCTGGCCGTTGTACCATGCAAGATCGGAGGGGTCGGGACTGGATTCATAGACCGGGATTTCACCACAAACGGGCTTGCCAGTCCAGTGCAATCGCCGGAGGTTATGTGTCTTATATAAGATATATGATATGAATTGACAGATCGCTTTCGCACGCCTACACTCGCGGTCGATCCGGCATGCGCGCGTATCGCCCCGCGGTTTTTTCCGGCTGGGCCGGGAAGTTCAGGCCGTGGTATCCAATCCTGGTAGCCGATTTGGTATCATTACCGTTTTCCCGAACAAGCGTATCCTCAGCTTCGACCGTTTTCTTTCCCACTTTGGAGATTCATCATGGCTAAAACCCCACTGCGCGTTGCTGTCACCGGCGCTGCCGGCCAGATCGGCTATTCCCTGCTGTTCCGCATCGCGAACGGTGACATGCTCGGCAAAGACCAGCCAGTCATTTTGCAACTGCTGGAAATCGCTGACGAGAAAGCCCAGAAAGCGCTCAAGGGCGTCATGATGGAAATCGATGACTGCGCATTTCCGCTGCTGGCCGGCATGACCGCCCACGCCGACCCGATGACCGCCTTCAAGGATGCCGATTTCGCCCTGCTGGTCGGCGCCCGTCCACGCGGTCCTGGCATGGAGCGTAAGGACTTGCTCGAAGCCAATGCCCAGATTTTCACGGTGCAAGGCAAGGCGCTCGACGCCGTCGCGTCGCGCAACGTCAAGGTGCTGGTGGTCGGCAACCCTGCCAACACCAACGCCTACATCGCCATGAAATCGGCGCCGTCGCTGCCGGCCAAGAACTTCACCGCCATGCTGCGCCTGGACCACAACCGCGCCCTGTCGCAGATCGCGTCCAAAACCGGCAAGCCGGTCGCCTCGATCGAAAAACTGTGCGTGTGGGGCAACCACTCGCCAACGATGTACGCCGACTACCGTTTCGCCCAGATCGATGGCGCATCGGTCAAGGAAACCATCAACGACGATGCATGGAACCGCGACACCTTCCTGCCAACCGTGGGCAAGCGCGGCGCTGCGATCATCGAAGCGCGCGGCCTGTCGTCGGCAGCGTCGGCCGCCAACGCAGCCATCGACCACATGCACGACTGGTACCTCGGCACCAACGGCAAGTGGACCACGATGGGCATTCCATCGGATGGTTCGTACGGCATCCCTGAAGGCACCATGTTCGGCTTCCCGGTCACGACCGAGAATGGCGAATACACGATCGTGCAAGGTTTGCCGATCGACGAGTTCTCGCAGGAACGCATCAACCTCACGCTCAAGGAACTGACCGAAGAGCGTGAAGGCGTTGCCCACCTGCTGGCCTGAGTTTCAACGCGGCCGGATTCGTGGATCCCGTAACCCCACCGATTCGCCGCACGCGCCGTGCCGCCCCGAGCGGCACGAGCGCTGCTGTACCTGAGAAAATGAACATGCATCCCTCCGAGGTTTTATTCCAGGGCAAACGCCAGCCTTTGCTGCTCCCCGCCTGCGACCACTATGCAGGCTCCGAAAAGCTGATGCTCAAGTCGATGGCCCTGCAACAAGAGCTTGGCCCCCTGTTCGACATCACGTTCGATTGCGAAGACGGCGCCACCGCCGGTGCCGAGCCCGAACACGCCCAAATGATCGTGCGCCTGCTCAACGACGAGGGCAACCGCCACAACCGCATCGGCGTGCGCGTGCACGACGTGGCCAGCCCGTTTTTCGAGGCCGACCTGGCCGTGATCGTCGGCGGCGCCGCCCAGCGCCTGGCCTACATCGTGCTGCCCAAGGTTCACAGCGCGGCGGAAGTGGCGCGCGCGATCAAGTCGATCAACCAGCATGCCGCCAAGGCCGGCCGCGCCGCGCCGCTGCCGGTGCACGTGCTGATCGAAACCCATGGCGGCCTGCGCGAAGCCGATGCGATCGCCGCCCTGCCCCAGGTCGAGTGCCTGTCGTTCGGCATCATGGATTTTGTGTCGAGCCACTACGGCGCCATTCCGGGCGCGGCCATGCGCACCCCGGGCCAGTTCACGCACCCGCTGGTGGTGCGCGCCAAGCTCGAGATGGCGGCTGCCTGCCACGCGCACGGCAAGGTGCCCTCGCATAACGTAACGACCGACATCAAGGACAGCGCCGTGGTGGCCAACGATGCCCAGCGCGCCGCCGCCGAATTCGGCTTTACGCGCATGTGGAGCATCCACCCCGACCAGATCAAGCCGATCCTCAAGGCATTCACGCCGCGCCTGTCGGAAGTGAACGAAGCGACCAACATCCTCACCGAAGGCAAGAACGCCAACTGGGGCCCGATCGCGCAGAACGGGCGCTTGCACGACCGCGCCAGCTATCGCTATTATTGGACGGTGCTGCAGCGCGCGAAACTGGCGGGCCTGGCCCTGCCCGACGCCGCCGCCGCGCTCGTCAACGACCCACAACCAGCCACCTGAACGGAAGTCCCGATGCCAACCCTGATCAAGAACACCCTGCTCGCCTGCTCGCTGGCGATGGCAGCGGCCAGCCTGTGCGCGGCCTCGTCGGCCAACGCGGCCCAACCGACACCGGGAGCCAAGGCGGCACCGAAGGCCAAGCCGGCAGCCAAATCGAAGGCGCGCGCGCACCCGAAGGCGGTCGACGTCGTCCCGGCCGAGCCGGAACCGGACATCAGCGACACCACCACCACCGACTTCGACTGCGAACTGGGCAACAAGGTCACGACCTACCATAACGACAGCGACGACGGCCACATCGCGCTGCGCTGGAAAAAACGCCTGCACCGCCTCACCCGCGTGGGCACCACCACGGGCGCCAAGCGCTTCGAGAACCCGACCTTCGGCCTGGTCTGGATCGGCATTCCGGCCAAGGGCATGCTGCTCGATTCGCGCCTGAACCGCCAGTTGGCCAACGAATGCAAGAACGCCGAGCAGATGAAGCCGGTTGTAGAAACGCCGGTGGCGCCCGTCGCCCCTGCGGCCCCGGCGCCAATGCCGGCGGCAAGCCCGGCACCGGGCGAACTTGCAGTACCAGCGGTGCCGCCCGTGGCGGCACCGGCGGCGCTTGACGCCCCTGCAGCAAAATAACTGAAATAACAAATACCCCACTGAAGGAGAGGTCATGTCCCGCAACACTCTGAACACGCTCAAGGATTTCAAACTGTCGGCCGGCCAGAAAGGCAAGTTCTACTCGCTGCCGGCGCTCGAGAAAAGCCTTGGGGTGAACGTCTCGCGCCTGCCGGTGTCGATCCGCCTGGTCCTCGAATCCGTGCTGCGTAACTGCGACGGCAAGAAGGTCACGGAAGAACACGTGAAGCAATTGGCGAACTGGGCGCCAAACGGCGAACGCACCGACGAGATTCCTTTCGTCGTGGCCCGCGTCGTGCTGCAAGACTTCACCGGCGTGCCATTGCTGGCCGATCTGGCCGCCATGCGCAACGTCGCCAACAAGATGGGCATGAACCCGAAAAACATCGAGCCGCTGGTACCGGTCGACCTCGTGGTCGATCACTCGGTCACCATCGACCACTACCGCGAAAAGGGCGCGCTCGACCTGAACATGAAGCTGGAATTCTCGCGCAACAACGAGCGCTACCAGTTCATGAAGTGGGGCATGCAAGCCTTCGACACCTTCGGCGTGGTTCCTCCCGGCTTCGGCATCGTGCACCAGGTCAACCTGGAGTACCTGGCGCGCGGCGTACACAAGGCGGGCAACACCTACTACCCTGACACCCTGGTCGGCACCGACTCGCACACCACCATGATCAACGGCATCGGCGTGGTCGGCTGGGGCGTGGGCGGCATCGAAGCCGAAGCGGGCATGCTGGGCCAGCCGGTCTACTTCCTGACCCCTGACGTGATCGGCGTGAACCTGACCGGCGCGCTGCGCGAAGGCTGCACCGCCACCGATCTGGTGCTGACCATCACCGAAATGCTGCGTAAAGAAAAAGTCGTCGGCAAATTCGTCGAATTCTTCGGCGCCGGCACCGAAACCTTGTCGCTGACCGACCGCGCGACGATCGCCAACATGGCACCGGAATACGGCGCCACGATGGGCTTCTTCCCGGTTGACGATGCCACCATCGAATACTTCGAAGGCACCGGCCGCACCACCGAGGAAATCACCGCGTTCAAGAACTACTTCAAGGCGCAGAACCTGTACGGCGTGCCGCAAGAAGGTGACATCGACTACACCCGCGTGGTCTCGCTCGACCTGGCCACGGTGACCCCGTCGCTGGCGGGCCCGAAGCGTCCGCAGGACCGTATCGAAATCGGCAACGTCAAGAACAACTTCATCGAACTGTTCTCCAAGCCGACCACCGAAAACGGTTTTAACAAGAACCCGGCCGACCTGACCAACCACTACGAAACCACCAACGGCGTGCACGTCAAGAACGGCGACGTGCTGATCGCGGCGATCACCTCGTGCACCAACACCTCGAACCCGAGCGTGCTGCTGGCCGCGGGCCTGCTGGCCAAGAAGGCGGTTGAAGCCGGCCTGACGGTCGCTCCGCACATCAAGACCTCGCTGGCCCCTGGCTCGCGCGTGGTCACCGAGTACCTGACCGCCGCCGGCCTGCTGCCGTACCTGGAGCAACTGGGCTTCGGCGTGACCGCCTACGGTTGCACCACCTGCATCGGTAATGCCGGCGACCTGACTCCTGAACTGAACGCGGCCATCGCCGAAAACGACATCGTCGCTTCGGCCGTGTTGTCGGGCAACCGTAACTTCGAAGCGCGGATCCACCCGAACATCCGTTCCAACTTCCTGGCCTCGCCGCCGCTGGTGGTGGCCTACGCCATCGCCGGCAACATGACGCGCGACCTGATGACCGAGCCAGTTGGCAAGGGCACCAACGGCAAGGACGTCTACCTGGGCGACATCTGGCCGACCTCGAAGGAAATCGGCAAGCTGATGAAGTTCGCGATGAATTCCAAGGTCTTCAAGGCCAACTACGCCGACGTCAAGGGCGCACCGGGCAAGCTGTGGGAAGACGTGACCACCACCACCGGCCAGGTCTACGACTGGCCGAAGTCGACCTACATCGCCGAGCCGCCGTTCTTCGACGGCTTCGAGATGATCCCGAAAGCGGCAGCGACCGGCATTTCCGGCGCGCGCGCACTGGGCGTGTTCGGCGACTCGATCACCACCGACCACATCTCGCCGGCCGGTTCGATCCAGGAAAGCGGCCCGGCGGGCAAATGGCTGCTGGCCAATGGCGTCATGAAGGCCGACTTCAACTCCTACGGCTCGCGCCGCGGCAATCACGAGATCATGATGCGCGGCACCTTTGCCAACGTGCGTATCAAGAACCGCATGATTCCCGCCAAGGCCGACGGTTCCGCGGTTGAAGGCGGCATCACGATTCACCAGCCGAGCGGTCAACAGATGTCGATCTACGACGCAGCCATGAAGTATGTGGCCGACGGCGTGCCGACGATGGTGTTCGGCGGCGAAGAGTACGGCACCGGTTCCTCGCGCGACTGGGCGGCCAAGGGCACCCAGCTGCTGGGCGTGAAAGCGGTCATCACCCGTTCGTTCGAGCGTATTCACCGCTCGAACCTGGTGGGCATGGGCGTGCTGCCGCTGCAATTCATCGGCGACGACAGCGTCCAGACCCTGAACATCACGGGTAACGAAGTGTTCGACCTGAAGGGCCTGGAAGGCGAGATCAAGCCGCAGCAACTGGCTACCCTGGTCATCACGCGCGCCAATGGCGACGTGCAGGAAGTCAAAGTCCTGTTGCGTATCGACACCCCGATCGAAGTCGACTACTACAAGCATGGCGGGATCCTGCCGTTCGTGCTGCGCCAGCTGCTGGCCGCTTAATATCCGACGCCCCGCGCCAGCGCGGGGCTGGAGCAAAAAACGCCGGATTCGTCCGGCGTTTTTTTTCGTCCCGCGACGTTGCCACAAGGCCAAGTGAGTGCCCACTACCCACCCTCCCGCTCAACTTTTTTTCACACTTCTTGCGCCGTCTTCATGGTGGGCGGACGAATGAACTACAATACGGCTGATAAGGGTTTATCATTGTTCCGACATTATTGATCCGTTCATTCACTTACAAAGACTCTTATACGCCATGCGTCGTCCAACCAAAGATTCATCCCATAAGTTGTCGGCCGAGAGCCAACGCCTGGTCAGTATCAGCCAGGCTATCGTACAGGCGTCCAGCCGCATTGAAGAACGGGCTTGGGAGCGCCAGCTCGACACCCACCTCCAGCGCCTGCTCAAGACCGGCCACCAGGATACCGTCGACACCACCCTCAACGTGCTGTTCAAGGAAGACCTGAATGCCTACGACACCCTGATGGAGGGGGTCGAAGCGGTCAGCGAATCGTCGACCATGGTCGAGCAGCACGACGGCGCGGAAAAGACCTTCCAGGCACTGCTGGTGGCGGCGCCGATCCTGGCGTGGACGCGTTTTTCGATCGCGTCCGGCACCATTCCGGCCGAGCTGCTGCAGACCCTGTCCGCCCACTTTTCGGCGCACCTGCTGGCCGATGGCGTGCAGATGGCCATGGCGCCGACCCTGTTCTCGATCGACCAGTTGCCGCGCACCCACGCCGAAACCTACACCACCACGCACAAGCTGGCCCAGGCCGCGCACAAGGGCACGGCCGTCAAGCCGATCGCCAAGCCGGCCGAGACCGCGCCTTTCCTGGCCGACACACGCTACCTGATGGTGGCCATCGTGGCGCCGCTGGGTGCGCCGCTGTTCCGCTGGCAGGAGCCGCAGTTCCAGTCGACCTTCATGGTCGAACGCGCCAATGCGCTCGAACAGTGGCGCGCGCAGGCCGGCCCGACCATCACGCGCCTGCTGCCGGGCTGCGGCGTTGAACTGCTGCTGCCGGAAGCGTATTACGTGGCCTGCCGCGAAGCGGATAAGCTGATCCGTCCGGTATCGGTGCGTGCCGCCGTGCATTACCTGACCAATACCCTGGGCGTGGAAGCGTCCGACCTGCGCGCCGTCATTGCCGGCTTCGGCGACGAATCGGCCGAAGGCCAGATCGACGAATACCGGGTCGGCTTCACCATGCGCCAGACGGCCGATGTGATCTACGGCATCGTGTGGCCGCTGTACGGGCAGGAAGACGAAGACGGCACGCCGGTCGAAGGCTTGTCGGCGGCCGCGCTGGGCGGCATGGGCGAGCCGAAGGCGCCGCTCGACGACATCATCGGGCACCTGAACGAAGCGGGCGTTACGCACGTCAAGCGCCACAACGAGCGTTTCGTGACCGAGTATTGCGACGACTGCGACGCGCCCCTGTTTGCCGATCCGACTGGCGAACTGGTGCACGCTGAAATGCCGGAAGACGCGCCCGCGGGCACGGAGCATTTTCACTAAGCAAGTGTTGCCGCAACAAGAGCCCGGGTGCGCCCGGGTTTTTTTACGCCGCCTGCTTTGTTGGGCGCGCACAAGATAACGAAATACCAACACCCCTACACTCGCTGGGTGGCCCGCCCGGGCCGCGTCAACGCACTGTGGAGAACAAGCATGGATGATTTGATGATGCAGGTGGTGCCGGTGATGACCGGATTTATCGATACGCTCATCACCTGGTACCTGGCAATTGCCAAGGTGTTCAAGTGGTAGGCAAGCAGTCAGCTTAATCCCGCAGCGCGTGGGCGCCCTGCCCACGCCGCCTCTCCCGCCTGGTCCACCAATCCCGCAGGCAGATCGCATCGATCGTTCTTTGCGCACTTCCCGGCGCGGCCTTTGCGCGCTCATATCCCCTGCTTTCGCCCCTCCTGGCCGAATACGCAAGTGCTGCCAGCCGCCCGCCGCAGGCCCGAGCGCGTGTTGTTTCCGCACTACCCACAGTAACAAAAATTGCACTTTTGCATGTAAAATGATGATAAAATATTATTAATAAATACAGCAAGAACGAGTGCAAACGATAACGCGAGGCCATCCTTCCTGCGCTCGTACCACCCCGGTTGTCACCCTTTTTACCCCTCGCTCAGGCAGTCGGGTTACCGAGCCTGCCGCGTCAATTCGCCCGAATTGACTGACTTTGAATGAACAGGAACATCGCATGAGCGAATCGTCTTTTAGCCTTCAGGACCTGATCAGCGATCGGCAGCATGATCGTCTATTGCGATTGTCCTTTCCGAACAGCGACGGCCCCGCCTCGCAACTGTTGGTTAACCGCCTGGACGCGTTTGAAGCCTTGTCGCGACCATTCGAATTCACGGTCGAACTGCTGTCCAACGACCCCAATGTGGCGCTCAAGGACTTGCAGGGCAAGATGATGTGCGTCCAGCTCGTGCGCAGGGATGGCACGATGCGCTACTTCACCGGACGCGTGTTCAGCTTCGGCCTGAAAACGGTCGACGGCGGCGTGTCTTACTACGAGGCGAAACTGGGTCAGTGGTCCAAGTACCTGAGCATGCGCAAGGACAACTACCTGTTCCACAACACCACCTTGTACCAGCAAACGTCGAGCATCTTCGGCGACTACGGCAGCCTGGCCGAGTGGGACTGGCGCGTCCAGGGCGCCAGCGGCGTGATGACTGACGCCTGCCAGTTCGACGAGAGCGACAGCAATTATCTGGAGCGGCGCTGGGCCAGGGCTGGCATCTTCTACTGGTTCGAGCATACCGAAGCGGGCCACAAACTGGTGCTGTCGGACGACTCCACCGCCGCCGATCCGATTGACGGCCGGCCGGAGATGCCCTTCCAGCGTCACGGCGGCGCGCATGAAGAGGATGGCATCGGCGAATGGTCGCCGGGCCGTCAGATCATGCAAGGCACGGTGTCGCTGGCGTCGTACGACTTCAAGACCGGCCGCCCGGCGCAGACCTCGCTGCCGACGGTGCAGCAGCAAGGCGACGTGCCGAATATCGAATCGTACGAATACTCGGGCGCCTTCGGCTTCAAGGATAGCGGCGACGCTCGCGACGTTGCGCAGCGCCAGATGGAATCGGTCGAGGCGGGAGGCAAGCGCTTCGAGGGCGCGGGAAACAACCGCTATGTGATGCCGGGGCGCTGGTTCCGCCTGAGCGGACACTTCGACGCCGATCCGCGCGGCGATGATGCGCAGGCGCGCGAATTTCTCATTCTCGAAGTCAGGCACCACGCCACCAATAACTATCACGTGAAGGTGACCGAACCGTCGCGCTACGAAAACACGCTGACGGCGATCCGCAGGATCATTCCGTGGCGCGCGCCGCGTGCATTGAACAGCGTCGAGACGAAGATTCACGGCATCCAGACCGCGACCGTGGTCGGGCCGGCGGGCGAGGAAATTCATACCGATCAATACGGCCGGGTGCGCGTGCAGTTCCACTGGGACCGGGTCGGCGCCAGCGACGAAAAGAGTTCGGCCTGGATTCGCGTGGCGACGCCATGGGCGGGCGCAAATTTCGGGATGACGTCGATTCCGCGCATCGGGACCGAAGTGATTGTTCAATTCCTGGACGGCAATCCGGACCGGCCGATCATCACCGGGATGGTGCCCAATACCGACACCATGCCGCCGTGGACGCTGCCGGAGAACAAGACGCAAAGCGGCATTTTGTCGCGCTCGACGCCGGGCGGCAGTTATGACAATGCGAATGCGATCCGCTTCGAGGATAAGAAAGGCAAGGAACAGCTCTGGCTGCATGCGGAGAAGGACCAGCTGACCGAAGTCGAGCACGATGAGGATAAATGGGTCGGCAATGACCGTCGCAAGACGATCGACCGCGACGAGACCAATCACATCAAGCGCGACCGCACCGAAACAGTTGACCGCGACGAAACGATTACGGTGCATCACGACCGTACCGAGACGGTTGACAACAACGAGACGATCACGATTCACAACAACCGCACCGAGCGGGTGGATCACGATGAGAAGATCAGCATTGGGGATAATCGCACCGAGGATGTGGGGAAGAACGAGACCATCGATATTGGCGGGAATCGTACCAAGAACGTGGCCAAGCACGAGAAGGATACGATTGGCAAGAACTGGTCGATCAATGTGGCCAAGATGAAGACCGAGACGATCGGCATGGCGTACATGCAGAACGTCGGACTGGGGCGCATGGAGAACGTGGGGCTCGGTTACAGCCTGAACGTCGGCATGATGATGTCTACCGTGGTCGGAAAAGACCAGACCACCAATGTAGGCAAATCCATTTCAATTACTGCAGGCGAGGAAATCACGATCACCGTGGGCAAAGCCAGCCTTGTCATGAAAGCCGACGGCACCATCATTTTTAACGGGCATACGTTTAGCGTAGGCACGACCGATGAGCAATGCTTCGACGCTGGTGGAGACATCAAGCAAAAAGGCAAGAAAATTCTGCAAAATTCATGAAACAGTTCCCCCACACCGCGGAAACCATGATTACCTGCGACGCAGTATCGCCAGACCAGCTATTGCATGACGTGATAGTCCAGACGCCGCAACCAGCAGCGCGTGCAAATGGCATCGCTGTCGGCATATTCGATGGCGTTGACGAGGACGGTGGCGCGCTGGTAAGCATACCCACGTTTGGACTGAGCCGCATCCGCGCACGCAGCATCAGCCCTCTGGATCTTAATCAGATCGGACAGTCTTTGGCTTTGGGCTTCGAGGCGGGCGAACCCACGAGGCCTATCATTCTGGGCGTGATGCTGACAACGCCGGCAATTCCAACGCTGGCTCCAGCAGACGTCTTACTTGACGGCAAGAAACTAGTACTCACAGCCGAACATGAAATAGAGCTTCGCTGCGGCGACGCGGCACTCATCCTTAGCGCAGATGGTCGCATTCAGCTACGAGGCACCTACATCACAAGCCATGCCAGCGCTACGCAGCGGATCTTGGGTGGATCGGTCAATATCAATTGAGAGGATTGCCTGCGTCGCAAAATTGCTGCATTCAGTTGCCGAGCAATAAATTGTACCGCTCGGGCACCGGTACTCGCGCGCGAGCATAGAGCACAGCAGCCATGCGATCCGGGCTGCACTTAATACTTCAAGGATGCATCTTCTATGAACATCGTCATCGGCTCTAAACACGTTTCAGCCGACATTGCCATAGCGCTTGACGTCGCAGGCCGCGAACATCTTGTGGTTGCCGCCAAGAGTACCTGGTCAATACCGCAACCTGGACAACGTCCGCGTCCGCTGCCACCGCAGAGCCTAGCTCAATCCGATATATACGCTGGCAAACCCGGAGAGAGCGCCATGTTGTACGGGGCCGATTTCGCCCGTTTCAAGCCGCGCTGTGACGTCTTGTTTAATGCAAACGCGCATGCCCCTGCCGAGCAGCCTGTAACCGAATTGCTAGTCGCTTGGCAAGTAGGCTCTCTACGAAAAGGACTTCGCGTTATCGGCCCACGAACATGGCGCAGCAGATTAGGAGTTGTCTCGTTGAGCAAGCCTGAGCTATTCGTTTCGCATCCTCTGCATTACGGAATGGCGTTTGGTGGGGCGCCGGAATATACAAAGGGGAGCGGCGAAGTGATGACTGAGACATTTTTGGAAAATCCCGCCGGAACGGGGTGGGCGGGTCCGCACACTATTTCAAAAATACACAACCGAAGCGCACCTGGTCTGGAGGCAATGGATGATCCAATACGAGGCCCCCGACGGAGCCATACTCCGGTTGCCTTTTCAGCTATCGCTCGTAATTGGCCGCCCAGAAAAAACTACGCTGGCACTTACGACGATGCTTGGCAGAGAGATATTTTTCCATTGCTTCCGGAAGATTATGATGAACGCTACAACCAGTGCGCGCCTGAAAGCCAACAAATGGACTACCCGCGAGGAGGGGAACAAGTCGTCTTGCGTAACATGATGAAAGGCCGTTCAGACGTGCGTTTTCTGCTTCCACCGTTGAATCAGCAAACGGTGAAAATTCTCAGGACGGACTTCAGTAACGAGACGCTGACGGCAATCGTGGACACCTTATACTTCGAGCCGGACGAGAACCGTTTCTCAGTCGTATGGCGAGTTAGTACGCCAATTCGCCGCCGAATTCAAGAGTTCAGCACGTTGGCAATTGGGCCGGTTAGCGCCTCCTGGTGGGAAAGTAAAGTTCTCGGGCGCGATGGCGCCGGATGTAGAGGATGTGGGAATGGTACTGACTCCGAGCAGGAGACGACATGAAACGCTGGCTGCCACCATTTCCGGCAAAAAAAGATGATACATCGGAAAAATGGACACCGCTACGTATCGTTTCACGCGGCATGTGTTGTGCCGTAGGGCATACAGCACCGGCTGCGACGGCCGCTATCAATGCGCGCCTGAACCACTTTAGAGAAACAGAGTTTGTTTCCCAAGGCGCCGCCCCGATCGTTGGAGGCGCTTTGTTCGACGTTGCTGTGTGGGGTGCGGAGCGACTCAAGTACATGCTCTATTCCGTCATCGACGAGGCATTGGCGGGGCTTGACCTTGATACAAACCAAATTGCAATTGTAGTGATTGGAGCAGAAACAAGTCGTCCCGGTTGCCCCAGCCACTGTCTGGCTGATGCACTGACGGAGCTGCTAGAAGCTCAACATGCCTTGGGCAAGCCCTTCCACGCGGCGTCGCGATTTTGCTCTTACGGAAAAGGCGGTGTTGCACAGGCGATTACAGCAGCAGCTACGATACTCTGCGGAAAAAATGGTGCGGAATATGTGCTGCTGGCTTCAGCGGACTGCTTGCTCGATGCGGGCGCAATCGAACACTTTTTGTCAAAAGAGCGAGTGGCTAGCGGCGACAACACGGATGGCTTCATTCCAGCAGAGGGTGCCGCTGCTCTGTTGCTGAGCCGCAAGGGAGCCACGAGCTCTGCAATGTGGATAGAGGCTGCAGCGGCTGCGCAAGAAGAGTGGTGTATCGACTCAGACTTGCCACTGCGCGCCAAGGGGTTGACCGAGGCCATGCGTAGTGCCGCCAGTGCCTCCGGTAGCGACATCGCCGCAATGGACTTTCACGCCAGTGGCATGACTGGTGAGGGCTGGTATGCGAAGGAAGTCAATCTGGCGCTATCTCGCTGCATGGAGCGGAAGAAACCGGCATTTCCGCATCTGATTGTTACGCGTAGTACGGGCGAAACTGGAAGTGCTGCGCCACTGCTGACACTTGCCTGGCTGGCCGGAATAATGGGGCACGCTTATAGAAGCCCAGGTAAAACTGGTTTACTACATTTTGCTGGCGACGACGGGCAGCGCTCAGCCCTTGTAGTACGCTTCCGCCCCTCATTGGGCAGTGCGGGATAAAAGGGAAAAACATGCAAACACACGTATATGCAAACGACCAGGAAATCGCATGTAAAGCAGCTGGCGACGACGGCATTTCACCGCAAGCCTTTCCAGACCCGTGCTGGAGCCCACCGGGTCCGCCGGGTGGACCACTACTGATCCCATATCCAAACACATGTTTCGCGAGCAGTATCACCAATGGAACAAGCACGATCTTTATTTGCGGAAAAGAGAGTGCCATTGAGGATGAGTCCTACTTTGCGACCAGTACAGGAAATGAGCAAGCCACCCAAGCATTTGGGAAAGGGTTTAAAACCGCCGTGATTACTGGTAGGGCATACTTTACTCAATGGTCATTTGACGTACTTTTTGAAGGCTTTGGTGTGCCACGCCATACAGATATGGTAAGCCACAACCACGGCTCAATGCCCAGCAATACCGCCCTTTTCCCTTACATTTCGCGTGGGTGGTTTAGCCATGAATGCAGTGATGAGGAAAAAAGAATAAAACGGGCCTGCAAGCCAGAGAAGAAAGACTCAAAGGCAAAGAAAGATATCAAGAAGAAAAGTAAATTTCTTGAACTTCTACAATTTAAGCGCAAAAATAAGGCCAAGGACTCAAAAAAACCATGGCACTGGACCGATGACCACTGCGACGGATTGGAGATGGCGCTACCGGATGGGACAAAAGGAAAAGAATATGTTGAAGAACTCTCGGAAGCGTTCAAGAAGCTCCCCGGTGAACTTGACATTCTGCGCGCGCTAAAAAGTGAACTTCAGGAAATGGCAGTCAACGCCGCAGGTAAAGCAGGCATGAAATGGCTTGCACGGGCCGGAGTTAAACAAGTCGGGGGCAGTGCAGTACCAGTTGCCGGAAATATCGTCATGGGTGGCATATCGCTAATTGATGCCGGCTATACAGCCTATCAAGTAAATGAAATGAGAACCGTAGCGAAAGAAGCACTTTCAAAATTGAACATACTCGAATCGAAGATCGACAAGATCAAGCAGATGCAGGTAGATCTTAAAGATTTAGAAAACCTCGGCACTACGGAAGAGAAAATAAAGAAAGCCCAAGCACTGGGGAGTGATGGGCAGGACATCATTGCGTCTTTGAATGATTGCACCATGGCGCGAAAATGTAACTTGGTCCCATATGGAACAGGCGCGATGGGAAACACCTTCAAATTACCGCCAAAGGAAACGGCCCCGGCCGGCACTAAGCCAAGCTTCAGACGAGACACCAGTAAACCGTCGAATGTTGAGCCTGCCAATGCGGGCGGTTGCTGCCCTGGACAAACGGGGCACCATCTTGTTCCTGGTGGTTCTCTTAAAGAAGCATGTAAGGGGGCGTATGACCACGATGCAGCCCCAACAGTATGCGTCGAAGGTACCAGCCAGTATTTTGGTAGCCATCAACGTGCACATGGAGCACTTGCTAACCAACATAACCTGCTCGCACAAATCGGTAGAGGAAATGGTGACAAGCGACCTAAAAAAATCGCAGACGACGGCACAATGAGCATGGACGATGCGTTGGATTCAGCTACGCGATCTCATCAAGAAGCCTTTCCACTTTCAGGATGCTCACCAAAGTGCATACGAGCCCAATTGGAGTCTTACTATAAACTGTGTAAAAATGGTCGCCCGACGATGGTGAACGCCAATTCAAGAACGACGGTACCTGCAGAAGAAGTCGGATTTGATTAATAGTTTTAACAAGGACGATAGTATGCCTACATGTGTAGAAAAAAACAAATGGTTACAGATTTTTGATGGGTATCAGTTAGTTGACGTAGCCATTCAAGATAATGAAATTATCCATTTTTGCGCCAGAAAGCGGGTACCTCAAAGGGAAGCCTCATTGTTACTTGATGGTGAAATTGCGACGCGAATAATTACATTGCACCCTAACGGGCCGCTTGGAAAAAACTGTGGCTGCCAAACGTTGCATGGGATGACTCTTCCAGTAGTCGGAGTGTCAAGATTTCCGTTTTCGCAGCCGTCGGGTATGGTATCTTCGCGCAACGCTGATGGAGATATATGGCCATATGGACGCGGAATTAGTGGGCCATTGGAGTTTATCAACCCTGGAAATTATCCAGCCCCACAGCGCTTGAAGTGCTTAAACGGATTTACCTACTCTGTAGGAGTCGGACGATCCATATACAAGCGTATTGAAGTCGGCAAATGGATTGCGCTTCGTGATGGATTTCCGAATATAGAAGGAACGGCAAAACACGGCTTTGCGGACATAGATGCGTTTTCCGAAACTGATATGTATGCAGTTGGGGGGCATGGCGATGTGTGGCATTTCAACGGAACACAGTGGCGCCAGATGGGTTTTCCCAGCAACGTCCAGTTAGGCACAGTGACATGCGCCGGTGACGGCAACGTCTATATATCGGGCGAGGGCGGTAGCCTCTGGGTCGGACAGAAATCGACATGGAAGGCAATTTATAAAGGCGGGGCAAGTATTCTTTGGAACGATGCGCTGTGGTTCCAAGGCAAATTGTGGTTGGCATCAGATTATCAGTTGCGTCGTTGGAATGGGAATGAACTTGAGCCTGTTATGTATAATGGCAAGACCGTCCCTATTTACGGGCATATGGATTCTTATGACCAATTACTTGTAGTGGCGAGCCCTGATTACGTCATGAGCTTTGATGGTAATACGTGGCGAGATTTAGTCTCGCCGTATTAGTATGGAATTCCAATATATTTGCCGATGACGAATCACATTCCGAAAACTATACATCCGCTCGTGCGCCGTCATGCTGAGGACGCCGCTTTTTATTGGGCACAACATGATGCTTCAGCGGCCTCGCCATTCATGACGTTGGCCGGATTGGCGCGCTTCGACAGTCTGCTTGATGCTCATCTCGAGGGACTCGAGATTGCCGGGCCTCACGGATTCTCGCCATCGTTAGCGGCGCTACAACGCTGGAAGAAGCCGTCCGAAGCATTCGTTGTCGCCTATACGGCACTGACCGCAAATGACGATAGTCACTTAATCGCGCTTATTGCGGAGCTACGCGCTCGCCCGCATGACCTTTTACGAGGCGTAATCAGTGCCATTGCTTGGCTTGATCCACGCCACTCGTCGACATTACTGCGGCGCTGGACCCAGACCGGGAGCGATGCGATCAGGCGGGTCGCAGCACTGCGGGCCATCGCCATGTCGGATATCGCCGCGTTAGAGTGCTTCGACGAACGAATCTCCAACTTTTTGGAGAGTTCGGACGAACACGTACGTAGCGCTGCTTGTCGCGTTGCGGCAGCGATGAGAGGAACGGATCTCATGAAAACTGAAATGTCGGCTTTGCTAAAGGACCCGTCTATAACAGTGCGTGCAGAAGCCGCCATCGCCTTTTGCTCTTACCACTGGCCGTCTGATGAGTTATATAGTGAAACTTACAATGAGGGACCGGATACCTTATTAGCATGTATTAATGATCAGTTAATAATTCTTAGTAAAGCAACAGGCTGGTACCGTCAACAAGCCCTGCGCCGACTGGATCGATGGGTGCGTCACTTGGCGGAAGTCGTTGTAGTTGGCAACAAGGAAATTCCTACGCTGCTAATCAAGATGCCACCCCGCATGAGTTTGATTTTCTGCGCATGTCATGGCGATCCAAAATATCTCCCTTTTGTGGTGGACCAGATGGCTTCTCCAGAAACAGCGCGCCTAGCGGGTTGGACCTGGCAGACGATGACAGGGGTAGACTTAATAGCGGCTGGACTATCATTGAGCGAACCTGAGCTCATGAGCACGGGGATAACCCATCCAAACGCAGGCGGAGAGACTGACGTCGGCCTTCCTCAACCGGATGTCGATGCGATTCGACGCTACCCGTCACTCAATCTGCGAGATGGTAAGCGATACTTGTTAGGGCAGCCACTAACACCTCTTCAGGCATTAAACGTGTTTGAAACATCAATGCAATTGCAACGCGGGATTGCCGCTCGTTATTTGCAACGGCGATTTACAGACATTAAGTTCTCTACACGCGCTCCAGTTGCGAAGCAATTCGATAGCTTGTACCGAGCAAGACACCAACTTACTGTAGAGGAGTCAAATTGAAAACCCAATTAGATCCGTGGGATGATGCCAGCCTATTAGCCGGCCGCCTACTGGGTAAAAATGTGGTGTTGTTTTTATTTATCGGCGCTACTCAATGGTGCGAGAAATGTAAAAACCTTCGCCCACAATTCGACCGGATGGCAGCCGAAGGAGACGCTGATGAAGTCTGGCTTTGGCTGGATCTTGTGGATCACGAAGAATTTATCGGGAATTATCAACCTGATAATCTACCCACACTTCTCGTATACAAAGACGAGCATTTGGTATATTGCCAGGCAATTGAGCATACTGAATGTTCATTAAGCGAACATATCGATGAAATTCAGCGCATGCTGAACACACCAGAGGGATTATCTCTTCGGGTATCAGATCCAGGCATTCGAACACGGCTGCTAACGCAAGACTGGGCGATTGACTAGTGCTGTGAGTAAATGTTTTATCGCAGAGCTTTGGGCCGACATATTATTTATTAACATAAAAAGAATAGAATATAAACAGAAAAAATCACCAGCATCATTCATTTCGCGGCGCCTGTGGTGGAAGGTCCTCACTATGATTTTTGCACAATAGCCTGCAGCGTCAATCCGCCCGAATATGTGGCTGTAGATATTGGCAGCCAGGTATTTTCCGCAAGCCCTCTGCGCATGGGCGACGAGAAGAAGATCGATCAGGTCATCGACATGAAAACCTACCGCGGCGAGGTAGGTATCATCAATAAACTTGTCCGTGCGGCCGGCCAGATCTACGCATTGGGCAACTATCGAAAAATCTACCGGCGTATCGGCGTCGAACAATGGGTAGAACTGGGCAAGAAAGGTAAAGGGGTGCCCGTACCGAGGGACGTCGAGGCTGGAAAAGGCTATGCTACCAACCTGGGTTTCGTGGACATGAGTGCGTTTTCCGCCAACGACATGTATGCGGTCGGGGGCAAAGGGGATGTATGGCGCTTTGATGGCACCCGCTGGCACGACTGTTCACTTCCGACCAATGCGACTTTGTCGACCGTATGCTGTGCCGGCGACGGCTTGGTGTACATCTCGGAATTGAATGGCAGTGTGTGGGCAGGCCGCGCCGATCAATGGAAACGCATCGCCGAAGCCGACATCGCATGGGGACATCAACCGGTTGACTCGGTCTGGTTCAATCAGCGCCTTTATTTGGGTGCTCAGGAAGGATTATGGACAGTCGACCGGAACAGGAAACGCCTGGTGCCCCTGAGCGAAGTCGAACGTGACGCTCCAAACGCGACGAATGGTGGGCGGCTCGATCTGAGCCCGGACGGTAAATACTTGCTTACCGCCGGTCCGCACGGAGCCTGCCTCAACGATGGCACCGGCTGGAAACGGCTATTCAACGCTTTTGACTTCATGTGAACCTACGACGACGTATATGCAAATAGGAAACAATCACAAGGTCATTGTTGCATTGGTCAAGAGACATACCGAGGACGCTGCTTTCTATTGGGCGCAACATGAGGCGAGCATCGATTCGCCACGCCTCAGCTTGAACGAACTGGCGCGATTTAGCGATTTGCTGGACGCGCATCTGGAAGGAATCAGCGTTGCAGGCTCCCCCGGGTGGCAGCCTGCTTTGAGCGCCTTGGAACGTTGGAAGCAGCCTGGTGAAGCCTTTGTTGCCGCCTATTCCGCCTTGGGTCGGAATGATCCGTCTGAGCTCGTGCAACTCCTGTTGCACGTCCGCGCGCAGCCTGAGAACTGTGTGGCGTGATCAGTGCGATCGCATGGCTTCCAACGACCTCCACGCTTGCCTGGATCGCGCAATGGACTCAGGAAAACAATGCTCCCCTCGTCCACGTCGCGGCACTGCGCGCCGCTGCGCTCTGTGGCGATGAAGCGCAAGAGCCCATGTCGCAACCCTTGACCAATTTCCTTAGCAGTGAGGATGCGCATGTTCGTGCGGCCGCGTGCAGGGTGGCTGCGTTGGGCCGAGGCGAGGGCGACATTGAGGTGACGCTGCACAAGTGCCTGGCAGACCCCGACATGCCCGTACGGGCACAGGCAGCGATTTCCGTGGCACGACGCCATAGAGCCATGCCGGTGCCGAACGACAGAAGCCAAAATTCGCTCCTGGCGGCGGAAACCCTCTGGCAATGTGTCATTAGCCAAGTGAATATACTGACCGACACCACGGGGTGGTATCGCAAACAGGCGTTGCGCCGGCTTAACCGATGGGTACAGCACCTGGCAGGAATGGTGCCAATCGGGCATCCGAAATTGGATGCGCTCTTGCAGTTCATGCCGCCACGACTGGCACTGCGATTTATCGCCTACCACGGCGATCCGGCACACTTACCGTACGTGCAAGCAAGGCTAAGCGATCACGACACGGCGCGTTATGCCGGCTGGGTGTGGCAAACCATCACCGGCGTGGACTTGGCGAGCGCCGGGCTCACCATGGCTGAACCAGAGCAAACACCTATCGACACCACCGGCGGCGCGCGCACGGATGTGGATCACGGGCTAACGCTGCCGGCAGCGAGTGGCGGCGAATAATCCAACTATGCGAAGTATAAGGATTGCCCGCCTAAGAACGAATCCGGAGCGGCTGGCACCGGCAGAAAGAAGAACGCGGGAGCAAAGCCCAAGGAAAACACTGCAAAACCAAAAGCCAAAGCTAAGCCACGCGGCTCTACAAAAATGAGATAAGGGAAATATCGTGCTAACCAATGAAATATGGGAAGAAGCATTTGCGGGATATCATATCTACAAATGTGCGGTACGTAATCGAAATCATTTTTATTTCGTCTTACTTGAAATTTTACACGACGATGACCGTATGCCCACAAAAAGACTAGTCAGCATCTTTACCGATGGTGAATTGGATATGTCGTGCGGAGAATACGACAGCGAATACTTTGGCCTCGCACGACTCACGGTTGTGCAACGTCCTATCGAACAGGCGATTATGGTAGGCTTGGACGGAGACGTTGCGGCCTTAGGCAGCGGAGTTAACGATGCTGAGGACAGTATTCCTATGGGGAAAGCTGACACCCCTTTGTTTTCTTCGGCGCATGCTATCGCCAACATCGATGGGTATGCATATGTTGTGGGTCCTTGGCGGACTATATGCCGCCGCACTGCTCCGGACGTATGGGAAAACCTTGCGCACCGCACATCACTTCCGCGCCCAGAGCCCGATAAATTCGGTTCGACTGATGACGGTTTCGACTGTATCGCAGGATACAATGCGACGGATATTTACGCTGGTGGCGGCGAAGGTGATCTGTGGCATTTTGACGGAAAGCGCTGGGATCAATGCCCGGTTCCAACCAATATGAAAATCGAGAATATTTGCTGTGCCGGTGACGGTCATGTATATGTTGGCCTGCAGAGTGGATCAATCATGCGTGGCCGCGAAAATAAGTGGAAAATGATTCATAATGGAACCTTCTCGCTTCCATTTAAAGATATGGCATGGTTTGATGGAAAAGTATATTGCACTTCCGACTACGGGGTCTGGACGATTGAAAACGGGAAATTTATCAATCCGGATTTACCTGCGGAGGTTCGTTCATGCTCCGGCAACCTCTCTGTGGGTGACGGAGTTATGTTACTAGCTGGAATGTACGGCGCCACTGTATATGACGGCTCCAAATGGACGTCATTGCTTCCTACCTCGATGTAATTCTGGCTCCAGATGGGTTTTACTAGCAACGTCCAATTAGCCGCCGTGGCCGAGCGTCTAAAAACTAGAAATACGCCCTTATTCATATTTACATGCTCTGCTGTAGATCGTATGGATGTGTCAAGGACGTCGGGCCAGCCATATCTACTGAACTGGCTACATTGGTCGGAGTGGGCCGCCTCGGAATCAGTAGCCTGCCCGCCCAACACGGGCATCGGCAACGAATAACCGATACAGAATCAATTATGCAGATCACACTTAAAGAATATAGAGGCACACTTCACAATTTTTACATCGTGGGTTATGCAGTCCGAGACCGTAATTGTCTTGGATTTCTTGTAGACAGCTGGTACACGGATGAGCAGGTCGAAGATGAGGAGCGAGAGGGGTATATGACGAAATCACATTGTTTTAAACACTGGATACATGGAGCCACTTACCCCAATTCTAAATAAAATCTGGCCGTCGCCAAGTTATGAAAAATTAACTGCAAACGATGAATTACAATAATTTCCTAGAATACTCGATTTCTTGGAATGCCTGCATTAATGAAAGGGGTAAAACATGGCAACGAGAAAAGAGAAGAAATTTGATCCTAGGCTGAAGCTGGACGTGGTGCGGATATTCAAAGAGCAAGGGAAATAGTTTATAAAGAAGTGGCGCAGAAAATGAAAACTTTTGTAGATAAAGAAGATTGGCTAGAGATATTTTCGGGCTATCAAATCGTCGCTGTCGCTGTACAGGATAGTACCACTGTCCATTTTTGCGCGCGACAGAAAATCCCTCCCAACGAAGCGTCATTGTTATTTGATAGTCAAATCCCCACCCGCGTAATTACACTACTCACCAAAAATCCTCCTGGCAGCAACTGCGGTTATGAAGAGTTGCACGGAATGACCTTGCCAGTAGTCGGGGTGTCCAGAGTTCCTTTCCCGCAGCCGTCCGGGATGGTATCGTCGCGGAACGCGGATGGAGATATATGGCCGCACGGACGCGGGATCAGCGGGCCATTGGAGTTCATCAAACCGGGAAGTTATCCGTCACCGAGGCGCTTGAAATGTTTGAACGGTTTTACCTACTCGGTAGGAGTCGCACGCTCAGTATACAAACGCATAGAAGTCAGCAAGTGGATTAAGATTCAAGAGGGATTCCCGAATGTAGAGGGAACGACAAAACACGGCTTTATCGACATAGATGCATTTTCCGATACTGACATGTATGCTGTTGGGGGCCACGGCGATGTATGGCATTTCGACGGATTAAAGTGGAGTCAGCTGGATTTCCCCAGCAACGTTCAGCTAGGAACAGTGACCTGTGCCGGTGACGGCAATATTTATATCTCAGGCGAGGGCGGCAGCCTCTGGGTCAGTCAGAAATCAACCTGGAAGTCGATTTATCTGGGCGGGTCAAGTATTCTTTGGAATGATGCGCTATGGTTTCGAGACAAATTGTGGCTCGCATCGGATTATCAGTTACGCTGTTGGAACGGAAAGGAACTTGAGTCAGTTGTGCATGATGGTAAGTCAGTCCCCATTTACGGCCATATGGATGCCTATGACGGATTGCTGGTCGTGGCAAGTCCCGATTACGCCATGAGCTTTGATGGGGAGACGTGGCGAAATTTGGTTGGGCCGTATTAATACATCTTCCCAAGTAAACTTTCCAATGACGATTCACATTTTAACGATCATGCAGCTGCGTTGGCCAAGGACCATGGGACGATGCTAGTCTATTAGCCGACCATCCGCAGGCTAAAAACGCGGCGTTATTTTTGTTTATCCGCGCTACTCAATGGTGTGAGAAATGAAAAATATTCATCCACAATTCGAACAGATGGCAGCCCAAGGAGTTGCTGATGAAGTTTGGCTCTGGCTGGATCTCGTGGATCATGGAGAATTCATTGAACATTGTCAACCTGATAATTGCCGTCACTTTTCATATATAACGGCGACCATCTGGTGCATTGCCACGCAATTGAGTATACTGAATGTTCACTGAGCGAACATACCGACCAGGTTCGGCGCATGCTGAACGCACCCTAAAAACTCGCTCTTCAGATATCAGATCCATACATTCGAACACGGCTGCTAAGGCAAGACTGGGCAATTGACTAGCGCTGATAGTAAATTGTTTCATCCCAGCACTTCAAGCCGACCCACTATTTATCTACATAACTAAAAAATAAAAAATGAACAGCAAAAAAATCACCAGTCTCACCAGCATCGCTGCTTTAACGGTTTCCTTCTTTACAAGCACCCACGCCTACGCAGCCGCCGAATGCCCAATGATCCCCCAGGCAGACGTCATCAAGGCCTTCAACGATCCCAAGGCCCGCATGGATTTCGCCGACCCGTCCGGCATGTGCTCCTTTTCGCTGAGCAATGGCGGCAGCATGACCGCCACCGTCCAAAAGCGCCCGAAAGCGTCGGAAGCCAAAGCCATTTACGACAGCTACAAGGCCACCACTTTCGCCGCCCTGAAACGCAACGCCAGCACCCCTGCCGTCGGCCAGGAAGCGTATTTCGGCATGAGCGCAAAAGATGCCAACCCCGGCGAAGCGGGTTTTATCTCCCTGCAAGGCGATTCGCTGTTTGTGATCAGTTACCGTGCCAACGGCAAGATCGACGACAGCGTCGCCGAGTCCGTCCTCACCCTCGGCCGCATCGGCAGCGGCAAAAAGGATAACGCAGCGCAATCGTACGGCGAATGCGAATGGTTCACCGCCGCCGAAGTAACAACGCTCCTCGGCAAGGGCAAGCCAACCGTCCAGCGCCTTGCGGCGAACCACTGCATCGCCTCGGCCAATCCCGGCGGCTCGGCCCTGGTCGGCATGACCAGCAAGCACGGCACCAAGGAATCCTTGGGCAACATCATGGCGTCGTCCACGAAAATCTGCACCGTCGTGCCTTTGCCGCAACTGGGGGCCAACGCGCACGCATCATTCGCATGCAAGGCGCCCGCCAACACGGCAATGTCGATCAATTTCGTAAAGAACGGCACCCACGTCATGATGATCTACACGCCGCCTAACCGTGCCGCCGTCGAAAGCGACATCAAGGCGCTGGAAGTTGTGACAAAGCGGGCGTTTGACCGCTTCTGATATCAGTCGATGTAGCGCCTGAAACGCGCCTGGTGCGGACGACAGCGTGTCGTTCCACCGGGCGTGGTTGGTACAGCGGTGCACAGCGTGTCCAGCGCGGCGTCACTTGGTGGAAACGCGTATGCTCCGCTGTACTTTCGCCACCGAAGACCGCCATGCGCACACTGCTGATTCCCTATCTCATTCTCATTGCCGGGATGGTTCTGCTGGATGCGCTGTGGCTCGGTTTTATCGCCAAATCGATCTACGCCGACGGCATCGGCCACCTCATGGCTGCAGAGCCGCGATTCGGCCCGGCAATCGCTTTTTACCTGATGTATGCGCTCGGCTTGATGGCATTCGCCCTCGCACCCCACGGCCCGCGCCGCACCCTGCGCACCACCCTGACTGCGGCGGCCCTGTTCGGCACGGTCGCGTACGCCACCTACGACCTGTCCAATCTCGCAACACTGCGCGACTGGCCCCTCAGCCTGGCCATGATCGACATAGCCTCGGGCTGTGTCGCTAGCACGTTATCCGTTCTTGCCGCCAAAATGGCCATGGACGGGCTCGCGCCAGCCTAACAAGCGTTTTTCTTATTGCATGGACCCGACGACTCCCTGTCCTGCTGATCCACTAGCACTTCCTCGGCCGAGTCCTTCGCAAACTTCAAATGCCCCAGCCCGAAATACCAGGTCCTGACCTTCGGTGAAGACACCGTGCCGTCCACCCGGACGTGACGCGGGCCTTCATTGCCATCACCCTCATCGTCTTCGGCACTGCCAAGCAGATATTTGCGCGCCACGAGATTGCCCTTGACGTAAAAATGCGTCATGCCGAGGGATACAGTTTCGCAGTAGACATTACCGAGCACAAATACTCCGTGCATCAAACCGGTATCCAGCGCGTGGCAATGAAGGTCGCCATTGACAACGATCAGACGGTCACGGTTCAGCAGGGCATCCTCGAATGGCGAGAGCGTCTGTTTGGAGAGCGTTTTCTTGAAAGCCGCATCGACAATGCTGATGTTTTCGTCGAGTGTAACGTCCCCCTCGAAGACGATAGCCTGCTTGACGTCGGCGAACTCGCTGAGCGTATCTTTGTCCTTTCTCGAAAGAGGACTAAGCAGCGACATCAGCTTGTATCGCTTGATCACTTCTTTCGCCGGCAGCACCGCGAACGGCGCATTCGGCAGCGCGACACCTTGCTTGGGAACGGGCTTGATCGCCGTCGCTTGAACAGGCGACAGCACCAACGCGGCGCCAGCCAAAACGGATGCAATAATCCGTGAATGAGAAAACATCAAACGGACTCCTTGGTCGGTGCGGGCACGATGGCGAATCGTTTATTTTACGTCAACACTGCGCATTGCCGGAAATTCCTGCCCCACCGCGATCACCCGTCTGTCATCGAGCACGACGCATCATGACTCCAGACGCGTGGTCCAGCACTAACGTGCGCAATCCACCATTGAGCACCAGCATGCTGCGGTCATGGGACGATCAATGGGTCTTTCTCGACAGCGTCGATTTCCGCATTCACGGCATCGGATTCTCCCATCCGGACAGCGCCTGCGTGGCCGGCGCCTATGCTTGCGAAATCGAATCGGATCTGCGCCGTTTTGACCAGCAAGACACAGCGGAAAACGACACGCTGATGCAGCGCCATTTCCCAACGGCGCGCTACGATACCGATCCACCCGATCTGGGCACGCACGCCACGCGCCAGCTCGACCTGGCCACGTCGTCCTTCGAGCACTGCGCCGTACTGTGGGGACCGGAACCGTTTGACGGCTTTCTGTCGCTACTGATTCGCATGAGCCGCCACGATATCTTCATCGGTCCGGCGCGCGGAAGACACCATGGCGCCGGCCCGCATGTTTTCGTACTCCCCTCAGGCGCATATCAGCATCACCTGAGAGAGGTACTGTCGCGACTCCAATCACCAGCTACCAAGCCGAATACGGCAACGCAATCAGGCTCGAATTGAAATACCGGCGGTCGTGCGTGACTTCCTCGCCAATCCAGTCCGGCTTATCGAACTGCTGGTCTTCCGACGCCAGTTCGATTTCCGCAAACATCAAACCCGCATTCGCGCCCAGGAATTCATCGACTTCCCATACATTGCCCGCGAACGTGATCCGGCGCCGGTATTTTTCGATAATCGGCTGTTCGCACAAGCGGTCCAGCAGCTCATTTGCGTCCGCCAGCGGAATGGGATATTCCCACTCCCCACGCGTGGCGCCTTCGTTGCGTCCCTTGATGGTCATGGTGGCGCTGTCGCCCTCGATGCGCACGCGCACGGTGCGGTCCGGATTGGTGGACAGATAACCCTGGCGCAGCAGCACCGGCTCGCCAAGCGCGCGCCAGGCGTCGCCGGCGAGCAAGAACTTGCGCTCGATCTCGACGCCCATGCTCAGCCCAGCGCCTTGAGGATCGGCTGCAGGATCGCCTTGCCCAACTCGCTGCTGCGCGCACCATTCCAGCCGGTGTACGAATCAGGCAGGTCGGCATTGTCCTTGAACGGCATTTCCAAGGTCAGCGACAAGCACTTGAAGGTATGCCCAATGTACTTCGACGCCAGGGTCAGCATGTCTTCCTTGTATTTGCTGGCCGCATAGCCATACACGTTCTGGAAGTCGGGGCTGGCCGCGATGTAATTGTCGATGAAGGATTTTTGCAGCGCGGCGCGCTCCGGCGTGAAATCGTTCAACATTTCGTTGCCGGCTACAAAGTTGTACGGCAGCGCTTCATCGCCATGGATATCGAAGAACATATCGCAGCCGACTTCGTGGATCTTTTGCTTCACGCACAGCACTTCCGGGCTGCGTTCCAGCGTTGGCGTCATCCACTCGCGGTTCAGGTTGGCGCCGGCGGCGTTGGTGCGCAGATTGCCACGAACTGAGCCGTCCGGATTCATGTTCGGAATGATGTAGAACACCGCGCGCTGCAACAGCTTGCGCGAGATCGGGCTGGCATTGTCGAGCAGCGCATCCATCATGCCTTCGACAAACCATTCGGCCATCGTCTCGCCCGGATGCTGGCGTGCAATAACCCAGATTTTCTTCTCGGCAGCAGGGTTACCGATCACCACCATATTCATGTCACGGCCATCGACGGTGCTGCCGATATCATGCACGCGCGCAATCGGGTTCTCCGCCACTTCACCCAGCAGGCGCAGGTGACGCTCCCATGAGTACGGTTCGAAATAAGCGTAATACACGCTGTCGAGCTCGGGCGTGTGGGTCACGGTCATGACCTGGCCGTCGAAGGCGGTCGGCACGCGGAACCAGTTTTCGGTATCGTAGCTGGCGGCTACCTGGTAGCCCTCGAATCCGGCGGCGTAGGTCGCCTGGCCGGCGTTCAGGAAGCGGATCGTGCATGCCTGCCCGCGCGCGCCCTGCAGGCGGAAGTGGAACCACTGGTGGATGTCGGCGTGCGAGTCCGAGCGCAGGTTCAGGTCGATCTGGCTGGCTTGGTCGGCTTGCACGACGTCAATGGCGCCGGAATCGAAATGCTGGCTGATTTTAATGGGCATGGCAGATCCTTCTCTTCGGTTCTCAAAGAAGAGCATCATACCGAAATGCTGCCCGCTTGTGGGCGGGCAACGCCAGCGCGACCGGCTAGAAACCCAGGTCCATCAGGTCGCCGCGGTACCCTTCCATCATCTGGCGCATCAGCTCCACATTCGAACGATTGAGAAGCACCGTCAGGTTGGCCGTGCGGTCCAGTTCCATCGTCATGCGGATGGCATCGTCGAACTGCTTGCACTGTACGCTCAGCACGCGCGGATTGACCACGTCGTCCCAGTCTTCGGGAAGCACATGCGGCAGGTTTGGCGGTGGCAACAACTCCGGATCCTGGTTCACCGGCAAATGTGCCAGCAGCCAGAACACGACGGAAGCGGGAATGAACACGCAGGCATCCTTGCCGCCCTCGAAAGAGAACTTGGCCAGCAAGAGGTTACCGATAGGATCGCATGACAGATACATGCTCTTGACTTGGCGGATGACTGCTTGTTTCACGACGGGATCCCTCTGGGTTGTTAAATTAGCGCAACAATTCTACCCCATCCCCCAGGCTGCCTGTACGAATCGTCCCACAAAAATGGGGAGCCGCCGCACCCCGTCACGGTCCGGCTCAGCGTGGCTTGTCGGTGCCTGCCTTGCTGCCGCCGCCCGCGCTCTGCTTGTTGCCGCTGTCAGCCTTGTCGGTCCCGGCACGGGCGCCACCCTGCTCCGACTGGCGATTGCCGTGGCTCATGCTGCCCGCGCGGCGCGCTTCTTCGGACGTGAATTCGTGCGCCGTCCCCTTCTGATGCGCAGCCTTGCCGCCTTCGCTGGCGATTTCGCGCTGACGCTCGGGATCCATCGATGCAAACCCGCGGTTGCTGGTGCCCTTGCTCCCCGGACTGCCGCTTTGCTTGTTGCCTTGGTTGTTTGTAGCCATGGTCATCTCCTTTAGCTAATGCCTCTGTCTGACCCCATCAGCTGCGCGCCGATGAGCGATCAAGCAAATCCATCTTAGCAGCGCGCATCGCCGCGGCTATAGGACTGGATGCATGCACTTTGTAGGACAACAGGCGACGTCCTGTTGGTACTCGATACCCCGGTACCGCTGGTTCGCTTCACTGGGGATTTGTCCTACACAGTTTCGGACCGTGTTCCGATACATCGCCCGGGAAGGGACGCGCATGATTCCAATCCTGGCAACGCCGCTTACGGGCTGGACGCTAACCCCGTCCCTCCGCAAGTGGCGGGTGCCACCCTATGCTTGTGTCTACTCGGAAAGGAATCAACATATGAACTCGAACCAGCGTAGCGAGGGGAACAATCAATCCAGCAATGGCGGCAACGAGAAATCGGAATCGTCGTCGCGTGGCGGCACAGTCGAAAAAGACAATCTGAATCAATCGAACCAATCGGGGACCCTGGGCGGATCGCAGCAGTCGGGCAACCTGAGCGACTCGCAGCAGTCGGGCGGCCTGGGCGGCTCGAAGCAACAGCAAGGCGGTTCGCAGCAAGGCTCTCAGATCGGCCAGCAAAGCACGGAACGTTCCGGCTCGCAAACCGGTAGCCAGCAGCAAGGCATCCCAGGACAGCATCAATCCAACGATGTTGCCGGCGGCATGCCGAAGAGCCCCGGCGGAAAACGCCTGTCGGCCGATCAGGACATGGATGACGACACCGGCCTGTCCAACAAGCAGAACCGCCAATCGGCCGATCTGGACGAAGGCAGCCGCCAGTCGCAGCAGAGCAACGTGGGACGCCGCAGCGACGGCACGCCCGACTAATTAGTCTGCTGTTGCGGTAATTCGGGGTGGGCACGGGCGACCGTGTCCACCCTGTGCGTTTGGGGCAGCGCCAGGGTGGCGGCGCTGGCCGGGAACACCGGCTGGCGCAAGCCCGGCGCCTCCCACCCGTACAAAAATGAGCAGGCCGACCCGCATACCCTGCCCTGGCAAGGCCCCATGCCCGCCCGCGTTTGCAGCTTGGCGCTGCGCCAGCCGGTGTGCGGCGCCAGGTCGGCCGCCACCACATCCTCGCAGCGACAGACGATGGTCGACCCGGTGCACATCGCGCGCAGCGACGGCAATGGTGCAAACGATTGCGCCAGCAGCGCGCCGAACGCCTGCGCCGTGCCGCGCGCGCGCAGGTCGCGCCCATGCGGCGCGCCGCCGACCGCGTCGAGTCCCGCGATGCGCCCTTCGGCCAGCGCCTTGTCCACGCCGCCGATGCCGGTCGACTCGCCGGCCGCCCACACACCTTGCACGCTGGTGCGCTGCGCGCCATCGACGCCGACCCTGCCCTGCTCCACCGCGCAGCCGAACAACGCGGCCAGTTCCAGCGATGGCGTCAGGCCGAAGCCGCACGCCAGGAAATCGCAGTCGATGGCCTTGTCGCGCCCGCGCCGACGCAGCAGCACGCGTTCGATACGCCCGCTTCCTTCGGCGGCCAGCACGCTCGCGCCACGCAGATACGGCACGCCGCGCAAACGCGCCGCCAGCTGCACCGATTGCAGCAGCTTCCCCTGGTGCGACAGCGCCAGCCGCGCCGCGAAGCGCGCCAGATCCGCGCTGGCGCGATGTTCAAGCAGCGCCACTACTTCACCGCTATGTTCGCGCACGGTCGCCGCCACCGCCAGCAGCAACGGTCCGGTGCCTGCCACCACCACGCGCTTGCCCGCCACCGGCATGCCGCCCTTGATCAGCGCCTGCAGGCCGCCCGCGCCGGTCACGCCGGGCAGCGTCCAGCCGGGGAATGGCAGCAGCAATTCGCGCGCGCCGCTGCACACGATGACCTTTTCCCACGGCTGGATGAGCGCGCCGCCGGCGGTTTCCAGCAGCAGTGCGCGCGGGCCAGCCGGCGCCACCACGCGCGCCCCGGCCAGCATGGTCACGTGCGCTCGCGCACGCAGCGCTTCCCACAACCGGCTGGCGCGTTCGTCGCGCCAGCGCTGCGGGCCGCCGCGCCATATCTGGCCACCCGGCGCACTGTTCTCATCGACCAGCAGCACGCTCTGGCCCGAGGCCGACGCCGCCTCCGCCGCGGCCAGGCCCGCCGGACCGGCACCGAGCACGATCACCGGCGCGCTCATGCCCCGCCCCCCGCGCCCGTGACGATCACCATGCCGGGGCGGCACGCGCTCTGGCAGGCCAGCCGGTGCGGCCGGCCATCGATGCTGACCCGGCACTCCTGGCAATAGCCCATGCCGCAGAACGCAAAGCGCGCCTCGCCGCCGACCGAGCGGCGCGTGCACAGCGAATCGGCCAGCACCAGCGCCGCAATCACGCTCGCCCCTTGCGCCACCGCGACCGGCTGCCCGTCCACCTGCACAACAATGTCGTCAATCGCCATCGCTGACCTCTGCCAATGCCGCGAAACGCGCCGGCGCGTACGGCGTCGCATCGATCTGGCTGGCGCGCCCGATGATCTGGTCGGTCAGCAGGCGCGCGGTGGCGAACGCGGTGGTCGCGCCCAGTCCTTCGTGGCCGCAGGCCAGCCAGGTGCCGGCCCGCCCGGGATGCGCGCCAATCAGGGGACGGCCATCGGGCGACGCCGGCCGCATGCCGGTCCAGGCGCGCACGATGTTCATGTCGGCCAGGCAGGGCAGCAAACCGATTGCGCTGCGCAGCACGGCCGCCAGCACCGGCGGCTCGATGGCGCTGTCGGTGCGCCCATCCTGGCGACACGACCCCACCAGCCACTGGCCCGTGGGACGCGGCTGCACGTTGGCGGCGACCGCCAGCGCATCGTCGCCGGCGGCGCTTTGTCCATAATTCATGCTCACGATCTGGTGCGCCAGGCGGCCGGGATAGCGGTCGGTGATCGCCAGGTGTCCCTTGCGCGCGAAAATCGGCAGCTCGGGCATCAGGCGCGCGCACTGCACGCCGGCCGCCACCACCACGGCCTGCGCGCCCAGGCGCGTACCATCCTCAAACGTCATGCCGCCCTGCCCGGCCTTGCACACGCGCCGGCCAAGATGCAGCTCGCCGCCGGCACGCGTGAATTTCTCGCTGAGGAACTGCGCCACCGCAGGGGGATACACCACGCTGTCGCCGCGCACGCGCACGCCGCCGCACAAGCCTTGGCGCAGCGCCGGTTCAAGCCGCGCGAGCTCGTCGCCACTGAGCGCTTCGGCGTGCCACCCCTGCGCCGACAGGCGCGCGGCGCGCGTGTGCGCCTCGGCCAGCTGATGCTCGTCCTCGGCCACCCACAAGGTACCGCAGCGCGACGGCTCGCCCACGCCCGGATGGTCGTGCATGAAGGCGTCCCACAGCCGCAGCGACATCAGGCACAGGGCCAGCTCGTCGCTGCTCTCGTCCAGCGCCACCAGATGGCCCATGCCGGCGGCCGTGACGCCCGAACCCGGCGTGGCGGCATCGACCAGCGCCACCGTCATGCCCTGTTCGCGCAGCGCCAGCGCGCAGGCCGCGCCGACAATGCCGGCGCCCACGACGATTGCATCGTACCCCCGCACCACTGCGTCAGCCGAAGCGCGGCAGTTGCGGACGCGTCTCCATCGCCGCGCGGATGATGCGCTCGGCCCGCGCGCGCTGTTCGCCTTCGAGCGGCAGGCGCGGCGCGCGTACGCGCTCGGTCGAGCCGAGCGCCATTGCCTCGGCCAGTTTGATGTTCTGCACCAGGTAGGTCGACACGTCCAGGTCGAGCAAAGGCCGGAACCAGCGGTAGATCGACAGCGCCTCGGCCTGGCGGCCTTCCTTCATCAGGCGGAAAATGGCCACGGTCTCCTTCGGGAAGGCCAGCACCAGCCCCGCCACCCATCCCACCGCGCCCACGGCCAGCGCCTCGAACGCCAGATTGTCGACACCGGTGAACAGGTCGTAGCGCTGGCCCAGGCGGTTGATGATCTCCGTGCTGCGGCGAATATCGTCGGACGACTCCTTGACCGCCACGAAGCGCGCATCGTCGGCCAATTCTTCCAGCATGTCGGTGGTCACGTCGACCCGGTACGCCAGGCGGTTCGAGTAGATCATGATCGGCAAGTCGCCCGCCGCGGCGATCGCGCGCAGGGCGACGATGGTTTCGCGGTGGTTGCTGTGATAGATCGTGCTCGGCACCACCATCAGGCCATCGGCGCCGGCCTTGGCAGCCTTTTCGGCCAGCGCGCAGGCTTCGCGCGTGCCCGCTTCGGCCACCGTCAGAATGGCCGGTTTGCTGCCCGTGACCTGCTTGGTCAGCCGCAGCACGGCGATGCGTTCGTCGTGCGTGAGCATCGGCCCTTCGCCCAGCGAGCCGCAGGCGATCAGGCCATCGCAGCCGGCCTCCATCTGCAAACCGAAGCAGCGCTCCATTTCGCCCATATCGAGCGAACCATCTTCATTGAATTTTGTCGATACAGCGGGAATCACACCTTGCCACATGGGGGTACCTTGCTTTCTCCGGCGCGCCGGTCGGTTTAGAAGCGTCCAGATTAGCCCTGTCAAGGGCCGCGGTCTTGATCGATGGACGAGCGTGCAAAGGCTCAAATCGGCACAATTATTTTCGCCGTGCCGATTTATACTACCGCATTGCGACCGAACTGGAGAGACCCCCGATGGACATGAGTACGCTGATTGGCGAGGCCCCGGCCATTCGCGCGGTGCAGCTGGCCTCACTGGAAGCCCTGTTCGACGCGCTCAACGACGTGGCCTTTTTTGTCAAGGACCGCGAGGGCCGCTACGTGAGCGTGAACACCACCCTGGTGCGGCGCTGCGGCCTGCGCAGCAAGGATCAGCTGATCGGGCGCACTGCGCTCGAAGTCCATCCGCGCCTTTTGGCACAGACCTACCAGGCGCAGGACCGCCACGTGATCGACAGCGGCACGGCGCTCAAGAAGCACCTCGAACTGCACCTGTACCCGAGCCGCGCGCGCGGCTGGTGCCTGACCCACAAGACGCCCCTGCGCGACGAGAACGGCGCCATTGTCGGCCTGGCCGGCACCTCGCAAGACCTGGGCCTGGCCGACGAACTGCATCCCGTGTACCGCAAGATCGCCGACATCGCCGCCCACATCCGCGAAAATTATCACGCCAACGTCAGCATGGAGGAACTGGCCACCAATGCCGGCCTGTCGCTCTCGCGCGTGGAGCGGCTGTTCCAGCGCGTGTTTCACTACTCGCCGCGCCAGTTGCTGCTGCAGTCGCGCCTGGGTGCGGCCATGGCGCTGATCGAGTCCGGCACCAAGAACAGCATCGCCCAGATTGCTTACGCCTGCGGCTACACCGATCACAGCGCATTTAGCCGCCAGTTCAAGGCTCACACGGGCATGAGTCCGGTCCAGTACAGGGCGCATTGCCGCGGGGATTAAGCATGCTTTAGGCGAACTCAAGCGTACACGGCGGATTGTTAGCCGTCGATATAATGGGCCGACGCTTACCCATTTGAGATAACCATGAAGAAACTGCACGCGGCCCTGCTCGGCGCGATTTTGCTGGGCGGCGTGGCTGCCTGCTCGCCGCTGCCGACCCTCAACGCGCTCTCGCCCGGCAGCGGCCTGCGCAGCGGCAGCGCCCTGGCCTACGGCGAGAACGCCCGCCACAAGCTCGATGTGTACTCGCCGGAAGACACCGGCGTGCCGGCGCCGGTCGTCGTGTTTTTTTTGGGCGGTAACTGGACCAAGGGCGAGCGCGAGGATTACGCCTTCGTCGGGCGGGCGCTGGCCGCGCGCGGCATCGTGGCTGTCATTCCCGACTTCCGGCTGTATCCGGAAGTACGCTATCCCGACTTTCTCGATGATTCGGCGCGTGCCGTCGCCTGGACCGTGCGCGAGATCGGACGCTACGGCGGCGACCCGGCGCGCCTGTTCGTGATGGGCCACAGCTCCGGCGCCTACAACGCGGCCATGATGGCGCTCGATCGGCAATGGCTGGCGAAACAGGGCATGCAGCCGGCCGCGCTGCGCGGCTGGATCGGCCTGGCCGGACCGTACGATTTCCTGCCGATTGAAAACAAGGTCACGCAGCCGGTATTCCACTTCCCCAACTCGCCACCGGAATCGCAGCCGATCAACCACGCCAAGGCGGGTACGCCACCGGCCCTGCTGATTGCCGCCAACAACGACAAGCTGGTCGAGCCCATGCGCAACACGGGCGCGATGGCGGCCAGGCTGCGCGGCAAGGGGGTGGCGGTGCAGGAACTGCATTTCGACAAAGTCAGTCACGCCACCCTGGTGGCATCGATGGCCGCGCCGCTGCGCTTCCTGGCGCCGACGCTGAACACCGTGGAACAGTTCGTCAAAAGCGATGCCGGACGGCTTGTGACTGCCAGCACGACCAACTAAGTCTTCCCAGCACGCACCGTCGTTTCTGGCACTGGCAGAAACGACTTCCGGAGCACTGGCGGGAACGGCGAGTTCTCAACGGTACCACCCTCCTCCCTCTTCTCCTTCCTCCCTGTCCCCGCGCTCCATCAAGCATGCACTTGATGCAGATTCAAACCGCGCGATACAGCAGGAACTCGTCCGCCTGTCCGCGAATCGAACCATTCTCATCGTTCACCGCTCGCAGGGAGGCACCATGGCATCGCCAACAACCGCTCCGCACGACCACATGCACGCGAGGCCGCCATGCGCCGGCTGAAAGTGCTGACCTGGCACACCCACGGCAGCTATCTGTACTACCTCACCCAGGCGCCGCACGAGTTCTACGTGCTGTCCAAGCCGGGCCGCCCGCCCGGCTACGGCGGCCGCAGCACCAATATTCCGTGGGGCGACAATGTGCACGACATGCCGGTGTCCGAGGCGCGCCACCACCAGTTCGACTGCATCATCTTCCAGGACGACGAGCAGTACGAGAAAGACCAGTACGAGTTCCTCAGCGCCAGCCAGCGCGCGCTGCCGCGCATCTATATAGAACACGACCCGCCGCGCGAACACCCCACCGATACCCGCCACCTGGTCGAAACGCCCGAAGTGCTGCTGGTACACGTGACCCCCTTCAACGCGCTGATGTGGGACAGCGGCACCACTCCGAGCTGCGTGATCGAGCACGGCGTCAAGGTGCCCGAGGGAGTTCACTACCGCGGCCAGCTCGACTGCGGCCTGGTCGTCATCAACCATCTGGCGCGGCGCGGCCGGCGGCTCGGCGCCGACATCTTCGAAGCGGCCCGTGCCGACGTGCCGCTCGAACTGGTCGGCATGGGGGCGCAGGAACTTGGCGGCCTGGGCGAAATCGAACATGCCAGGCTGCCCGCCTTCGCCGCCAATTACCGCTACCTGTTCAACCCGATCCGCTACACCAGCCTGGGCCTGGCCGTGATCGAAGCGATGATGGTCGGCATGCCCGTCGTGGCGCTGGCCACCACCGAAATGGCGACCGTCATCGCCAATGGCGAAAACGGCTTCATCGATACCCGCCTCGACACCCTGATCGGGCACATGCGCGAGCTCGGCCGCAATCCCGCCCTGGCGCGCGCGCTCGGGGCCCAGGCGCGGCGGCGCGCGCGCGAACGCTTTGCCATCGGCCGCTTCTGCGACGACTGGGACCGCGCGCTGTGCCACGTGACCGATCTGGCGCGCGCCCCCTTCCACGGGCAGCTGTACTAAGCAAATCCCCCTAAAAAATCAACAAAGGAGCTGGCATGTTACTTGGTGACTTACATCCGGACCCGCGCGCCGATGGCGCCGTCAGGCGCATCGCCATCGTCAGCGAGCACGCCTCGCCGCTGGCCGCGCCCGGCAGCGTCGACAGCGGCGGCCAGAACGTCTACGTGGCCCACCTCGCGCGCGAGCTGGCGCTGGCCGGCTACCTGGTCGACATCTTCACCCGGCGCGACGCCATCGGCCAGAAGCAGCTGGTGCACTGGCGAAACAACATCCGCGTGGTACACGTGCCGGCCGGGCCGGCCCACTACATTCCCAAGGAACGCATGCTGCCCTACATCGACACCTTCGCGCGCTTCGTGGCCCGCTTCGCGCGCCGCCAGGCAGCGCTCTACGATGTAACGCATGCCAACTTCTTCATGTCGGGCATGGTCGCGCAGCATCTCAAGGAGGTGCTCGGCATTCCCTTCGTCATCACCTTTCATGCGCTGGGCCAGGTGAGGCTGCGCGCGCAGGGGGCGGCGGACGCCTTTCCGCCGTCGCGCCTGCAGATCGAAAACAGCCTGATGCGCCACGCCGACCGCATCATCGCCGAATGCCCGCAGGACCGGCAAGACATGGAGCAGTTCTACGACGCGCCCGGCAAGCGCATCGACATCGCCCCCTGCGGCTTCGATCCGCACGAACTGTGGCCGGTGCCGATGCGCCTGGCGCGCCAGAAGCTGGGCCTCACGCAGGGCAAGTTCCTGGTCTTGCAGCTCGGCCGCATCGTCCCGCGCAAGGGCATCGATACCGTCATCCACGCCCTGGCCCTGCTGCGCCGCCAGCATGGCATCGACGCCGAACTGCTGGTGGTGGGCGGCGAGGCTGCCGCCAGCCCCTATCACGACACGCCGGAACTGGCGCGCCTGCGCGCGCTGGCGCTGCAGCTGGGCGTGGGCGCGCAGGTGCGCTTTACCGGCCGCAAGGAACGGGCCGAACTGCGCTACTGGTACAGCGCCGCCAACGTCTTCGTCACCACGCCCTGGTACGAGCCGTTCGGCATCACGCCGGTGGAGGCGATGGCCTGCGCGCGGCCGGTCATCGGCGCGGCCGTGGGCGGCATCAAGCATACCGTGCTCGATGCCGCGAGCGGCTTCCTGGTGCCGCCGCGCGATGCCCAGGCGGTGGCCGACAAGCTCGCCCTGCTGCAGCGCGACCCGGCCCTGGCGGCCGGCATGGGCGACGAAGGCATGCGCCGCGCCTTCCAGCATTACACCTGGCGCCACGTGGCGCGCAAGGCCGCGGCCATCTACGCCGACGTGGTCGGCAAGCAGGTTTCCGCCGGCAGCGCCGCGTGCGCCGTTTCCCGTTTGTCCACCCGATAGGAGAATACCTCATGTCCGACCAACACCTCGATCACGAACCGCCCAGCCTGCGCGGCAAAGCCGTGTTCGTTACCGGCGGCGCCAGCGGTCTCGGCGCGGCGCTGTGCCAGCTGCTGGCGCGCTCCGGCGCCGACCTGATCGTCGCCGACATCAACCGCGACATGGCCACCGTCAGCGCCAACATCCTGCGCGAACACGGCGTGCGCGTGCATGCCCTCGGTTTCGACGTGGGCGACCCGGCCAGCGCCGAGCACGCCATCGGCACGGCGCTGGAGCGCTTCGGCCGCCTTGACGTGCTGGTCAACAATGCCGGCACCGATGTCACCCTGCCGATGGCCGACATGACGCCGCAGCAATGGATGCGCGTCATGAACACCAACCTGAACGGGCCATTCCTGCTGGCCAAATATGCCTCGCAGCACATGCGCGCGGCCGGGGGTGGGCACATCATCAATGTCGCCTCCACCGCCGCCAAGCGCGCCTGGCCCAACGCCAGTGCCTACCATGCCAGCAAGTGGGGATTGCTGGGCCTGTCGCACGCCATGCATGCCGAACTGCGGCCCCACAACATCAAGGTCACGGCCGTGATCGCAGGCGGCATGCGCACGCCCTTCCTGCTCGACCGCTTCCCCGACCTCGACCAGGCGACCTTGCAGGACCCGATGAACGTGGCCCAGGCCATCCGCTCCGTGCTGCTATTGCCGCGCGAAAGCGTGGTGGCCGAGATCACCGTGCTGCCCATGCAAGAATCTTCCTGGCCATAAAACATGAAAGCGATTTTCCTGGACAAGGATGGCACCCTGGTCGATGACGTGCCCTACAACGCCGAGCCGCGCCGCATCACCCTGTGCAGTGGCGCCGGTGCCGCCCTGCGCCTGCTGGCGCGCTGCGATTACCGCTTCTTCATCATCAGCAACCAGGACGGCATCGCGCACGGCTACTTTGACGAAGCGGCCATGGACTGCGTCGAGCGGCGCCTGGCCGACCTGCTGTTCCGCGAGCAGCTGAGCCTGGAAGGCTTTTACTACTGCCCCCACCATCCGGACGGCAAGGTGCGGGCGTATGCCCTGCCGTGCACCTGCCGCAAGCCGATGCCCGGCATGCTGCTGCGCGCCGCGCGCGAGCACGGCATCGATCTGCGGGCATCGTGGATGGTCGGCGACATCCTCCATGACGTCGAGGCCGGCAACCGCGCCGGCTGCCGCACGCTGCTGATCGACAAGGGCAACGAAACCGAGTGGCAGCTTGGCCCGCACCGCGTTCCCACCCGCATCGCCACCGATCTGTACGGGGCCGCCGTCATGATCGTCAACGATGACGAGGCGCGCCGATGAGCGCGCCGGACTGGGCCGATGCGCGCAACGTCCTGTGCGTGCGCCTCGATGCGATGGGCGACGTGCTCATGTGCACGCCGGCGATCCGCGCCGTCAAGCAGGCGCGGCCGGACCGCGTGCTCACCCTGCTCAGTTCGGGGAGCGGCGCGGCGCTGGCGCCCTACCTCGACGATGTGGACGCCGTGCTCGGCTATGCGGCGCCGTGGATCAAGGCTGGCGGCGGCCATCCACCGTCGAGCGACAGCGCCTTCATCGCGCGCCTGGCCGAGCGCCGCTTCGACGCGGCCGTGATCTTCACGTCCTACAGCCAGAGCGCCCTGCCAGCCGCGCTGATGTGCTACATGGCGGGCATTCCCTTGCGCCTCGGCCATTGCCGGGAAAACCCCTACCGCATGCTGTCGCATTGGGTGCTGGAAAAGGAGCCCGAGTCGGTGATCCGGCACGAAGTGCAGCGCCAGCTCGACCTGGTGGCCAGCATCGGTTGCTGCGGCGACAGCAACGCGCGCCTGCAGTTTGCCGTGCGAGCGGACGATGTGGAGGCGGTGCGGCACATGCTCGGCGAACGCGGCATTGAACCGCGCCAGCCCTGGGTACTCATGCACCCGGGCGCCAGCGCGGCCTCGCGCCGTTATCCGCCGGCGCGCTGGGCCGACGTCATCCGCGCGCTGGCCAGGCGTACCGGCTGCCCGATCGTGCTGACCGGGGATGCGCACGAGGCGGAACTGATCGATGGCATCCGCAGCGCTTGCGGCGTGCGCACGCACTCGCTGGCCGGTCAGCTCGACCTGGGACAGCTCGGGGCGGCGATCCGCCTGGCCACCGTTGTATTGTCGAACAATACGGGGCCGGCGCATATTGCCGCGGCCGTGGGTACGCCGCTGGCCACGCTGTACGCGCTGACCAACCCGCAGCACACGCCGTGGCAGGTGGAAAGCCGCTTGCTGTTCCATGATGTGCCGTGCCGCTTCTGCTACAAGAGCGTGTGCCCGGAAGTACACCACGGCTGCCTGGACAAGGTGGCCCCGGAAGTGGTGGTGGAGGCGGTTTGCAGCCTGATAGCGGCAAAAATCCACCATCGGGCGCAACGCCGTTGACGCAAGCCACTGGGGCAACCGGCAAGCCCGTTACCGCCATTTTTGCCGGTAACGGCAGGGACGGCGTCGAGGTAAGACGCCGTGCAGCTTACTCGGTCGACAAGGCGAAATTCGGGTTCGAGATAATTCCCGCAGTCAATCTGGCAGCCACCAGACTGACTTCGCCATCCGGAATAATCCCACGCAAGCCTTCACATAATTGCATGTACTGCGCGATGGTCACTGCGGCGCGATGCGCATTGAGCACGGTCGCGCCGGCGCCACTGGTGATCTCGCTCAGCATGACTTTGACCTCGGAATCGCTCATGGTGTTCTCTCTGTCGGTAGGAAAACGGCGAGTATAGGCCCGCGCGCCGAATGCTTGCGTTCGCGCGCGCACCATCGAAGCGGAACCACCCTTGCACGGCTTGAGTGTTAGCATTCATGGCAACCGGGAACCCTCGCCATGAAACTACATACTCGCATTTCTGCCGCCCTGCTCGCCGTGGTCGCCATCGCCGGCACGACCGCTTGCTCCACTCCTGCGCCGCCGCCCAAGCCTTCCCTGTTCGTGCGTTTGGGCGGCATGGCGGGCCTGACGGCGGTGGTCGACGATTTCGTCTCGAAGGTGTCGGTCGACCCGCGCTCAAAACGCACGTTCGAGGGCGTCAATCTGCCGCGGCTCAAGGCCAGCGTGGTCTCGCATGTGTGCGCCCTCTCCGGCGGGCCGTGCAAATACGAGGGCGATTCGATGGCCCTGGCGCACCGGGGCATGGCAATCACCAGTGAAGAGTTAAGCGTGATGGGGCACTACGTGGGCCAGGCGTTGCAACGGCAGGGGGTTGCGCGGGAAGACAGGGAAGAGCTGGAACGCATGCTCGACAAACTGGGGCCGGAAGTATTGAACAAATAGCGGGAGCAACGGGGCGCCGGGCGACGCCCCAGCCTTGCGGCGTGGCATGCGGTTAGCCGCAGTTTTCCACAACAACGTCGCGGACCAGGCCGGCTTGATTGAGGAAGATCGTCACCCGGCCGGCCACGAAATCCTGGGTGATGAGTGCGCCGAACGGCACCACGCGGACACGGCGGCCAGCCAGGTCGCGCAGCGTCAGCGGAAGCGACCTGGGCAGGTCACTCGTCAAATTCCAAGTACGGCAATTGTTTTGCATCATAATCTCCTTGAATGCTCGCCGGACAAGCCGCTTGCGGCGGCTTGTCCGGCGGGGGCGGAACGACTTAGCCCTCGACGATCTTGGTACGTGCGGTGACGGACTTGATCAGTTCAATCGCGGCCAGCACCTTCGCGCGCGAGCTGTAGCTCTCGCCACTGGCGATGATCTCGTGATTCTTAGCCCTCAAACGCCAGCGCCACTCTTTACGGACTTTTTCCGAAGCTTGTTGGTAGATTTCGAAATACATGATGAACCTCCCATGACGTGAGATTTCAGTGTTACAGAGCTGTATACCTCGCATTCTGATTGGTTCAATAAATGCCTAGACCAATATCAAACAAGTGACCTTTTTCCTCAAATAAATTTTGCGGTTGAGCATTGCAATTGCCAGGGAATTTGGTGCTGGAAGGCACGTTCAACCAAACGCCGTAGAATGACAGCCATCCATTTTCTACAGAATGTCCGTATGACGAACAGCTCTCTCGACCAGGCTTGCGTCGACGCGGCCGCCCTCATCGCTCAGGCTGACGCGCTGGTGATCACGGCCGGCGCCGGCATGGGCATCGATTCCGGCCTGCCCGACTTTCGCGGCGACCAGGGCTTCTGGCGCGCCTACCCGGCCTTGGGCACGCACGGCTTGCGGTTCACAGAGATCGCCAATCCCCGCGCCTTTCGCAAACGTCCCGAGCTGGCCTGGGGATTTTACGGACACCGCCTGCAGCTGTACCGGCGCACAGTGCCGCACGCAGGGTTTGGCCTGCTGAACAAGATCGCCGCGCGCCTACCTGGCGGGGCCTTTGTTTTCACCAGCAATGTGGATGGACAATTCCAGCGCAGCGGCATGGCGCAAGAGCGCGTCGTCGAATGCCACGGCAGCATCGAGAAACTGCAATGCCTGGGCGACTGCGGCGAGCCGACCTGGTCCGCGCAAGCGTTCGTGCCGGTGGTCGATGAGGAGCAGTGCCTGCTCACTTGCCCGCTTCCACGCTGTCCCGGCTGCGGCGACATCGCACGGCCGAACATCCTGATGTTTGGCGACCGGCTGTGGGATTCGCTGCATGCCGACCAGCAGGAGCACCGTCTGGACGTCTGGCTGGCGCGCCAGCGCCAGGCGGTCATCATCGAAATTGGCGCCGGCACGTGGATTCCATCGGTGCGCGTGTTCGGCGAAAGCCAGCAGCGCCCGCTGATTCGGGTCAATCCGGGCGAATCGGCCGTCGGCTTGCCGCGCGATATCGGCATTGCGCTTGGCGCGCTGGACGGGATTTCCCGTATCGCCGCGGCGCTGGACGCGCTCTGACGCTTGCGGTGGTCGCCGCGGAACGCCGTCCGGGAACGCTAGGTGTGGTTCAGGCGGTCGATGGCGCCATCGAGCTGCTCCATGGCCGCCCGTACCCGATCGTCCAGGAAGGGGGCGATGGCAGCCGCCCGCGTTTGCGGCACGCCCCAGAGCGCCTCGCCGAGTACGCAGGCGGTCGCGGCAATGGTGTCGCTGTCGCCGCCGTGATACAGGCAGGCGGCCAGCAGCGAATCGAAGTCGTCGCTTTCCGCCAGGCAGCTCATCACGTCCTCCAGCGTATCGTCGGCGCGCACACGCATCGGGGAACCGGCCTGGTGATTGGCCTCGCCCGCATGCAGGCTGCCGCCGCCAGCGTTCCATGACGCCAGTAACTCCGCATTGCTGGCGCCGTGCAGCGCTGCCCAATGTAACTGCCCGTAGATGTCGGCCGCCTGCATCGCGCTTGGATGGCCGTGCGTGGAGCGCGTGATGTCCGCCGCCACGTGGCGCGCGTCTTGCAGGCTTGTGGCAAGCGCGGCGACCGGGCCGAGGCGCATCAGCGCACCGTTACCCCAGCTCACCAGCTCTTCCGAGGACGATCCCAACGCCCAGGCGGCGAACAGCTTGCCGTAACCTGCTTGCGGATAGTGGGCAACCCAGGTACGAAACGCTTCCTTGAGCGGCGTTCCCGTCAGCAGATGCTGCGCCACCGCCAGCGTAATGACGGTGTCGTCCGTAAACGAGTGCGCCGCTGTCAGCTCGGGCAGCGTGCGCACTGGCGTGCGCGATTTCTCGTAATGGGAACCGTAGATGTCCCCGACAAGTGTTCCCAACATGTAATTCTCCTAGTGCAAAGAAACGGTACGGCATGCGAACGTGCTTTAATGCGCCTGCGGGCACCGGCATGGCTGGCTGCCGAACGGAATACGAGGAGCGACATCGGATGATGCTGGCAATGCTGTTGATGGCTGCAGGACCAGCCATGGTCGTCGTTCGGGAAGACGACGTCAAGCGCGACGAAGCGCCGCCGCACGGGGCGATCGGCATGTCCACGGCTTACCGTATCAGCGATGCCGTGCCCGCGCCGCGTTCGATGGAGTTTCGCAAACGCGTGCTCCATCCGGGGGCTGCCATCGGCGTGCACCGGATTGACCATGACGAGGTGTATTACGTTCTCGCCGGACAGGGAGAAGTCACTTCCGATGGCGCCACCGAGCGTCTGGCGCCGGGCATGGCCGCTTATCTCTACAAGGGCGCGCAGGTCGGCATCAGGCAGGTTGGCGCACAGCCGCTGTCGATTATCGTCAGCTATCCGAATGCGCCCAGGTAAATATCGCCGCGGCGCAGCGCAGGCAGCAGGCGCTTGCGTGGCGACGTTCTTGAATGCTTGCGTGAGCAAGCGAACAGAACAAAATCGCATCGCATGGGATGCTTGGCACTCGACAATCGCAAGGAGGCCAACATGGCAGATGACACCCATATCCGCGGGCAGCAGGACCGCAGCCGTATTAACGTCCATGAAGAACACGAGGTCCGATACTGGACCGAGGCGCTGGGCATCAACAAGGAACAGCTGGTTGCCGCGGTAAAGGAAGTCGGTCCGATGGCCGATGCGGTGCGAGCCAAATTAGGTCAGTAGAGACATTTACCGGCGGCTGGCCATCGGTTGACATGCCGCACACCACACGTTACGATGATTTGATGAACACATTCACCAAGCAATCCGCTCACCACCACGCTTCGCATCCGCGGCTGGGAGAGCTATTGCTTGGTGATTGATAAGCCCTATCACTGAGAAAGCCCTCCCAGCGACGCTGCGAGGGCTTTTTTGTTTTGCGGCGGTACATTGCAACGACGCAGTGCACCGCTGATGGTATAGGGATCATCATGGAATTGAAAATTGAAGCGCAAG